>CAZYIP010000079.1:0-16095 GCA_964646895.1 uncultured Salinisphaerales bacterium | reverse complement strand
TGGTTTAACAGCAGAAATTACAGCGGGCGGACTCGCCGCTGTATGTCAATTTGCGATGGTAGCGGGGGCAGGATTCGAACCTGCGACCTTCGGGTTATGAGCCCGACGAGCTGCCAGACTGCTCCACCCCGCACTTGGAGAGTGGCTAATGATACGGGCCGAGGTCGCATTATTCAAGGACCTTTTTCGACAGTACGAAAATCCGCACAGGCCCTCCGGACGTCGCGGCAGGTGCCTTACCTTTGTGAGGATACCCGCACCGTGGTAAGTTTCAGCAATTTCCGTCAGTGAAAATTTCCATGCCGCCGTTCCACACCGTGGGCCTTATCGGTAAATACGAGGATGCCAGCATTGGCACTACTGTGGCGTTGCTGGCCGCGCACCTGGCCGACCGCGGCGTCACCGTCATGGTTGATGCCGATAGCCACCGTTATCTGCCCGATCAGCACTATCCGTGCCTGCCGCGCGCGGACATCGCGGCACGCTGCGACCTGATCGTCGTCATTGGCGGCGATGGCACCTTGCTGAACGCCAGCCGCGTAGTGGCACGGCACGGCGTACCGATCGTCGGCGTCAACCTGGGCCGGCTCGGGTTCATGGTCGATGTGCTGCCGGAGCAGATGAACGACATCTTCGACGAGATCCTGGACGGGCAGTATGTGGTCGAAGAGCGCATCATGCTGGAAAGCGAGGTGCACCGGGGAGCGCGTTCCCTGGGCAAGTTCCACAGCGTAAACGACGTCGTGGTGCGCAATATGGAGCTGCTGCGCATTCTGGAGTTCGACAGTTACATGAACGGCGATTTCATCAGCCACCACCGGGCCGATGGCATCATCGTCGCCACCCCGACCGGCTCTACTGCCTACGCCCTCTCGGGCGGCGGGCCGGTACTTTATCCGACGCTCGACGCGCTGGCGCTGGTGCCGATCTGCCCGCACACATTGAGCGATCGCCCGATCGTGGTCGACGGTGCAATGGAGATCGAGGTGCGGCTCGCCCGCGGCAGCGCCCCCCCGGCAGTGGTCACCTTCGATGGACAGGATAACCAGCCGCTGACCGGTGAGGACCGGATCACGGTGCGCCGCGCGGACATCCGCCTCAAGCTGATTCATCCGAAGTCCTACGACTACTTCAACATCCTGCGCAACAAGCTGCACTGGGGCCGCGGCCAGCGCCTGCCAGGGGCGACGCCGGTCGCGCCCGACGACGGAAAACCGGAACCGTGCTGAGGCAGTTGCGTATTCGCCAGTTCGCGATCATCGACGACCTGGTGCTGCAAATCGGCACCGGGATGACCGTGCTGAGCGGCGAAACCGGTGCCGGCAAATCGATCCTCCTCGACGCGCTCGGCCTGCTGCTGGGCGATCGAGCCGAAAGTGACAGCATTCGCGGCGACGCCACGCGCGCCGAAGTGGACGCCGAATTCGACCTGGCGGATGCGCGGCCCGCGCGAGACTGGCTGGATGAGCGTGATCTGAAGGACGAGGATGACGCCGATGCCTGTCTGATCCGGCGTGTCGTCAGCCGCGACGGGCGCAGCCGCTGCTACATCAACGGTCGCCAGGCGACGGCGCGCGATCTGCGCGAGCTGGGCGGCCAACTGGTCGATATTCACGGCCAGCATGCTCATCAAAGACTCTTCCAGCGCCGCGCCCAGCAGGACATGCTGGATCGCTACGGTGTGGCGCCCGAGTTGCGTGCCCGCGTCGCGGAACTCGCCCGGTCCTGGCACAGCCTGCGGGCCCGGATCGACCAACTCCGCAGCGGCGACCGGGGCACCGACCGCACCGACTTCCTGCGTTACCAGATCCGCGAACTGGAAGCGCTGGAATTTCACTCCAACGAACTTGAGGAACTGGACACGGAACTCCGCCGTCTGGCTAACGTCGAGCGGTTGCTGCAGGACGGTCAACAGGCGCTGACCCTGCTCTACGAAGGCGACGAGGGGTCGGTTCACGAGCTAATCGGCCGCGCCACCGACCTTGCGCAAGGAATCGCCGCCATCGACAGCGGTTTCGCGGAGGCCGCTGAACTGGCCGAGAGTGCGTCGATTCAGGTCAGGGAGGCCGCGGACGCGCTGCGCCATGCGCTCGATCGCCTGAGCCCGGACCCGGAACGCCTGCAAACGGTGGAACAGCGGCTGGCAGACATCCACGACATGGCGCGCAAACACCGCATAGCCCCGGACGCGCTTGATGAGCACCTGGAAGGCTTGCGCACGGAGCTGGCTGAAATCGAAGGCGCAGCGGACGAAGTAGCACGCATCGAGGCGGCTCTGGCAACGACCGAAGAGGACTATCGTGCCGCCGCTTCCGAACTCAGCAAGGCGCGACAGCGAACAGCCACGGAACTGGCCGGCGCGGTCACCGAAACCCTCAAGACCCTCGGCATGCCCGAGGGCCGCTTCGAGATTCAGATCGACACGCCGGACAGCGGCGACCCGCGCCCGCAGGGCATCGATCAGATCGAATTCCGGATCAGCGCCAATCCGGGACAGCCGCCGCGCCCTCTCGCGCGGGTGGCATCCGGTGGGGAGTTGTCGCGCATCAGCCTCGCGATCCAGGTGATCGCGATGGAGCAAACGGCCCTACCGACCATGATCTTCGATGAAGTGGACGCCGGGATCGGAGGCGGCGTGGCGGAAATCGTCGGCCGCCTGCTGCGCCGGCTCGGCGGGCATGCGCAGGTACTGTGCGTCACCCATCTGCCGCAAGTGGCGGCGCAGGCAAACCATCACCTGCACGTGCGCAAGGAGATCCGCGACCGACAGACGTTCACGCACATCGAAGCGCTGGACCCGGAGGCGCGCGTGGAAGAAGTCGCCCGCATGCTCGGCGGGCTGAAGATCACCGCGCAGACGCGTGCACACGCGCGCGAGATGATCGCATCACCGGAAGCGGCCAGATAACGATCGGCGACGGGTCAGGGATCACTCGCCCGTGCTTGCCGCCGCTGACGGAAATCCGCAATAGATTTCGGTCTTGTAGACAAAAGTTACCTGACCCTGCGCCTGGTGGCGGTCGAATACGGCGTCCAGTGCCTTCAGCAACGCCTCGTGGCGCGGCTGCCCATGGCCGGGCAGATACGACGATGAAGACGCCCGCGCGACCATTTGCGCGTGGTTGGCCGGATGCAGGTTCGCGATCGCATGATAGCGATAGCCGGCAGACCCGTAGAGGCGCCCGAACACGTCCGGGCCGAGATTTTCGTGCCGGAATTGCTCATAGTCGATGCTGTAGTCCTGCACCAGAGCTTCATAGTCGCGCATGAAGGGCGAGGCATCGTTGCAGCGTGTGTTATAGAGCACGACCAACGCGCCGCCGGGCTTGAGTATGCGCATGAATTCGCGGCGGCAGGCATCGATGTCGAACCAGTGCAGGGCCTGAGCGACAGTTACCAAATCCACGGATTGCGACGGCAGGGTGGTTGCCTCCGCGCGCCCCTGTACACTGCTGAAGCCGGGATACTGCGGGCCGAGGCGTTGTTCCGCCCGCGCACGCATGGCCGCATTGGGCTCGACCGCAAGCACCTGATACCCCGCCGCCAGAAACAGCGTCGAGGCAATGCCGGTGCCCGCGCCAATATCGGCAATCATCGCGCCGCCTGGCAGTGCACCCGCGGCTTGCAGCCACTCCAGCACCTCCTTTGGATAGCCGGGACGCGCCAACACGTAATCCTGGGCCCGATCGCTGAAACGCTCGGTGGGGTCAGTCATAAACGCCTCCATATCCAGCGTATGCCACTGCAGGGCAAATCAGACAAGCCATTTGATTCTGTCACCTTCCGGGCATTGTCGTTACCCATGGCAAACACAATTGCGTAACCCGGAGTGAGGTTCTATTCTGAGTTCATGGGCATATCAACGAGCGGATGGAGGAGAATCAGAACATGAACAAAAGACTGCGAGTACCATTTCTGGGGGTTCTGAGCATCGTGATTCTCGCATGGGCAGCGTCTTTTGCGTTGCCGGCGTCCGCGCAGGATCTGACCATCCGCTTTGCCTGGTATATGCCTCCGCACACCGCGACCGACATGCAGGGCAATGCTATCGCGAAAAACATCCAAAAGATGAGCGATGGCAAGATAACGGTCCAGACCTATCCGTCCGGATCGCTGCTGAATGAATCCAACATGGGTCAGGGCATCGCCAACAATACCACCAACATGGGCATTCTGGGCATGCACTGGTGGGGCAATCAGGAACCGGCACTGGAATGGGATACGATCCCGTTTCTGGTCACTGATGCCGGCGATTTGCTCAAATTGCTGCACGGCTCTCTTGGCAAGGACGTCAACAAGATCCTCAACAAGCACAACATCGAGGTGGTCGGCTGGGGCTTCTACGGCTACGCCAAGAGCTACATCAACACCAAGCACGCCATCAAGGTTCCCGGCGATCTCAATGGGTTGAGACTGCGTTCGGAAGGCAAGCTCTCGGCGCATTTCATCAAGCAGCAGGGGGCAACCCCGGTGGCGATGGACTCGAGCGAGGTCTATACCGCGTTGCAACGCGGCACCCTCGATGGCGCGATCTCCGGCCTGTCTTCCTTCGTGTCGCGCAAATGGTACGAGGTGGCCAAATACATGACCGCGATTCACTACGTGCCGCTGGTTTACCCGATCCAGGCAAACCGCGACTGGTGGCAAGGACTGACCCAGGAGCAGCGCGACATCATCACCAAGGCCATCGCGAAAACCGAGCAGGCCAACGTGCAAGAGATCGAAAAGGAATTCAAGCGCGACATCCAGACCGCCCAAAAAGCGGGCGACCACGTGCTTCAGCCAAGCAGCGATGAACTGAAGCAATGGAAGGAAGCGACATTCCCGCTCGCCAAGAAGAATTACCTGGCGCAGGCCGGCAAGCAGGGCCAGCAGATCCTTAACGATGTCTCGAAAGGGCTCGGTAACTGACGGATCGTGACCCGGACGAACGGCCAGCAAAAAAACAGCAGCCGATGGCGGCGCGCCTGCCTGCGCGCCGCCGACATTTGTGCGCTGGCGGCTGATGCAACCGGGCACCTCGCGGCCATCTGCCTGCTCGTCCTGACCGTGGCGATCATACTTGGCATTACCCTGCGCTGGGTCGGGATCGACAACTCATGGACCTTCGATCTGGACCTGTTCGCCCTGGTGTGGACGGCGTTCACCGGTGCGGTCCTGACCTCGCTGCGCGACCAGCATGTCACGGCCGGCATCGCGCTGGAGCACATGCTCGGCAGTCGTGGCACCATCCTCAGCGCGCTGCGCTTCGTGATCATCTGCGGCTTTCTGATTGTGCTGACAATCTCCGGATACCATCAGGCCAGGGTCAGCCTGCTCACTCACAAAACCACGCTGGACATCGTGCAGTGGCCCGTGTGGGTTGCCCAGGCCGCGCTCGTGGTGGGCGCGGCATTGTGGGCGGTGGCCGAGACCGGCAAATTTCTGCGCCGGCTGGCAGGCGAGGAACACGACCTATCCAATACCACTCCCCGGCAGCAGCAGGGCGATCCGCGGAAACGCCATCACCAGGGCCAGGCCGATCAATCCCATTAACGCGTAGGGCAAGGAGCCGATCAGGACTTCGAGGATACGAAAATCGGGACGCAGGGACTGCACCACAAACAGGTTCATCCCCACCGGTGGCGTGACCGCGCCGATCTCCATGTTGATCACCAGGATCACGCCGAACCAGATCAGGTTGATGTGCTGTGCCTCCAGCCCGGGCAGCAGAATCGGCACGGTAACCAGAATCGCGGCGGACGCGTCCATGAACATGCCCAGTATGAGATACAGGATATTGACCGCAATCAGGAACTGCCACATCCCCAGATTGATGCTGTCGAGCCACGCGGCCAGGTCCTGCGGTACCCGCATCAGCGACAGTGTGTTGCCGAATACACCGGCGCCCGCGATCAGCATCAGGATCATCGCGCTGGTGACCACGCTGTCACGGGTTGCCTCCCAGAAGCGGGACCAGTTCAGCGTGCGCTTCATCAGCAGGGTAAGCAGCAATGCGTACACCACGCCGACTGCCGCGGCCTCCGTCGGGGTGAAGAAACCGGCGTAAATGCCGCCGAGCACGATCGGGATCATCAGCAGACTGCCCAGCATCTCCCAATTGAGGCGGATATCCCGCCCGCCCGAGGCTGGCGCCGCGATGCCGAGCCGGAGCTGGCGCCTGGCGGCAAAGAATGTGTAGATGCCGAACAGGATCGCCAGCAAGATACCGGGAAGAATGCCGGCCAGAAAGAGTTTGCCCACCGAGGTGTCAGTTACCAGCGAGTAGAGAATGAACGAAATGCTGGGCGGGATCAGGATGCCCAGACTGCCGGCCACCGCCACGCAACCGGTGGCCATTTTTCGGTCGTAGCCCCGGTCCAGCATTTCCGGAATGCTGATCGAGCCGATAGTGGCCGCCGTGGCCGTGGAGGAACCGGAAATGGCGGCAAAAATCGCGCTGGCGAAGATTGCGGCAATGGCCAGTCCGCCCGGCAAGCGACCGACCGCCCGTTGCGCGAGGTCAAACAGATCGCGCCCGGCCCCGCCCTTGAGCATGATCTGGCCCATGAAGATATACAGCGGGATCGCCGCAATGACGAATGAGTTGAGATCGCTGAACGCGATCTGGCCCAACGCGTTCACACCCGGCGTCATGCCGATCATCAGCACGTAGCCGATCAGGCCGCTGATCAGCAGCGTGATCGCGATCGGAATGCCCAGAATCAGAAGAACGAACAGCGCAATGATCGTCGCCGCAAAGGCCATCCGCGTCCCCTCGCTTTTCGTTGTTCATCAAGGATCGTACGCCGACTTCCGATAACGATCCATAGCGGCCTTGCAACCGGATAAAACCGGATCATGACGCCGGGCCATGCACAATCACACACTGCATTCGGCCTGGCGGAGGCGATCCGGCAGCGATATGTTTAGGGTAGCTTGTCACGGCCTGTTCAGGAGAAATGTGCGATGACTCAGCCGGAAACATGGTCCACCGACGTCATCGTCGTCGGCGCCGGTAACGCGGCCGCCTGTGCGGCACTGGCAGCCCGCGATGCGGGCGCCGAGGTGGTGATGCTGGAGGCCGCGCCCATCGACGCCCGCGGCGGTAACAGTACCTATACCGCCGGCGCCATGCGATGCGTTTATCACAACGTCGACGAGCTTTGCACCATCATCGGCGACATGACCGAAAACGAACGGCGTACGGTAGATTTCGGCAGCTATACCGAAGAGAACTTCTTCGACGACATGTTCCGGCTCACCCGTTATCGCACCGACGCCGACCTGGTCGAAGTGCTGGTGCACAAAAGCCAGCCGACGCTGCAATGGATGCGTGGCCAGGGGGTTCGGTTCCAGCCTTCATTCGGCCGCCAGGCATTCAAGGTCGATGGCAAGTTCAGGTTCTGGGGCGGCCTGGCCTGCGAAGTGTGGGGCGGCGGGCGCGGCCTGGTCGACGCCCTGCTCGGCACTGCCGAGCGCAAGGGAATACGCATCCTCTACGAGACACCGGCTACCGCGCTCATTCGCGACGATGACGGCGTTCACGGGGTGCGGATCATGCATCAGGGTCACACGCGCGAGATCGAGAGCCGTGCGGTTGTCCTCGCCTGCGGCGGCTTCGAGTCGAACACCGAGATGCGGGCCCGGTATCTGGGCCCGAACTGGGATCTTGCAAAGGTGCGGGGCACGCGTTTCAACATGGGCGATGGCCTGAGAATGGCCCTGGACGCGGGGGCGATGCCCTGCGGCCACTGGTCCGGCGCGCACGCGGTCGCCTGGGAGCAGAATGCGCCTCCGTTCGGCGATCTGGCCGTTGGTGATGGTTTTCAGAAGCACAGCTATCCGTTCGGCATCGTGGTCAACGCCGAAGGCAAGCGCTTTGTCGACGAGGGTGCGGATTTCAGAAATTACACTTACGCGGCCTACGGCGCACGCATACTCCAGCAACCGAACATGTTCGCCTGGCAGATATTCGACCAGAAGGTGACGCACCTGCTGCGGGATGAATACCGCATTCGCGAGGTCACGAAGGTCACCGCACAAACCCTGGACGAGCTGGCGGACCATCTGGAAGGGGTCAATTCCGAAGGTTTTCTGCAAACCGTGCGCGAATTCAATCGGGCAGTCCGCGACGACATACCGTTCAATCCCAACGTCAAGGACGGCCGCCACACCGAGGGCCTCGCGCTGCCGAAATCAAACTGGGCCAACCCGATCGACACACCGCCGTTCGAAGCGTATGCCGTCACCTGCGGCGTTACGTTTACATTCGGAGGCCTCAGGATCAACCCGGCGGCCGAGGTCGAGGATGTGGCCGGGCACGCCATTCACGGACTGTACGCCGCCGGCGAGATCGTCGGCGGACTTTTCTACCACAATTATCCCGGCGGGACGGGATTGACCTCAGGTGCGGTGTTCGGCCGCATAGCCGGCGAAGCCGCCGCCGCCTGCGGCCCAAGCGGCGCAAACCGCCCTAGTTGACGATGTTGTCGCCGTTGCCGTTGCGTCTGCACTGGGCGCAAATACCGTACAAATGCAGACTGTGATCGGTCATGCGGAAGCCGAACTGGTCGGCAATCGCTTTCTGGCGCTCTTCGATGACATCATCGACAAATTCATCCACGTGGCCGCACTTGATGCATACGAGGTGATCGTGATGATGCCCCTCGTCAAGCTCGAACACGGAATGACCGCCCTCGAAATTGTGCCGAACCACGAGTCCTGCCGTCTCGAACTGGGTCAACACGCGATATACGGTCGCCAGACCGATCTCCTCGCCGGCATCCAGCAGGCTCCGGTAGATATCCTCGGCACTCATGTGACCGGGCTTGCCTTCGTTTGCCAGAATCTGGAGGATTTTGAGACGCGGCAACGTGACTTTGAGCCCGGCCTTGCGTAGATCCTGTGATTCCACTGGCTTGCTCCTGATTGCGCTGCGGCGCGAGTGCGGGTGACGCATCGCGTCCTTCGAAGTATTATGGCACGCGTATACAACCACGACCAACAGACTTCAGGCCCGATGCGTCCGATTCGCACTATTTTCATCACCGCTGTCGCGAGCCTTGCCCTGAGCGCGTGCAGCATCTATCAGCTCTCGATGCGCCAGGGCAACATCCTCAGTCATGAGGCTGTCAGTCAACTGCACGACGGAATGACCCGCGAGCAGGTCAGGGAAATCCTGGGCACGCCGCTGGTGGATAATCCCTTTAACCCGCAACGGTGGGATTACGTGTTCTACTTTCACGCACCGGGCGATTCCCCCGAACAGCGCACCATCAGCGTGACCTTCCGCGACGGCCGGGTAGCATCGATCAAGCAGAGCGGCGACCCCAACGCCGGCGCGAATATCCGCAACGATGAGCAGTTCCTGCGCGATGCGAATCCCGACGCGGTGCCCACGCAAGAGCAACAAGGCCCCCGCACGCCGCAGACCTGAGTAGCTGCGATCAGATATCGGTGCCGAGAGGGGTTTTGGCGCGGGCACGGCGGCGCGCTTTCGGATCCGCTTGCAACGGGCGGTAGATTTCCACGCGATCACCGGTGCGCAGGCGATGCGTGGGAGGATAACGACGGCCGAAGATACCCGCCGGCGTGCTTCCGGGATCGATCTCCGGAAACACATCCGCCAGACCCGACGCACGAACGGCGTCAGCAATGGTTGCGCCATCATCGAGCCTCAGCGTTACCAAACGCTGGTCACCCGGTCTGGCGTAAGCGACTTCGACGGCGATGCGCCCATCGGACGACATGTCCAATCCTCAACCCATACCCATTGTGGGAGCGGCTCCAGCCGCGATGCGGTGCGTTAATCGCGGCTGAAGCCGCTCCCACAAAAAATGTCGGTTGACGCACAGTTCGACGCGGACGCAGTGCTTCCCTAGCGCGGGCCGTACACTTCCCGCGCCCGCTTGGTAAACGCATCGATCAGGCCGCTGATCATGTACTGGAATCCAGGACCGATGGCCATTTCCAGCAGGCGGCTGGAAAACTCGAAGCTCAGATCGACCGCAACCTTCGAACCTTCCTCGCCGAGCGACTGGAAGGTCCACACGCCCTCCAGCTTGCGAAACGGCCCGTCAAGCAGTTCGATTTCGATGCGTTCGCCGGGCTGCAACCGGTTCAGGGTGGTAAAGTGCTTGCGCAGGCCCTTGAGCGAAAACCCCAAGGTAGCTTTCTTGTGGGCATCGGCGGCCTCCAGCACCCGCGCGTCATAACACCACGGCAGAAACCGCGGATAATCCTCGACATCGTCGACCAGTTGGTACATTTCGGTCGCATCATAAGCAACCAGTGCGGAACGATTGATCCGGTGCATGCCTTACCAGAATTGCAGAGCGAAATCGATGATGCCCAGCCCGTGCAACAAGACCACGATCAGTCCGATGCGGGCCGGATACGACAGCGACCAGTGCCAAATGCGATACGATCCGCCGGCATCATCGCCCCACATCTCGCGCACCAGTTCGTCCCGCATGATCCTTGATACGAACACGCAGATCAAGAGCGCCGCGATGGGCAGCAATGCGCTGCTGGCGAATGCATTCATCCATTCATAGTACGTTCTTCCGAATACGTCGAACCGCGCCCACACATTGAATGACAGCAGTGCGCCGATTCCGAGAAGCCAAACCACCGTCGCGATCACCGTCGCGGCCAGTGGGCGCGTGACCCGAAAGCGCTCTATGACCCAGCTTGCCAACGGTTCCAGCAGCGCCACCGCGGAAGAAAAAGCAACGAGCACGAGCAACAGATAAAACACCACTGCCGGCCAGCGCGCCCCTTCGGCGGCAAGCGCACGCGGCATGATTTCGAAGGCAAAGCGGACGCTCCGGGCCGGCACCTCGCCAGCCGCGAAAACCACGGGAAACAGAGCCAGGCTCGCCACCACCGCGAACACCGCGTCCACCGCGACAACGGCCACGGCCAGAGTTCCCAGCGATGATTTCGACGGCAGGCAGGCACCGTAAGCCAGCATCACGCCCACCCCTAACGCCAGGCTGAAAAATGCCTGCGTCAGCGCCTCCAGCAACCCATGCAAGCCCAGTGCCGCCAGGTCCGGGCGCAAAAAATGGCGGAGCGACGGCAGCACCTCGCCGGTGGCAAAAGCCACCCACAATAGCGCCGCCAGCAAGACGAACATCACGGGCACGATGTAGCGCATGACCAGCTCGATGCCATGCCGTACCCCGCGCGCCACGACGATCCCGACGCAAACGACGAAAATCGTGAGCCAGGCCAGCCCGCGCTCGGGTTCCGACACCAGCCGCCCGAACTCGGCACTCAACTGCGCCGCACCGGCACCGGAAAACGCGCCACCGGCGGCTCTCAGCAAATACGCGAGCGCCCAGCCGGCAATCACGCTGTAAAACGACAGCACCAGCAGCGCCCCCAGAAGCGCCATCCAGGCAGCGGCCGTCCAGGCGCGGCTGGCACCGCTGTTCACCGCCAGCCGCCGTATTACTTCAACAGGATTGGCCCGCGCATGCCGCCCCATCGCCAGCTCCGCGATCAGCAGCGGCAGGGCGACCACCACCAGGGCCATCACATAGATGATCAGAAAGGCGCTGCCGCCGTACCTGCCGGCGAGATAAGGCAGGCGCCAGATACTGCCCAGACCGATGGACGCGCCCGCGGCGGCGAGCACGAACGCCAGCGACGACGACCAGCGCCCGTGTACCCCGCGCGGCGCGATTACGGAAAAGCGCATCGCCACCATCGCGCATACGGTACAATGCGCGCATGAGCGCCAGAAAAAACGCCAGCAAAGACGGCGGACGCTTTATCGTCGTCAATCGCCGCGCCCGCCACGACTACTTCATCCAGGATACCTACGAGAGCGGCATTGCGCTGCAGGGCTGGGAAGTGAAGAGCCTGCGCCAGGGACGCGTGCAGATTCACGAAGCGTACGTCGTTATGCGGGACGGCGAGGCCTATCTGCTCGGCGCCCATATCACCCCCCTCCCCTCGGCATCGACACACATTACACCCGACCCGACGAGAACGCGCAAACTCCTGTTGCACAAGCGGGAACTCAGCCGCCTCATCGGCTCGGTCGAACAGCAGGGCTTCACCCTCATCCCGCTTGCGATGTACTGGAAATACGGGCGCGCCAAGCTGGAGTTCGGCCTCGCCAAGGGCAAAAAGAAATACGACAAGCGCGAGGCCACCAAGGAGCGCGAGTGGAGCCGGCGCAAGGAGCAACTGTTGCGCCAATGAACAACGACCACGCTTGACTTTGGCGCCCGCGGCCCTATATTGAGGCTTGTACCGAGATGGGGGCGACCTGGCTTCGACGCAGGCTGCGAAACCCGAGGTGCATGCCGAGGTGCAGTCCACCTTCGTAAAACAGGCTGCAAACAAGCTAGTTGCGAACGACGACAACTACGCCCTGGCTGCTTAAATCCAGCTAGGCGTCTGCCCGGTGTGTGCTTGTGCACCCGCAAGCAGGCGACGACTCTCACAAGCTCGCGGTAAGGCCTGTTCCGGGTCGATCCGTTAAAACCTTTCGGAACTAGTCGCTCGCGCGCCCTGCCCGTCGGGTTGCGATCGGCGAATGTTAAAGGCGCGGCTAAGCATGTAGATCCAAAGGCGACGATCTTGCGGACGGGGGTTCGATTCCCCCCGCCTCCACCAGTAAAAAGCCCCAGGCGTTCCCAACCGGGGTTTTTTCTTGCCCGATCGCGCCGGTTCCCGCGTGTTGTTGGAGGTTCTGCGGAAGCCTGCGGACTTCGGCATCGGGCCCATGGCCCCATCCAGAGCCACCTTCCACTCTCTCCCGACCGTTTTTCTCTCCGGCCTCGCTCCCCCAGACACGCCCGAAGTCCGCAAAGGCCGCGAACACGGCCATTACGAATCAACGAGTTACGCGCGGACGAATCAAGCGGTTGGATCGAAGCATCGCCCGACCAAAGGAAACCACACCGTTCACGCAGGCGCCGAGGCGGGTCTGAGTTTGTCTTGCGCCAAGGCGCACATTATTTTACGATTATGCCTCAGAGTAAAATATTTACGGACTTTATTTTAGGTTGGCACTGCACGAATGAAGCGGGATCTCCAAGGGCAATACGTAACCATTTCGACGGTGGGCGAAGAGGCTCAGGCCTTCGTGCCTGCGCCGTTGCCACCGAACCCGCCCATCGACTGGACGCCCTCGCTGCGCAGCAAGTTCGACCAGGCGCTGTTGGCGCTGGGCCGGCTCGACAGCGTGTCGATGCTGCTGCCCGACACCTCGCTGTTCCTCTACATGTACGTGCGCAAGGAGGCTGTACTGTCGTCGATGATCGAAGGCACCCAGTCCTCGCTCTCGGATCTGCTGTTGTTCGAACTCGACGAGGTGCCCGGTGTCCCCCTGGACGACGTGCGCGAGGTCAGCAACTACGTGGCCGCCCTCGACCACGGCCTGCGCCTGCTGAAGGAAGGGTTGCCGCTGTCGCTGCGACTGATCCGCGAGGTACACGGCGTGCTGCTGGCCAAGGGCCGCGTCAGCAAGCTGACACCGGGGGAGTTTCGGCGCAGCCAGAACTGGATCGGTGGCACCCGCCCCGGCAACGCGGCCTTCGTGCCGCCGCCAGCCGGGGAAGTGCTGGAATGCATGAGCCGGCTCGAACGCTTTCTGAACGACCTGCCGGAGCCGACACCAGTGCTGCTCAAGGCGGCGCTGGCGCATGTGCAGTTCGAAACTATCCACCCTTTCCTGGACGGCAATGGGCGTGTGGGGCGCCTGCTGATCACCTTGCTGCTGTGCGAGCAGCAGGTGCTGCGCGAGCCGATGCTCTACCTCAGCCTCTACTTCAAGACCCACCGCCGTTATTACTACGAACTGCTCAACAACATCCGCGATACGGGTGACTGGGAAGCCTGGCTCGATTTCTTCGCCGAGGCCGTGATCGTCACCGCCACCCAGGCTGTGGAGACGGCGCAGCAGCTCGTCGCCTTGTCGAACCAGGACCGCGACCGGATCGGCACGCTGGGGCGCGCGGCGCCTTCCGCGCTGCAGATCCACCGGGTGCTGATGGAACACCCGCTCGCCACCTCGAATTGGCTGGTCGAGAAAACCGGCCTGACGCCGGCAACCGTCAATAAGTCACTGGCCAACCTCGAACAGCTTGGCGTCGTGCGCGAACTCACGGCGCAGAAGCGCAACCGGCTGTTCAGCTACCACGGCTACGTGGACATCATGAATCGGGGGACAGAGTTGCCGGAGCGATGATGGGCCGCACGAGATAGGACGTATTCCACTGTCCCGGATCGGCGGCGGTGAGAGTCAGAGGCCCGGCGGCGTCAGCCTGCCACCAATCTCATCTGATTGACCACTACGACTACGGCGGCGATGGAACAGGAAGCGGTCTATGCATAATGAATCACCCCGGAATTTCCGGAGACTCGTTTGTTTGAGTGGAGTGACCCCAATGGTTAGCGACGACTTCCGCGGGGGGAGCGATGTGATTACGAGAGAAGAGCTTTACGCACTGGTGTGGTCCCAGCCAATGACCAAGGTAGCGGAGCAGTTCGGGGTGTCCGGAAGCTACATGGCCCGGGTCTGCTCGTTGCTCCGGGTTCCGCGACCCAAGCGGGGTTATTGGGCGAAGCTGGCGGTCGGAAAGGCGCCGCCACCCCAACCACTTCCAGAGGCGCAGCCCGGCGATGAACTCTTCTGGTCGAAGGACGGCGACCTCTGCTCCGTGCCGGCGCTCAAACCAGCAGTGCCTCGGAAACCCCGGGTTCGTCGGGTTGCCCGGCGCGTCACCGGTACCCACGGTCTCATTCGAGACGCCAAGACCCATTTTGAACGCGGCCGTCCGGTCGACGAGGGCGATTATCTCAAGCCCTATAAGCGGCTGCTGGTAGATGTCACGGCTTCGAAAGCCGGTCTCGATAAGGCACTCGCTTTCGCCAACGATTTTTTCAACGCTCTCGAATCGGCTGGGCATCGGGTGGTCTTCGCCCCTACCGGCGAACAGCTCCAGCGTAGCGAAGTCGACGAACACGAACAACCCGATAAACGGCAGGACTATTACCACAGCCGCCTGTGGTCCCCCCAGCGGCCCACGGTCGTCTACATCGGAACGGTGGCGATTGGTCTGGCTGTCGTTGAAATGTCCGAACCAGTAGTGATGCGCTACGTCAACGGAAAGTACATCCGGGACGCCGACTACGTACCACCGAGGGCCTCCCGCCGTTATGTCGATCATTCCTGGACGACCACCAAGGAGGTGCCCTGCGGCCGCCTTCGGCTCATCGCCTACTCGCCCTACTGGACTGTCGCCTGGTCGACACAGTGGCAGGAAACCCGGAAAGCGCCGCTGACGCGCGAGCTGCGTGCGATCGTAAAGGCGCTCGAGGGGACTGCGGTCGAGTTGGTCGAGAAGCTGAACGAGGCCGCGCGCCAGGCAGAAGTCGAACGCCTGAAACGGCTCGCAGCCGAGGAAAGACGCCGGCAGGAGGAGGATCGTCGCCGGGTTCAACAGTCGGTCAAGGACAGCCAGGCGCAACTTGTCCAGATCATCCAGGCTTGGGCCGACGTGATGAACGTAGAGCGATTTCTCAAGGGGGTCCAGGAACGCGCCGCAGCTCTGCCGGCCGACGAGCGCGACGGGGTACTCGAGAGGCTCAAGCTAGCCCGCGAGTTCCTGGGATCGCAGGATCCATTGGACTTCTTCCTGGCGTGGAAAACGCCGCTGGAGCGCTATCGCCCCCTATCGGCCTAGGCGGATAATGCGGACACCGATCCCAAGACTGATCTCTAGACGAGAGGCAATTCCCGTGGTCGGGGTGACGGACGTGGGTTCGATTCCCGCTTCCGAATTGAACCGGACCAGAGAAGCATACGAATTTGAACGGCTATATCGGTGACCGATCCACGGGGAAAAACCGCTTGACCGTCCGCTGGCTCTGGCCTGTTAACCCCCGCTTTTCGCAGCAGCCAGCAGAACTTATCAACTTGCCGGAACTCCGGTATCGTGTACTTTCAACGGTCGTTTGGCGCGGGCTGCTGCCGCTTCCGGTTGGGTTTTTTCTTGCCCAGACTGCTCCAATATCAAGCGGATGAACGCGACGCTATTCGCGTGCCCGTCGTCAACCACGCGTTGCGGACGTTACAGCCCGACGATTTGG
>CAZYIP010000078.1:0-16150 GCA_964646895.1 uncultured Salinisphaerales bacterium | reverse complement strand
ACGTTCGATACCGCCGCCGCGGCCGTCGCTGCCGTGCGCGCATTCGATCATGTGGAAACGGTGGCGCCGGGCTCCGAGGCCGAGGCGCGCCGAAAGCCCCATTAGTCGGAGGAGCAGCGAATGTCCGGTTCATCCACTCCCGGCGAGTTCGACAGCACGCGGGTCGTGCGTCTGAGCAGCCGCGTGCGCCGCATTACCGCGCCCAACCCCGGCACGATGACCGGTCCCGGCACCAATTGCTATCTGGTGGGCGGCGAGGAGATTGCCGTGATCGATCCGGGCATCGACGACGCCGCGCACGTACGGCGGATCGCCGCCGCTGGAGACGGGCGCATTCGCTGGATCCTGGTCACCCATGCCCATCCGGATCACTCGCCCGCCAGCCGCCCCCTGAGCCGGCTCACGGGGGCACCGATTCTGGCGCACGCCGCGCGTCTGCGCGGCACGCGGGACCGGGACTTCCGCCCCGACCGTACCCTCGCCGAAGGCGATCTGGTTCGCGGCCCGGACTTTACCCTGCGCGCATTGCACACGCCGGGGCATTCCGCCGACCACCTGTGCTTTCTCCTTGAGGAGGAGGGCCTGCTGTTCGCGGGCGATCAGGTGATGGCGGGGGTGACGGTGGTGATCGCGCCGCCGGACGGCGACATGGTGGATTACCTGGATTCCCTTGTCCGGCTGCAGAACGAACCGCTCACCGCCATCGCACCCGCGCATGGCCGCGTACTCACACAGCCGAAAAAGGAGCTGCGGGCCATCGTCGCCCATCGCCGCGGTCGGGAGCGTGATGTCCTGACCACGCTGGCAGCGGCGGCGGAGGAGGGGATGAGCGTGGGTGCGCTGGTCACGCGTATCTACACGCACGTCCCACCGGACCTGCACCCGCAGGCGGCGCGTTCGGTGCAGGCGCATCTGCTGAAGCTCGCCGCCGAAGGGCGGGTCGTGAGCCTGGCCGGTGGCGAACGCTGGCGAGCGGCAAGCTGACCATGTCCGTGGGAGCGACTTCGGTCGCGATTGCTGCGCGTTGCCCCGCCTCGCGACCATCCGTCGCATGGCATAGGGATGGTGCAAACGGTAACGTTTTAACACAAGGAGGAAACAACGTCATGCCAAAAAGACTGCTCGTCCTGCCGATCCTGCTGCTCTGGTCCGGTCTGCTGTGGGCCCAGGGTGAGATGACCGTGCGCGATGCCTGGATCCGCCTGCTTCCGGGAGACCTGCCGGCGGCCGGTTATTTCGTACTGCAAAACAAGGGCCAGCAGGCGCTCGAACTGGTCGGTGCGGAGTCGCCGGCGTACGGCATGGCCATGCTCCATCGCAGCACCGAGAAAGACGGCCATTCACACATGGCGGAGGTGGACGCAGTGAAGGTGCCGGCCGGCGGCCAGGTCGACTTCAAGCCGGGCGGCTACCATGTCATGCTCATGCACGCGAAAAAGACGCTGAAGCCGGGCGATACCGTACCGGTGACGCTCATTTTCTCCGGCGACAAACGGCTGACGGTCGATTTCCAGGCGCGCTCGGCGACCGGAGAAAGCCCGTGACGGTTCAGAATCCCGCTGCGAGACCGGCCGGCCGACGGCTGTCGTTGGCGCCGTAGAGCATGCCGGTCTTCGGATCGACCAGAATCGCCTCGGTCGCTCCCCATGGCGACTGCTCCTCAAAGGCATAGCCCATAGCCGTGAGTTGCCGCCGGGTGTCGGGGGAGAGCGCGAAGGGTTCCAGATATACCACGTCCGGCAGCCACTGGTGATGGATGCGCGGGGCATCCACCGCGGCCTGCAGGTCCATGCCGTAGTCGATCACGTTGAGTATGCCCTCCAGGGTGATGGTGATGATGCGCGAGCCACCCGGGCTGCCGGTCACCATGAAGAGCCTGCCGTCGCGGGTGACGATGGTCGGCGACATGGAACTGAGCGGGCGCTTGCCCGGCGCAACGGCGTTGGCGCTGCCCTGAACCAGCCCATAGCTGTTGGGCACGCCGGGCTTGGCCGTGAAGTCATCCATCTCGTTGTTGAGGAAGAAGCCGGTACCGTCCGCGATGCGACCGTTACCGAACAGGTAGTTGATGGTGTAGGTCACCGCCACCGCATTTCCCTGGGGGTCGACGATCGAATAATGGGTGGTGTCGTGGCCTTCGTGGCTGGTCGCGAGCGGCGCGCGTACGGCGCTGGAGGGCGTTGCGACCATGGGATCGATGCGCGCGCGGATGGAGGCCGCATGCTCGGGCGACAGCAGCCGTTTCAGCGGGTTGTCGACGAAGTCCGGATCGCCGAGATAGCTGTTGCGGTCGGCGTAGGCGTGGCGCATGGCCTCGACCATGTAGTGCACCGCGCGGGCGGAGTGAAAGCCCAGGCGCGCCATGGGGTAGCCGTCGAGCACGTTGGCGATCTCGCACAGGGTGGTTCCGCCGGAACTCGGTGGCGGCGACGACAGAATGCGATAGCCGCGGTAGTCGCACGCGATCGGCTCGCTTTCCTCCACCGTGTAGTTTCTGAAATCGGCGCGGCTGAGGATGCCGCCGTGCGCGTCACTGGCGTCGACGATGGCCTGTGCGATCGGGCCGTCGTAGAAGGCTTGCGGGCCCTTTTCCGCGATCAGTTTCAGGCTGTGTGCGAGATCCTTCTGCACCAGACGTTCGCCCGGCTGCCAGGGCTTGCCGTTGTTGAGAAAGATCGCGCGCGCGTTGGCATGCCTGGCGAAGTCGTCGGTGCGCTTGTTCAGAATGTCCACGTCGCCACGGGTGAGCACGAAACCCTGCTCGGCCAGGCGGATCGCCGGCGCGATCAGCGCGGCGCGGCTCATGCTGCCGTACTTCCGGCGCGCCGTTTCCAGGCCCATGACCGTCCCCGGCACGCCGACCGCGAGGTACGAATCGGTGCTGCGGCCGGGCACCACCTGTCCGCTGGCGTCCTGAAACATGTCTGCCGTCGCCGCGCCCGGCGCCTTTTCACGAAAGTTGAGGAACGTCGTCGTGCCGTCGGCCATGCGAATGAGCATGAAGCCGCCGCCGCCGATGTTGCCGCAGCAAGGCTGTACCACGGCCAGCGCGTAGCCCACCGCGACCGCTGCATCCACCGCGTTGCCGCCCTGTTCGAGGATGTGCACGCCGACCTGCGTCGCCAGATGCTGCGCCGTCACCACCATGGCACTGGCGGCCTTCACCGGTGGCGGCGAGACGGCGCGTGCCGGCGTCGCGGCGACGGTCACGCTGATCAGGGCAATACAGGCGAGCTGGCAAAGGACAAGGGTAATCCGGGGCGAAAACACGCGGCGCATGACGAACTCCAGGATGCGTGAACGAGTGACGCGCCGCGCCGGCCGGGGCGTGCGTGGCGCCGTCGGCGAGAGCGGTCGCGCATGAATTTTCGTCGGACCGCAGGCCGTGTTCGCAATTATTCACGCGTGCGCTGCCGCCCGCAATCGTCTCACGCAAGCGCGCGGCACCGGCTCCGGCCGTTTCAGGATCGAGGTTCCCGGCGTGGTGTCGTATTAAACCTCTGCAGGCCCTAAAATAATGCGACTTTCAAGTACAACCGAGTCTGGCGTGCCTCTCTCGAAGCCAAGCATTCAGCATTCGTCCGCAATTCTCAACCTGCGGCGCCTGGTGATCCTGCGCAATATCGCGATCGCCGGCCAGACCGTCACCGTGCTGGTAACGGCCTTCGGGCTCGGCATCGACATTCCGCTGGGGTGGCTGGGCACCATCATCGTCGCGCTCGCCGTCTTCAACTTCATCACCTGGCGCCGCCTGCCAACGCATCAGCCGCACGAGAGCGAGCTGCTCCATCATTTGCTGGTCGACGTCGCCGCACTCACGCTGCTGCTGCTGCTGACCGGTGGCGCCACCAACCCCTTCGCGTGGCTGCTGCTGTTGCCGCTGACCATCGCCGCGACCGTGCTGTCACGCCGCGAAACCTGGCTCATGGCGGCGCTGACCGGCGCTTCCTACTGCATGCTGATGGTCTTCTATCAGCCGCTGCCGCACCTGGATCTCAACCGGATTCCCGGCTTTCACCTGTACGTCATCGGCATGTGGATCGGCTTCATCATCAGCGCGGGAACGGTCGCCTACTTCGTCGCCGGGATGGCGGAGACGCTGCGGGCGCGCGACCGCGCCCTCGCCGAAGCCCGCGAGCGCGAATTGCGCGACGATCATCTGGTGGGGCTGGGCACACTGGCGGCGGGCGCGGCGCACGAAATCGGCACGCCGCTGGGAACGATGGCGATACTCGTCAACGACATGGCCGAGGAGGCCGAGGCCGCGAACGACGAGGAGGAACTGGAGAAGCTCGACATCCTGAGCGAGCAGATCGACCGCTGCAAGAAGGCGCTGTCGGTGATTGCCGCTTCGGCCGGCGACGCCGAGCGTCGCTCCGGGCGGGCCATGCCGGTGAACGAATACCTCAGGCGTGTGATCGACGAATGGCGCAAAACCTGCCCCGGGGTCGAGGTCGACTTTCGCGCCAGGGGGGACGGCGATCCGCCGTGGATTACCTCCGATGATGCGCTGACGCAGGCGCTGGCCAATATTCTGCAAAACGCGGCGGATGCCTCCCCGGAACAGGTGCTGGTACGCGCCCGCTGGGACGGCGGGCGGCTCAGCCTTGATATCATTGACCATGGCATCGGCATGAGCCCGGAGATGGCCGCCGCTGCCGGGCGCTCCATCAGAACCACCAAGGGCGCCGGACATGGTCTGGGATTGTATCTGTCGCGTGCGGTGATCGAGCGGCTGGGAGGCGAGATGAATCTGATCAGCGAAGAAGGCAGGGGCACCTGTGCCCGCATTCAGCTATTGCTGAAAACCGTGGGTGCGGTGGAGCCGGAAAGGGAGACGGGCCGATGAGCGTGCCGGACAGGGGAAAGCTGCTGCTGATCGACGACGATCCGGTTTTCTGCAAGGTGCTGGCGCGCTCGCTGGAGCGGCGCGGGTTTGCAGTGGATATTGCGTACGATGTGACCAGTGCGCTCAAGCAGGCTGCGAAGGGCAAGCCCGCGTTCATCGTGGTGGATCTGCGCATCGGTGACGAGTCCGGGCTGACCATCGTGGAGAAGATCCGCGCGTCGCGCGAGGATGCGTCGATCGTGGTGCTGACCGGCTTCGCCAGCATCGCCACCGCCGTCGAGGCGATCAAGCTGGGCGCCACCCACTATCTGACCAAACCCGCCGACGCGGACGAAATCGTGGCCGCTCTCTATCGCGACCACGGCGATCCGGCGGTGCCGGTGGCGTCCAATCCGCCGTCCGTACGCAAGCTGGAATGGGAACATCTGCAGAAGGTGCTGATGGAGCACGACGGCAATATCTCCGCCACCGCACGCGCCCTCAACATGCACCGGCGTACGCTGCAGCGCAAGCTGCAGAAGCGGCCGGTAAAGAAGTAGCCATGCGGCCTGCCATCAGTTGCCCAGGAGGCAGCACCGGCAATTGACGACAGGCCCTAATAAAAACCGGGCAGCAATCGCGCCGTGCGTGTTCGATAGCGCTCGTAGGCGGTACCGAAACGTGCGGCGAGCCGGGAGTCTTCCGCCCGTATCCGCATGACGCAGACGCCAATGATCAATCCCGCCACGACCAGGAGCGCGAGGCCGCTGCGCGCGCTGAGCGTGGCACCCGACCAGGTGAGAATGTCGCCCAGATAGCCCGGATGGCGCAGAAAGCGGTAGGGGCCGCCCACATGCAGCGTGGCCGCATTCGCCGGCGTCAGTGCCCGGCTGTAACCGTGCCCCAGCGTTTGCATCGCCCATAACCGGAGGCCAACGCCGATCGTCCCGATGCCCAGCCCGATCCAGGTGGTGACCGGCGGCAGGGCAGGGCCGGCAAGGTACTCGGTGTTAATGGCGAGCACGCCCGCCACGCAGGCGACCATCAGCAGCATGATCGCCGCCTGCTCGGTCACGTCGGCGCGGCGCTGTGCGGCAGCGGTACGCCGCGCGCTCACCAGCTCGCAGACCGCATAGACGATCAGCAGCAGATTGGCGAAACTGGCTGGACTCATGGGTCAGTCGGGCGGGGCTGGTGCGGTGGCGCTTCCGTCGCCGGTCGCCGCCGGTTCAATCGGCATTGTATTGTTTTATACATGGGTCATTATAATCATCCACCATCATAATCCATATCGCACCGCCACCACTTGTGCTCAGGTCGCGATTCAGATTCCACAAACCGTTATTCTATTACGTCTGGCAACCAACACCGCTTCAACTTTATCATCTGACCGACCGCGGCTGACTCGCATCGAGGCGGTCGTTCCGCCGGAGCGTACCGCCCGGTAATCAGCCCGCTAACGGCAAGGCAGTGGGCAGCGCTACGAAACTGTTAACATGGCCGCGGTCTTCCGGGGCAATTGCGGCTCGTGGCTCCAGTATCGACACGGAGTCTGCTCATTATTTATCTTTCACACTTCGCGCGTCTTGATAAAGTGCGAAGGACGAAGTGAACCCGAATATGAATAGCGCTATTTGCCGCTGTAGCCGAGCGGGGGAAGGGGAGTGACGGAAAAGCGCGCGGCGGAAGTCAGCGCCGATCTCACTGCGCGGATAAAGTACTGTCGGCGATTACCGACATTGCCCGCGGTGGCGCTCCAATTGGTCGACCTCGCCAATGATCCCTCGGCCACACTGTCCCGGTTTGGCAAGGTGATCGAGCGCGATCCGGCGCTGGTGAGCAATCTGTTGCGCGTGGCCAATTCGCCCTTCTATGGTCATGGCCGAGCGGTGACGAATCTTTCTCAGGCGTTGAGCCTGCTCGGCCTCGACACGACCATCTCGCTGGCGCTGAACTTCGCTTTGCGCGGGCCGCGCTCGCGGCAGCGTGACTTCGACTTCCAGATTGGCAGTTACTGGCGCCGTTCCCTGCTGACCGCGCTGGCCTCCCGGGCGATTGCGACGGAATTGCACGAAACGCAGCCGGAGGACTTTTTCGTCGCCGGCCTCTTGCAGGACATCGGCGTGCTGGTGATGGACGCGCTGCTGGGCGACACCTACGCGATCCTGCATGCGAAAAGCAGCAGCCATGAGGATCTGCTCAAGCGCGAGACCATTGCGTTCGACTTCAATCATGCCGAAGCCGGTGCCCGTGTGCTGCGCGACTGGCAACTGCCCGAGGCAATCTGCAGCAGCGTTTTGCTCAGTCACGCGACCACGACCTTCTCGCCCGAGCGCATCGACGAGTTTGGCCGACTGCCTGTCTGCGTAGCGGTGGCCATGGGCATCGCGGATGCCTGGATGGAGGGGGGGTCGGCCGAGGCTCTGGAAGCGGCCCGCGGGCCGGCGCACAAATGGTTGCATATCGGCCCGGAGCCGTATCAGCGTATCACCGCCGCCGTGGAGCGCCAGATCGCCGAACTGGAAAGCCTGTTCGAGGCGGACGTGGCGGATCCTCATTCGATCCAGTGTGCCGAGGACAGCGCGGCCGAGATCCTGGTCGCCCGTAATCTGCAGTCGATGCGATCGGCGGTGTCCGCCGGCATGCGCGCGCAGGCGCTGGAGCACCGCACGATGTCGCTGGAGAAGCAGGCGCGGCGCGACGCCATGACCGGTTTGTTCAACCGCGCCTATCTGGAGCGCGAACTGGAACATCAGTTCAAGCGCGCGACTCGCGAACGGCGTCCGTTCAGCCTGGCTTTCGTCGATGTGGACCGATTCAAGGTCATCAACGACACGCTCGGGCACCGCGCCGGGGACCAGGTGCTGATCGCGGTGGCCCGCTGCCTGTTGTGCCAGATTCGCCAGGCCGACATCGTCGCCCGGTACGGCGGCGAGGAATTCGTGGTCCTGCTGACGGATACCTGCACAGCGGATGCGAAAGCGGTGATGGAGCGCATGTTGTCGAGCGTGCGCGAGACCCCGTTTTATGCGCCTGGCGGCCAGGCCGTGACCCTTACCGTCTCGGTGGGGGTGGCGACTCATGTGGAAGACGGCCATGCCTTCGAGACGGCAGAGGCCTTGCTGAAGGCGGCCGACAGCGCTCTCTACGGCGCCAAGAAGGCGGGCCGCGGGCGTGTCATGGTGCACCGTGCCGGCCACGAGGTTGTTTGACCCCTCACACCACGATTACATTCGCCAGCCCTGTGCCCCGTGCTTGCCGGCTGTCTGGTTGCGACTGCGGCAAGTTGACAAACGGCAATGTGAATCTAAAGTGGTTATAGTCATGACTACTAACTTCACCAGAGCACGGGTGGAAGCAGGGGCCGGATAGCATTTCGTGGACGGGTCACCCTGACCGCATGACCCGGTGACGGAAGCTATCGAACGCCCTCGCGCCGTCATTCGACGCCACCGGCTCTCCTTTCCGGGAAAAGACCATGAAGCAAGCGTTTGCTGTACCCGTCGCCCAGCGCCGATGGTATCCGCTGCTGTTGGTACTCAGCCTGCTGCTGGTGTGGCCGGCCGCGGCCTGGTCCCACGCCCATCCGGAGCAGCGGGTGCCCGACGCGAACGCGAAGCTGCAAAAGGCGCCGAGCGAGGTGAAGATCCGATTCACCGAAGAGCTGGAGCCGGCCTTTTCGACGCTCAAGGTGACCGATCGGCAGGGGCATTCCGTCAACGATGGCGATAGCCAGGTGCCGAACGGCAAGCCGCGCCTGCTGGTGGCGCCGCTGAAGTCGCTTGCACCCGGCACCTATACCGTGCGCTGGCATGTGGTAGCGCGCGATGGCCATACCACCCAGGGCCACTACACGTTCGAGGTCGAATCCGCGAGCAGCCAATAGCCAAACCCGTGATTGCCGTCGATGCCGTCATCGGTTTTGACAGCCTGGCCCTGGTTTTCGCGATTGGCCTGACGGTGACGTGGGGCTGGCTGATACAGCCCGCCGGTCTGCCTCCGGACGCGTGGGAACATGTGCAGCGGGTCGCCCTGCGGTTGTTCGCATTCAGCGTCGTCTTGCTGTGGCTGACCAGCGTGGCGTGGTTGTGGACACGAACCGCGTCCATGAGTGGCCGGCCGGCGCTCGCGGCGCTGCCGGTCGTGCCGAAGGTGCTGTTTCACACTCACTTTGGTGCAGTGTGGTGGTTGCGCGCGGCTGCGGTGGGCTGGCTGAGTCTCGCACTGATATGGATGATCCGTTCCGGTCACCGGATGCGTTGGGCTCGTACAGCCGTACTGCTGTTCGGGCTCGCCTGGGTCGCGGCGAGCCGCAGCGCGGCGGGCCACGCCGCCGCCGATGGCGACTGGACACTGCGCGAGGGCATGGACTGGTTGCATCTGGTGTCGATATCGGTCTGGGGCGGCACACTGATCGCGACGCTGCTGCTGATATTTCCTCGCCTGAAACAGGTTGCTCCCGGCGCACGAGCGCGCTTCGCGCTGCGATTTTCGCTGATCGCCACCGCGGCGCTTGTCCTGGTGCTGATCTCGGGTAGCTACAATGCCTGGCACATGCTTCCGGGGATCAGTGCGTTCTGGAGCAGCCACTATGGCCGGCTGCTGGGTATAAAGCTGCTGCTTGTGGCCGGCATGGTCGCTTGTGGCGCGGTGAATCACTACCGGCTGGTTCCCGCGCTGCGAGTCGCCACCGCCGCCGATGGCTTCACCATCGCGCGCCGGTTACGGGTCTCCGTGCTGACGGAGGTCGCGTTGCTGCTGGGCGTGCTGGGTGTCACCGCGCTGCTGCTGGGCAGCGCGCCACCGGTCGCCTGAATCGCAGGTGGCGGCGGGGACATCCGCGAAGGCGGGCGAGTCCGGGTTAACGGCCTCGAAGTCGAATTCCAGTTGCACCCCCATGTCGCTGCGTGGATCCAGAGTCGATGCGTAGGGAGAGTTGCGCGGCACGGCCTGGTAGGGCACCGGCTGCGGCAGTTTCCGTGGCGCCCACGTGCGCCGCTGCAGGCCGATGAACGCGAGCAACCCGAGCGCGGTCACGATCGCGATCCAGAACAGTCCATTGGCCCCGACGACTGCCATTGCCTCACCCGCGGCCAGGCTGCCGGCGATCATGCCCAGGGAGTTCGTGAATAGCAGGCCCGCGCTTGCCGGCACGAACTGCGACGCATCGAGATAATCATTGACCAGCGCTACCGACACGGGGTAAAGCGTGAATGTAAATGCGCCCCAGAGTATCGCCAGTACCACCACCGCGGTGGTGCTGTGCCCGGCGAACAGGATGATGGCAAGGCTCAGCACTGCGACATGCAGGGCCACCGCGAGAATCACCCGATCGCGGCGGTAGCGATCCGAAACCACGCCGATCGGCCATTGCAGCAAAAAGCCGGCGGAAATGGTCAGCCCCATGAAC
This sequence comes from uncultured Salinisphaerales bacterium, assembly GCA_964646895.1. Taxonomy (GTDB): domain Bacteria; phylum Pseudomonadota; class Gammaproteobacteria; order Nevskiales; family CAZYIP01; genus CAZYIP01. Next base: position 5,912 of record CAZYIP010000078.1, on the reverse strand, counting down.
AGGGCGATCTCCAGACTGGAAAAGCCGCTTTCCTTGGCGAACACCGGTCCGAGTCCCAGAAACGGGCCGATGATCAGCCCCGAGCCCAGAGCGCCGGCCAGCCCGCAGGGTTGCAGCCGGTAGAGTTCTCGCAGACTGACCGGCTGGATGGCCATCAATTCCGGCGCACTGATGCGTCCCAGGGTCAGCGGCACCAGCGACAGGCAGATCAGGATCGCGACCAGCAGAAACAGGTTCATCAGGCGCGGGTCGGCGGCCAGCAGCAGAAACTGGCCCGCGCCCAGCCCCAGGTAGGTAATGACGCTGTACACGGCAAGCACCTTGCCGCGCTGATTCCATGGCGTATTGGCATTGAGCCAGCTCTCCATCACCATGTAGAGTCCGGCGATGGCGCCACCGTAGATGAGCCGCATGACGGCCCAGAACACCGGCTCGACGAAAAGCGCGAAAGCGAGTGTCGTCGATGCTGCGATCGCGCTTAGTGCAGCGAAGGTACGGATATGGCGGACCCGACGGATGGCATGCCCGTCAAGGCGCGCACCGGCGATGAATCCAACCGAATAGCACGCCGCGACCAGTCCGATGGACTGGACGGAGAAATCGTCCAGAGACATGCGCACGGCGAGCAGCGTACCCAGCAGCCCGTGTCCGAGGACCAGCAGGCCAAACGAGGCGAACAGCGGCGCGAGCGCGGCGAGGGTATGAAACATGGCGCGGAGCCCGCCGGGATTGATAGCCGATTAATGTTACTGGCAGATGTCGAGCGGCGCGTACCAGAATGCGACGCATTGCGGCGTGGTTCGGTACGTTCGCGTTACTGCCCACGATTATCGGAGGCGCCAGGATGAGCAAACCCGTTCCTGCCAAAAGGCGCGCCGACGTTGCGCCGGGGGAGTCTGTTCGTATCATTCGAGAGCTGCAGGGCCTCAGCCAGAACGAACTCTCCGCACCTTGCGGTATTCCGCAAACCGCTATCTCGAGTATCGAAACCGGTCACGTCAACCTGGGCGTCGAACGCGCCAAGGTGTTGGGTACTGCCTTGCGCTGCCACCCGGCTGTGCGCGTCTTTCCTGGCTGGCAACTCGAGCCTGCCGCCTGACAAGGCAGTGCCGGCGCCCGGGGGCCGCACCCGCGGCCCGGAAGGCGCGGTGCGGCGCGGGTGAGGGGGCTGATGCGGTAACCGCCTACAGGCGGCCGGCCTGGAAGTCCTCGATCGCTTGCCGGAGCTCCTCTTCCGTATTCATCACGAAAGGCCCGTAATGGGCAACCGGTTCGCCGAGCGGTTTGCCCGCGACCAGCAGCAGCCGCGCCGTTTCTTCCCGGGCCGCCGCGAGGGTGACCGATTCCCCATCGCCGAGCACCGACAGCTCGCCGCGTACCATTCGCTCGGCCGGCGTGCCGATGCTGGCCGTGCCCTCGTAAACGTACACGAAGCCGTGATGGGTGGCAGGCAGCTCGGCGCTGTAGCTCGCTCCGGGTTGCAGTTCGACGTCGAGATAGACAGGTTCTGTCGCTACCGCCGTCACCGGGCCGGCGGTGCCGTTCACCTCGCCCGCGATCACCTTGACCCGCACGCCCTCACTGATCTCCACGACCGGGATCGATTCCGGCGGGATGTCCTGATAACGCGGCGCCGTCATCTTGTCCCGTGCCGGCAGATTGACCCAGAGCTGGAAGCCCCACATCAATCCGTTTTCCTGCTCCGGCATCTCGGAGTGCACGATGCCGCGACCGGCGGTCATCCACTGCACGCTGCCGGCGGTGAGCAAACCACTGTTGCCCTTGTTGTCCCTGTGGCGCATGCGCCCGGCGAGCATGTAGGTCACGGTCTCGAAACCGCGGTGGGGATGATCGGGAAAGCCGGCGATGTAGTCGCTGGCGTCGTCGGAGCGGAACTCGTCCAGCATCAGGAAGGGGTCCAGCCGGGGAAGGGCCGGCGTGCCAATCACCCGGTTCAGGCGCACGCCCGCGCCGTCGTTGGTCGCGCGTCCGCGTACCGTGCGGGTCACGCTTCGGGCGCCGGTACCTGCGTTGACTTGTGCCATTGTCGCTCTCCAGGTTGTTCGATCGGGCCTGGGCCACGGAAATGAAACGGGCCGCCGCTGAACACCAGGCCCTGCATTCGGTATGATCCAATGTACACGGTGCCATGCAATCGCGGGAGGGGGGCCATGTCGCTGCTGTGTTTCGGTCACCGCGGCGCTGCCGGTCATGCGCCGGAAAACACTCTGCGGTCCGTCGAGCGGGGGATCGAACTGGGCGCCGACTGGATCGAAGTCGATGTCCATCGCAGTGCCGACGGTGCGCTGGTGGTGGCGCACGACCGGCATCTGAGCGGCGTCGGCCCCATCGCCGGGGCGAGCCTGACGGCGATACGCCGGGCCCGGCCCAATGGCGAACCGGTGCCCACGCTGGATGAGGTGTTCGACTGTATCGGCAATCGCGCCGGCCTCAACATCGAACTGAAGGGCGCGGATACGGCCGGGCCGGTAGCCGCCGCCATCGAAGCACGGCTCAGCGCCGGTGAATGGTCGTACCAGCGCCTGCTGGTGTCTTCCTTCGACCATCATCAACTCCGGCAGATCAAGGGTTTGCTGCCCGATTTGCCCGTGGGCGCGCTGATCGCCTGCCTGCCGCTGGAATACGCGCGTTTTGCGGAAGTGTTGCAGGCCTGGTCGCTGCACGCGAGCGTGGATTGCATCGACCGGGCGCTGGTGGACGATGCCCACCGGCGCGGGATTCGGGTGTTCGCCTACACCGTCAACGAAGCGGATGATATTGCCCGCATGGTGGAACTGGGTGTGGACGGCGTGTTCAGTGACTTTCCGGAGCGGGTGCGGGCGGCCGCGCCTTGATCGCGGCTTGCGCCGCGCCCACAAAATCTGCGGTTGCCATCGTACCCGTGGGAGCAGCGCAAGCCGCGATTGAAGGCGAAATGATGCGGCCCCGCTGTCATTCCCGCAGCCGCGGCAGGAGTTGCGCCAGATTGCACGGCTGTTGGCGAATGTCGATCTGTGGCCGGATGATGCGCTCCCAGCCGCTGCGGCAGGCGTTGCTGGAGCCGGGCAGGCAGAATATCAGCGTGCCGTTGGCGACGCCCGCCAGTGCCCGCGAGTCGATCGTGGAAGTGCCGATTTCCTCGAACGACAACCAGCGAAACAACTCACCGAAGCCGTCGATCACCTTGTCGAGCAAGGGCCTTATCGCCTCGGGCGTGCCATCGCGCCCGGTCAGTCCGGTCCCGCCGGTGGTGAGGATGACCTGAGTCGCCTCGTCCGCGACCCAGCGTGAGACGAGGGCGCGAATGGCGTAGATATCGTCCTTGACGATGACGCGCTCGCCCAGTTTGTGTCCGGCCTCCAGCAGGCCGCTTTCCAGCACGTCGCCGGAGCGATCCTCCGCCCGCGTCCGGGTGTCGGAAACGGTCATGATCGCGATCGTCAAAGGTATGAATGCCGTGTCTGCCATGCCCCAGCCTCTAGCCCTTAGTCCGGTGCGGACGATTGTCGCATGTCGCGGCTATTTTTTCCCGCTGTCCAGAGCCGCCTCCAGCGCATCGAGCTGGCCGGTCATCCAGGTGACATAGGAAGTGTCGGGCGGGGCCATCTCGGAGACGGCAACCGTTGGTATGCCGGCTTCGCGGGCAATGCGAAGCAGGCGCGTGGCGGGTGGATCGTTGACCTGGCGATTGTAGATCATGGCGCGTACCCGATGCTCGCGCAGATCCCGTTCGAACGCGATGATTTGCGATGGACCGGGCTCGGTGCCGTTCATGATCGCGCGCTGGAAGCCGCGATTGTGCATCGACAGGCCCAGCGCCTCGGCCATGGGAGTGAATACCGGCTCGGTCGCGGTGACCGGTGCCCCCCGGTGGCGCTCGCGGAGTGCGGCGATGGCTTCGTGCAGCGGGGCGAGATGGCGCTTGAAGGCGTCCAGTGCGCGCGCGTAGTCCGCCTCATGGGCCGGATCCAGTCGGGTGAACGTCTCCGCGAGGTGACCGGCCAGTGCGGGCATGGTTGCCGGATCGTACCAGATGTGCGGATTGTCGCCCTGCTGGTGGCCGGTGAGGCGGCCGACGTCGATGGTGACCCGGTCGCGCCCGGATGCGGCAAGCAGGCGCGATATCCAGGTGTCGTAGCCGAGACCGTTGTAGATGACCACGTCGGCGTCGGCAATGCGGCGCGCCACCGCGGGGCTGGCCTCGAACAGGTGCGGGTCCTGATTCGGATTGTTGAGAATGCTGTCGACCCGGACATGCGCGCCGCCAACCGATTGCGCCACTTCGGCGTAGAAGTTTTCTGCGGCGACCACGTCCAGCGCGCGAGCACTTACGGTGGTGGCCCAGGCCAGGCTGAGCAGCAGCGGCATCAGCAGTGCCGCCTTGAGCAGGTTCATGAAATAACAGGCTCTGACTCGGAACGGAGGATCGTTACATTATAGGTTTGCTGCCTCGGCCCCGGCTATGGGACGTTCCCTGTGAACATGACCTAGAGCACTTGGCGGCCACCGCGCCACACCGCGCTGACCACCGGTGTTTCTGCGGTCGGGCGCACGCGTATCAGATCCGCGCGCTTGCCGATGCTGATTTCGCCGCGATCGTCCAGCCCCAGCGCTCTCGCCGTGTTGCGGCTGGCACGGGCGACGCTGTCCGGCAGGCTCATGCCCGTCCGCTCGTGCAGCACGAATGTGGCGTGAAGCAGGCTGGCCGGTACGTAGTCCGATGACAGTATGTCCAGCATGCCCTCGCGCGCCAGATCCAGGGCCGAGACGTTGCCGGCGTGGGAGTTGCCGCAGACCACATTGGGCGCGCCGAGCACGGTGCTCAGCCCGGACGCGCGGGCGTGGCGCGCGGCGTCCGTGGTGGTCGGGAATTCGCAGATGCTGACGCCGTCGGCCTGAGCCTGCGCGACATGCGCCTCCGTCGTGTCGTCATGGCTCGCCAGGGGCAGGCCGCGCGGGCGCCAGCGCGCAACCACGGCGCTGCGGTTGCTGGCCGCGTAGCGCTGCTGGCGCTCGCGCAGCGCCGCCATGTGATGTTCGAAATCGACGCTGTCCCATTCCTGGCGATCGCTCTGGCGCAGGCGGTACTTCTCGGGATCGGCCCATTGCCGCTGGCCGGGGGTGTGATCCATCAGCGATGCCAGGCGGACCAGCGGCTCGTCGCACCAGCTTTCGAACAGCTCGACCAGCTCCGGATCAGGCAACTCGCAGCGCAGGTGCAGCAGATGCTCGGCCCGCAACTGGTCATTGGCCCGGGCGGTACGGATCGCATCCGCAGTGAGGCGCAGCATCTCGCGGCTGGCCAGCCCGGGGCGGTACTGGCCCACGGTGACGGCGTCATAGGCGGTGGTGATCCCCGCGGCAACGAGTTGCACGTCATGGGTGAGCATGGCGCTCAGCGGCGACGGCCACAGCACGCCGGGACGCGGTGCAAGATGCTTTTCCAGGTTGTCGGTATGCATCTCGATCAGACCGGGGAGCAGATAGTCCTGCTCGAAGTCGATCGCGCCAGGCAGGCTGCTTGCGGACTCGTCCAGTGCCACGATGCGCCCGTCGCGCACTGCGGCCGATGCCAGTATCACCTCGTCCGGCAGGACGGTACGGGCGTTGGTGATAATCATTTCCCCGCGCATGCGGTCTCCTGTGCCTTTGAAAAATCGCTACGCTCGATATGCCTTCAGATCGGATCAACAGTTGATCACGCGCGCGTCGTCGCGTGAAAGCGGCAGCCGCCAAGGCGCGCGACACCATCACGGCGGCTTGCAGACTGGCCCCGCGAGACAAGGTGCGAACAATTGCTGACACCGCTAAGACAGCCGGGTTGGCGGCAGCGTTCATTCCGTTTGGCGACTCTGCTCTGTTAGCGGCATTGCCGGCGTTAACTGAAGCGTTCGCGCGGCGGGCATTTTCCC
>CAZYIP010000077.1:8038-16274 GCA_964646895.1 uncultured Salinisphaerales bacterium | reverse complement strand
ACTCAACGGCTTCGGCTTCCGCAGCCTGGGCCAGCGCCGCCGCGCCGCGAATCGGCGGCCGTCGGCAGGCAGAATCTCGACGCTCGACAAGCGGCCGGTCCGCAACGCCTGCCATGCGGGCGCAAACCAGTCGCGCTCGGCAGTCGCAAGCGCGCTTGTCCAGGAGCCCGGATCGGAGTAAGCGACCGCCGCGGCCGCACCGTCAAGGACGGCAAGAATTGGCCCTTCCGGCAGCGCATCGGGAAGCGCAGGCAGGAGGGCATCGGCAGGCATGTTTCCCAGCCGGGCCAACCCGCGTACCCACGGATCATTCGCCCAAACCGCCTGCCAATCCCCTTGCGGTACCGTGGGTGCCGTGCCCTCTCCCCACAGCCACAGACCACTGACTGCTGGCTGGCCCCGTTCTGCTCGCGCCTGATTGACCGGATGATCGTGGAACAGCATCTGAATTTCATTCATCAGTGCGCGCAGACCCGGGCCGCCCGGGCCCGCCGGCATGAGAGGCCCGATGCTGCGCGCGCGTGCTGCCCGCAGCGGCGTGGTTTCGAGGCCTTCGACGGTGAGACCCGTCAGATACCAGCGCGAAGGCGTTGCCACGTCCGCGTACAGTCCGCTGCCGTTGTAATACCGGTTGAAATCCGCCGCCAGTGCCGCTGCCTCATCGGCCTGAAGCGCCAGCAGCGTATCGTCGTATAGCAGCAGATAGTCCGTTTCGACCCGCAGATGAACCGGGCTTGCACACAGACAGGACGCGTCAGGGGCCTGGTCATGATCGGCGAGAAAGCCGACTGCCGCTTGAGCCGAGGACGCATCCTCAGCGAGATCGAAACAGGCACGTACCGCGCTTTCGTAATCGCCGGGGCCGGGGTGAACCGGCATATCAAGCAGGTGCGCCAGCCCCGGCGTATCGGGAAAATCGAGCATCGCAGGATCAATGCCGCGAAAGGGGCCCAGTAGTCCCGGCACGAGGATCGTCAGGTAGCGGCTGTGCAATTAGCTCTCCTGGGATCGCGGGCCTCCGGCCCGCCTGCGGGCGGGACGCCCGCGCTCCTGAATCGCGACCGAAGTCATTCCCACAAGACTTTGAAATGGCCTCGGAGCCCGCCGCGTCAATTCCGCTTGAGATGCTTCAGCATCACCTCGCGGACTGCACCGAGTTCCGCATCGACGGTGAGCACTTCCATACTGCTGTTGCGGATGGCGGTATCGGGGTCCTTGAGACCGTGGCCGGTGAGGGTGCACACGATCGTACTTCCGGCGCTGATCTTCCCGCGGCGAATGTCGCGCAGCGCGCCCGCCACTGACGCCGCCGAGGCGGGTTCGCAGAAGATGCCTTCCTTCTGGGCCAGCCACCGCTGCGCCTCCAGAATTTCCTCATCGCTGCACTCATCGAACCAGCCGCCGGATTCGCGGCTCGCATGCCAGGCATAGTCCCAGCTCTGCGGATGGCCGATACGGATGGCGGTAGCAACCGTTTCCGGCTCGTCCACCATGGTGCCGCGCAGAAACGGCGCCGCACCGCTGGCCTGAAAACCGAGCATGCGTGGGCGAACGCCGGGCGCGCCGCCACCCGCATAGGCGCATTGCCCTTCGCAATACGCGCAGGCGGCCGTGGTCTCGGTACCGCTCGCGCCCGCAAGCTCGGAATAGCCGATCCAGTGCGCCGTGATGTTGCCCGCATTGCCGACCGGCAGGCAGTGGTAGTCGGGCACCCGGCCCAGGGCCTCGACAATCTCGAATGCGGCGGTTTTCTGGCCCTGCAGGCGATACGGGTTGATCGAATTGACGATCGTCACCGGGGCCTCATTCGCCGTTTCGCGAACCAGGCGCATGCCGGCATCGAAGTTGCCCCGTATCTTGATGACCCTGGCACCGTGCATCATGCTCTGGGCCAGCTTGCCGAGCGCGATCTTGCCGTCCGGAATCAGTACGAACGCGGTGATTCCGGCGCGCGCCGCATAAGCCGCGGCAGACGCCGAAGTATTGCCGGTCGAGGCGCAGATGATCGCCTTGCTGCCCTCCTCCACCGCCTTGGTCACGGCCATGGTCATGCCCCGGTCCTTGAAGGAGCCGGTCGGGTTGAGGCCTTCGTACTTGACGTAGATTTCGCCGCGATAATCCAGCTCGCGCGGAATGTTCTGCAGACGGATGAGAGGGGTGTTGCCTTCGCAAAGACTCACCACCGGAGTGTTCTCGGCGATCGGCAGGCGATCGCGATAGCGGGCGATCAGGCCCGTGTAACGTTGCGATGACGGCATGATGCGTGTTTTCTCCGCTAACTGTCGAACGGTTCGATGCGCAGGCGCACGATTTCCGCCTTCACCGCGGGCAACGCCTCCATGCGGCGGATGGCCTGATCCATCTGGCCCTCGCGGATGCTGCGCGTCGAAATGATGACCGGTACGCAGGTAGCATCCGCGCCCGGCTCCTTTTGAATTATGGACTCGATGCTGATATCGAGGTCACCCAATATGCGGGTGATATCGGCCAGCACGCCGGGGCGATCCTCCGCCATCACGCGCAGATAACACGCCGTCTCCACTTCTTCCGCGCCCAGCACCGGCAGTTCGGCGACGGAGGCCGGCTGAAACGCCATCATCGGCGCCAGGTGGCCCCCGTTGGAATCCAGGGCGCGCGCCAGATCGATCAGATCGGCAATGACCGCAGACGCCGTGGGCTCGCCACCCGCGCCGGCACCGTAATAGACGGTCGACCCGACGGCATCGCCGTGGACCATCACGGCATTCATGACGTCCTCCACGTTCGCGAGCAGGCAGCGCTCCGGCACCAGGGTCGGATGCACGCGCAACTCCACGCCATGCTCGCGACGGCGCGCGATGCCCAGATGCTTGATGCGATAGCCGAGTTCGCTGGCGTACGCGACATCGGCCAGGGTCACTCGACTGATGCCTTCGCAATACACTTCGTCGAAGCGCAGCGGAATACCGAACGCAATCGCTGCCATGATCGTCAGCTTGTGGGCCGCATCGATGCCTTCGATGTCGTAGATGGGATCGGATTCGGCATAGCCCAGGCGTTGCGCTTCGGCCAACGCCTCGCCGAAGGAAATGTTGCGGTCGCGCATCTGGCTGAGAATGTAATTGCCGGTGCCGTTTATGATGCCGGCCATCCACTGGATGCGGTTTCCCGCCAGCCCTTCCCGCATCGCCTTGATGATGGGTATGCCCCCGGCGACGGCTGCCTCGAACGCCACCACCACGCCACGCGCCCGGGCGGCGTCGAAAATTTCCTGTCCGTGCAACGCGAGCAGGGCCTTGTTGGCCGTCACCACGTGCTTGCCGGCATCGATCGCCGCGAGTACCAGCTCGCGCGCAACGTCCTCGCCGCCGATCAGCTCAACGACAACATCCACATCGGCATGCCGGGCGACAGCGAACGGATCATCCGTGAGCGCAATACCTTCGACGTCGCAACCGCGCTGCATCTCCAGATCGCGCACTGCGGCCATGATGACCTGGATTCCGCGTCCCGCGTGGCGTGAAATTTCCTTCGCGTTACGGCGCAGAACGTTGACCGTTCCCGCGCCGACGGTACCCAGGCCCAGCAAGCCAACGTTGACCGGTTTCACGCTTCTCGCCTCCCCTTCGTCATTGGGCATCTTCTTGCCGTTCATCGCCATTGACCGGAAACCATGAGAACCGCTTGCAACCCGCGCGGTCTCTCAGGGTTCTCGGAAGAATCGCGGACAGACGGCAACACCCGCACGCTGCGGGTAACCTTGTGTTTCAATGGTTGCTCCCCGGAGCACCCGCACGATCACGATTATTCACGCGTGCGAACAATCGTGACCACGGCCCAGGGTTCTCGACTGGCTTGTCGTTTCGACCAGCAGCCCTCTATTCTATATGAGCCATGAAAATCGCGCTTGATAATGAGTACCAGGGTTACGCCATTCGCAGCTACGGCGACGGGCAGATCACCCTTAACGACAATCGCCGCATCACCACCAGCCTGATTCTGACCACGGATCAGGTCCGCGACGACTGGCGGCCGCAAACCTTCGAGGATTTGCGCCGCGAGGATTTCGTGCCTTTCACCGAACTCGCGCCGCAAGTCGCCATCCTGGGCACCGGCGCGCGGCAACGGTTCCCGTCCCGTGACATCATGCGCCACTTTGCCGTGAACGGGCTCAGCCTGGATGTCATGGATACGGCCGCCGCCTGCCGTACCTTCAATGTCCTTGTCGGCGAGGGGCGGCGCGTAGTGATGGGCCTGTTGATGATGTAGCGGACGCGGCAGTGGTGGGAGCGGCTTCAGCCGCGATCGCAGCGTCGGAAATCGCGGCTGAAGCCGCTCCCACAATCGTACCCGGTCAATAGCCAGTGAACCCGGCTACGGCAATAATGTTTCCTCGGTGATGCCCGCCTTGCGCAGCACCTTCTTCAGGCGTCGCAACGCTTCCACCTGGATCTGGCGGACCCGTTCGCGGGTCACGCCGAGTTCACGACCAACTTCTTCCAGCGTGGCCTTCTCGCCATCATTGAGCCCGAAGCGCCGCTCCACGACCTGCTGCTGCTTGTCATTGAGTTCCTCCAGCCAGCGATCGAGTACCAGGCGCATGTCCGCCAGTTCCAGGCTCTTCAGCGGGTTGACGTGATCCTCGTCCGCGATGGCATCCAGCAGCGAGCGATCACCGGCGTCGCCAATGGGTGTATCCACGGAAGTCGTGGGTTCGTTCCACGTCAGCATGCGCTCCACGTCGTCCAGCGGGCGATCCAGCAGATCGGCGATTTCCTCCGTTGTGGGCTCGCGCTCCAGTTCCTGGGACAGCCGCCGTGCCGCACGCATGTACGTGTTGATTTCCTTGACCACGTGTATCGGCAGACGAACGGTACGCGCCTGATTGATAATCGCACGCTCGATCGTTTGACGAATCCACCAGGTGGCATAGGTGGAAAAGCGGTAGCCCAGCTCCGGGTCGAACTTCTCGACCGCCCGCATCAGCCCCAGATTGCCCTCTTCGATCAGGTCGAGCAGCGGCAGACCCCGGCCAATGTAGCGGCGCGCGATTTTAACCACGAGTCGCAAATTGCTCTCGATCATGCGCTTGCGCGCCGCCTCTTCTCCCGCGCGCGCCTTGCGCGCGAAGAAGACTTCCTGTTCCGCTGTCAGCAAGGGGGTGAATCCGATTTCACTCAAATACAACCGGGTGGCGTCGAGATCCTCGTTGACACGGGCAGACTTGCCGCCGCGCTCTCTCTTCCCCGACTCACCCGTTTCGTCGCTGGAGGTTTCGTCCGTATCTTCGTGGGCCGCCGCATTCTCGGTCATTTCGTCTTCCTCGGCGTCCTTGTCAACATAGCTGTATTCAGCATCTTCACGCTCCCCCATATGGGCACCTCACAGGTAGATCATGTCCGCGCATCTGCTGCATCTCCCGCACGCCAAGGTGTGCCGGCCATCGGCGATAACATGAACAGTGGCTGGCACGCTTCACGCCCAATCAACCGATTGAACGCATGAGCTTGTGACGGAAAGCCCACGGGGCTTGCCCGCGGATGAACGGGTGCGCGGGTGATATAACCAGGTTCCAATCTGTCTTTCGGCGCAATGTTCAGCAAATCACCAGGCAAGTGCTGACGACCGGTCGTGGTGCTGCGCATCGCGCTATTTTTTCCGTGGCGGCAAGAGACGCCTCGGGTCCACGGGCTTGCCGTCGCGTCGTATCTCGAAGTGCAACATGGGCTGACGTTGCGGCCCCAGCCCCATTCGAGCAATCACCTGACCGGCGTGCACCCGGTCGCCCTCGTGAACATCCAGTCGACTATTATGACCATAGGCACTCAGATAATGTTCATTGTGCTTGACGATGAGCAGAAGTCCATAACCCTTGAGCCCATTGCCACCATACACCACATACCCGCTGGCGGCGGCACGCACCGGCTCACCCACCTTGCCGCCAATGTTGAGACCCTTCGGATCCGTACCCGGTACCGTGACCTGCAACAACCTCCCCTGAGCCGGCCACAACCACTTTGACACAGGCGCGGCCGCCGTTCTACTGCTCGTGGGGGCGGGCGCCGATGGCGTGGCGGGGGCTGCTTTCGGCGGCGGCCGTTGTGCCGCTTTTGCCACCTCCGCTTGCCGCGGACGGGGTTGTGCGTACGGCCCCGACGGCATCAGGCGAATTTGCTGCCCGGGATAAATGGTGTATGGCGGCGCGATATTGTTCCATTGCGCCAGGGTGCGGTAATCGAGGTTATTGTCGAAAGCGATGGAATATAAGGTGTCACCGCGGCGAACGATATAGCTTTCGTCTACCCATCGGTACGCCGCAGGGCCGCAACCGACCAGCAACAGCACCAGCAACAGATTCGCCAGGCGCAGGAGGCGTAAAGGGCTGCCGCAGGCACAGCGCACGCCATACATCAGCGAATCAGGTTTTATCCGCCACTAGCGGCACGAAACTGACAGGGTCGAAATCCTCTGCCTCATACATATCGCCAACGCGCCGCACGAGACGCAGCACCTGCGGGCCACCGGCGTTTTCCACCGGCAGCACCATGCGTCCCTTTGGTTCGAGCTGTTCCAACAGCGCCCGCGGCACGCTCGCGGCGCCCGCGGTTACGAGAATGCCATCGAATGGTGCGGCTGACGGCAAACCCATGATGCCGTCCGAGTAACGGGCACGCACGCGATAGTAGCCTTGCGTGCGCAATCTCTGGCGTGCCAGATCGTGCAGGGCCCGAATGCGCTCCACCGTGTACACCTGCGTCACCAGCTCCGCCAGCACCGCCGTCTGATACCCGCTCCCGGTACCCACCTCGAGTACCTTGTCGGGAACCCCGTCGCGCAGCAGCAGTTCGGTCATCCTCGCAACCACGAATGGCTGTGAAATCGTCTGGCCGTGACCGATCGGCAACGCGGTATCGTCATAGGCACGGCTGGTCAGCGCCTCGTCGACGAATTGGTGACGAGGCACCTTGCTGATGGCCTGGAGCACCCGCTCGTCGCCGATACCGGCATCACGCAGGCGAGCCACCAGGCGTTCGCGGCTACGTTGTGAAGTCATGCCAAAACCCAGCGTATGCGGATGCCTGACCATCTACAAGCCCTTCAGCCAACCCGCGAGCTGGTCGAGTGCGTTGTAGCGGGTAAGATCCACCTGAATCGGCGTAATGGAGACGCAGCGCCGGCGCACTGCGTCGAAATCCGTGCCCGGACCGGCGTCGAGTTCGCCGCCGTGGGGACCGATCCAGAAGATCGGATGCCCGCGTGGATCGCTGTCGCGGATGACCCGTTCCGCGCGATGGCGGTGGCCCAGACGCGTGGCCTCGAAGCCGTTGAGATCATTCCAGGCCACATCGGGCACGTTGACGTTGAGAATCGTGTCCGCCGGCAACGGATCATGCGCGAGTTGGCGAATCAGGGCTGCAGTCACCCGCGCCGCCGTCTCGTATTGCGTCGGGCGTTCTCCGACACAGGACACCGCGATCGCGGGAAAGCCGAGAGAGCGGCCTTCCATCGCTGCCGCGACCGTGCCCGAGTAAAGTACGTCATCTCCCAGGTTCGAGCCTTCGTTGATCCCCGAAACCACCATGTCAGGCTTGTCCTCGATGAGGCCGCTCAGAGCCAGATGGACGCAATCCGTCGGAGTACCATCAATGCAAAGCACGTGCTCACCTTCACGCCGGGCGCGCACCGGGCGTGCCAGGGTCAGCGAGTTGCTGGCGCCACTGCGATTTCGATCCGGCGCGACCACATCCACCTGTGCAAAGGATTCCAGAGTCTTTTTGAGGCAGCGCAGGCCGGCGGCCTGATACCCATCGTCGTTGCTGAGCAGAATCCGCATTGTGTCCCCGGATGAAAGCGCGGCAGCGGCCGGCCAGCGGGCCGCACCGCAAGAGGTTCCAATGGTACCCTATAGTCAGCAGGCAATCGTAGTCGCCGGAGGGCCGCGATGATCGACAATCTCGAAATCAGCGCCGCCGAACGCGCCCTCTTCCGCACGGAAGTAGGGCCGGTCAAGCGTGGCGACAACGGTGAGCGCGCCGCACCGGCACGGCGCCGCCCGTCTCCACACCCCCGGTTCACCGCCGCCGACGAGGCGGAGGTCATGGCGCAGTTGCTCGATTATCCGCTCGACCCCGCCGCGTTCGAAACCGGCGACGAGCTGATCTTCCACCAGCCGGGCGTACAGCAGCGGGTATTGCGCAAGCTGCGGCGCGGCCAGTACCGGGTAGGTGCCGAGCTCGACCTGCACGGCATGACCGTT
>CAZYIP010000077.1:0-7938 GCA_964646895.1 uncultured Salinisphaerales bacterium | reverse complement strand
CCGGCGAGCGCGCCCAGGCGAAACATCTGCGGTGTCTGGGCCTGCCATACGCGGGAGCGATCGATCGTATGTTCGACGTGGTCGTCACACGCCCACTTGAGGGTATCCTGCGCCCGCACGGCCAGCAGCCCGCCTACCCGGTCGTCATCCAGTACCGTAATGAGCCGCGTCAGGTCCGCGTCCGCGAGACAGGGGCGCACAGCATCATGCACCAGCACCCAGGTCGCATCATCAAGAGTTCCGGACAGACATTCGAGCGCGGCCAGCACCGAATGGGCCCGGGTTGCACCGCCGGTCACCGTGAGCAGGGGCTTTTCGCAGTCAGGCCGCAGACGTGCCCAGTCCTGATCACCCGCCGGCACGGCCACCACCAGGCCATCAATCCGGGGATTGCGGAGGAACGGGATCAGCGCGTGCTCTATGACGGTGCGGCCCGCCAGGGGCAGATACTGCTTGGGCTTGCTGCTCTGCATGCGCCGGCCGCATCCACCGGCGGGAATCACCGCCCAGCACACGACTTACTGATGCACGATCAGATAGAAGGTCTCGTCACCGCGAACCATGCCCAGTTCGCTGCGGGCGCGGCCTTCAACGGCGGAATCGCCCTGCCGCAAGCTCTTCAGTTCCGCCACCAGGGCATCGTTGCGCGCGCTGAGCTTCTGATTGGCGCGGGTCTGCGTGGTTACCTGGGCACGCAGGTCGTAAACGGCAGGAATGCTGCCATCGCCGGACCACAGCCGAAATTGCAAAACCGCAAGCAGCACCACCAGTACCATCATCAGCTTGCGCATCGCTCGTGCCGCCTCAGCCGCCCGGCATCCGGAAGGCGCGCCGGCCCGGATAGCGGGCGCGCGGACCCAGCTCTTCTTCGATGCGCAAAAGCTGGTTGTACTTGGCGACCCGGTCCGAGCGCGACAACGAGCCGGTTTTGATCTGCGTCGCCGACGACGCAACCGCCAGATCCGCGATCGTACTGTCCTCGGTTTCGCCTGACCGGTGCGAAACCACCGCCGCGTAGCCCGCCTTGCCGGCCATCTCGATTGCCTCCAGCGTCTCGGTAAGCGTACCGATCTGATTCGGCTTGATCAGAATGGCATTGGCCACCTGCTGCTCGATGCCTTGCTCAAGAATACGCGTATTGGTCACGAACAGATCGTCACCCACAAGCTGGACGCGATCCCCAAGGCGCGCGGTCAGATAGCGCCAGCCATCCCAGTCGCTCTCGTCCATGGCGTCTTCGACACTGATGATCGGATAACGCTCGACCAGGTTTTCGATATAGGCACAAAACTCTTTGAAATCGAAGGTTTTGTTCTCGGACGCCAGATGATAGGCGCCGTCCCGGTACAGCTCGGACGCCGCCACGTCGAGCCCCAGCATTACATCGTCACCGAGCCGATAACCGGCATGCTCCACCGCCTCCACCAGTATTTCCAGCGCGGCTTCGTTGGACGGGAGGTCTGGTGCGAAACCACCCTCATCACCGACCGTCGTGCCCAGGCCGCGCCCATGCAGCACCTGCTTGAGGTGGTGGAAGACTTCCACACCGCAGCGCAGCGCCTCGGAAAAGCTCTCGGCACCGACCGGCAGAATCATGAACTCCTGAATGTCCACGCTGTTATCGGCATGCGCACCGCCGTTGATGACGTTCATCATCGGCACCGGCAGTTCACGTGCCTGCTCGCCGCCCAGGTACGCAAACAGTGGAATGCCCGCCTCGACCGCGGAGGCGTGCGCGCACCCGAGGGAAACCGCAAGCAGTGCGTTCGCCCCCAGCCGCGACTTGTTGTCTGTGCCGTCAATTTCGATCAGGAGGCGGTCCACCGCGCGCTGGTCGGCTGCGTCGACGCCCACGAGCTTCTCGGCGATTTCGCCGTTGACGTGCGCGACCGCGTTGAGCACGCCCTTCCCCAGATAGCGCTTCTTGTCGCCATCGCGCAGTTCGACCGCTTCGCGGCTACCGGTGGATGCGCCGGAGGGCACTGCGGCGCGTCCGCAGTCGCCGGTGCTGAGCCAGATCTCGGCTTCGACCGTGGGGTTTCCTCTCGAATCCAGGATCTCGCGTGCCCGTATTTCCTCGATCTTCGCCATTGGTTTCAACTATCCTGCAGTCTCTATCAGCCGCGTGCGCTTGACCGTCGCATCGAGCGCCTTGAGCGTCTCCAGCAACGGTGCCATGAGCCGCAACGGCCATGAGTTCGGTCCATCACAAAGCGCGTTATCGGGATCCGGATGGGTTTCCATGAATACACCGCTGACGCCTGCCGCGACCGCCGCCCGTGCCAGCAGGGGAATGAACTCCCGCTCCCCACCGGAACTCTGGCCCTGTCCGCCCGGCAACTGCACGGAATGGGTGGCATCGAACACGACCGGGCGATCGGTGGCGCGCATGATCGCCAGACTGCGCATGTCTGCCACCAGATTATTGTAGCCGAAACAGAACCCGCGCTCGCACAACAGCACCTGCTCGTTGCCGGCGGCACTCATCTTGGCAACCACGTTGGACATGTCCGCCGGCGCCATGAACTGGCCCTTCTTGACGTTGACCGGTCGGCCCAGGCGCGCCACCGCCTGCATGAAGTTGGTTTGGCGGCACAGGAAAGCCGGCGTCTGAATAACGTCCACGACCGCCGCCACCGTCGCCAGCGGCGTATCCTCATGCACGTCCGTAAGCACGGGAACACCCGTCTGCGCGCGGACTTCGGCCAGAATACGCATGCCCTCGTCCACCCCGGGCCCGCGGTAGCTCTCGTGGGACGAGCGATTGGCCTTGTCGAAAGAACCCTTGAATATGTAAGGTATATCCAGAGCTTGCGTGACTTCTTTCAAGTGCCCGGCTACATCTATCGCGAGCTGTTCGCTCTCCAGCGTGTCAGGCCCGGCAATCAGGAACAGGGGGTGGTCAAGGCCGACCTGGAAACCACAAAGGTCCATCTCGTGACCCTCTAGTCGCCGCGTGCGCGCTCGTGGTAGGCGCGCGCCGCCTGAATGAAGCCCGTGAACAGCGGGTGGCCGTCGCGCGGTGTGGAAGTAAATTCGGGATGGAACTGGCAGCCGAGAAACCAGGGATGATCGGGCAATTCCACCGTCTCCACCAGCCCTTCGCCGCCGGACCATCCGGAGAAACACATGCCGTGCTGCTCCAGCGGCTCGCGATACGCCGGATTGAACTCGTAACGGTGGCGATGGCGCTCGCGGATGGTTTCAGCGCCATACAGCCTGCTCGCGAGGGTGTCGGGCGCCAGCTGGCACTCCTGTTCGCCCACGCGCATGGTTCCGCCCATGCCGGATGTTTCGTCACGATGCTCGACGGTGCCTTCGCGCGTAGTCCATTCGGTGACCAGGGCAATCACCGGATCCTGCGTGTCCCGCCGAAATTCCGTGCTGTGCGCATCGGGAAGGCCGGCACGATTGCGCGCGAACTCGATGATCGCCACCTGCATGCCGAGGCAGATGCCGAGATACGGTATGCCGCGTTCGCGCGCGTAACGCGCTGTTTCGATCTTGCCTTCGATGCCGCGTTCTCCGAAGCCGCCGGGCACCAGTATGGCGTCGGTGCCCTGCAGAAGCACGGCACCATCGGATTCGATCTGCTCCGAATCAATGTAGCGGATGCGCACGCGCGTCAGGGTTTGCAACCCCGCATGCTGCAAGGCCTCGGTGATGGATTTGTAGGCGTCCGCAAGATTGACGTACTTGCCCACCATGGCCACCTGCACCTCCACATCCTGGCGCGCACGCGCGTCCACGACCCGCTTCCAGTCGGACAGGTCGGCGGGCGGCACGTCGAGGCGGAAGTGATCGGTCACCAGGGTATCCAGCCCCTGATCGTGCAGCGCCTGCGGAATCCGGTAGATGTCGTCCACGTCGATGGCCGCTACCACGGCGCGATTGGGCACGTTGGTAAACAACGCCACCTTGCGCCGCTCGGTATCGGGCAAAGGCCGGTCGGTGCGGCACATCAGGATGTCCGGCTGGATGCCGATGGAGCGCAGTTCCTTGACCGAGTGCTGGGTCGGCTTGGTCTTCATCTCGCCGGCGGCGGCGATGTAGGGGATGAGCGTCAGGTGCATGAACATCACCCGCTGCGGCCCGAGTTCGACCCGCAACTGGCGAATCGCCTCCAGAAAGGGCAGCGATTCTATGTCACCCACCGTGCCGCCGATTTCGGTCAGGCAGATGTCCACATCGCCCGCGCCACGACGGATGCCCTCCTTGATCTCGTCGGTGATGTGCGGGATGACCTGCACCGTCCCACCCAGGTAATCGCCGCGGCGCTCCTTGCTGATGACGTTGTAGTAGATCTGGCCGGTGGTGAAATTGTTGTGCCGGCTGGTGCGGGTGCGGGTGAAGCGCTCGTAATGCCCGAGATCCAGATCGGTCTCGGCGCCGTCGGCGGTCACGAACACCTCGCCATGCTGAAACGGGCTCATGGTGCCCGCGTCGACGTTGATGTAGGGATCGAGCTTGACCAGGCTGACGCGGAGGCCACGCGATTCGAGAATGGTGCCCAGGGATGCCGATGCGATGCCCTTGCCCAGCGAAGAAACCACGCCACCGGTCACGAAGATGAAGCGGGTCAGGGGCTTTTGCGACATGAGTTGGGGGCTGGCCTTCAATTGGGTGCCAATTGCGGCGCAACGTTAGCAGAATACGGGTGAATCGACAATGCGGGGCACCTCTCGACTGCCCTTGCGGGCGGCGCAAGCCGCGATGATGACGGCAAGTCCCACAATTCGAGGTGGCGCCGTGCCTTTGGGAGCGGCTTTAGCCGCGATTGTACACCGGCCACAGGCACCTACTCTTCACCTCCGAGCCGCCGCTCCAGCAGAGCTTCGTAATCGTCCAGCGCAAGCAGCGCCTCTCCGCCGCGGGCATGCGCGAGGCGCATGCGCAGAAACTGCAGACGCCGGCTGGCGCTGGCGCGCTCCGGTTCCGTGCGTGCGGCACGCATCAGATCCTCGACACTGCGAATCTCTGCGCGCAACTGCAGCTCTGGCGGCAGGTAACCGGAATTCTTGAGCAACCGGTAGCCCGTGCGCAATTCGGCGGGCACCATGCTGTCGTCATCCAGACACAGCGGTCGGCCAGCGCCGGGGAGATTTTCAAACTCGCCTCGCTCGACCGCAGCCTGAATGTTGCGCTCCGCCAGATCATCCAGAATGCTCATGGACCTGCTCCGTCATCGCGCCCGGCAAGTCATTGAGCCAGGCAATTTCGACGCTCCGGCGCGCTGCCATGGCCTCATCGGGCGCAGCTACCCACCGGTCGGCAACGCATAACAGCCTCTCCCCATGATAAACAAACGGCATTCGTTCGCGAACCCACGGTGGCACGCCAGCATCCTGCATGAGCTTTTTCACCGTATGCGCAGGCCCGTCCGCCCGCAGGCGCAAACGCTCGCCGCCGCGTCGGAAGCGCACGCTGAGCCGCCGCGACGGCAATGGCAGCGTGGCGCCAGCGACTGCGGGGATCAGCTCGCCGCAGCCGGATGGCAGTACAAGACGGCTGGGCGGGCTCCATTCGAGCACGATGTCCTTGCCCGGCGCAGGCGCGAGGGGCGCCATGGCATACACGGCATCGCGGTAGCGCCGCACCTCCGCGCCGGGCCAGCGCATGCATGGCACCGCGTCGGATGCCGCAGGGAGAATAGTCTCTTCCAGTTCGCGCAGATGCGCCGCATGCGGCGGCGGCAGATTCCTGCTCGCGATCCAGGCGCGCAACGCATTGCGCCGGCGCGCCGGGGACAAAAGCAGCAGGCCGGCAACGGAAACCGCCTCCCCTGCAAGCTGGACCCCCGCCAGATCGGCCTGCGCCAGACAGTCCAGCATCCCGGCTGCCTCCGCGCACAGCCGCGCACTGCGCGCCATGGTTTCGGACATTGCCGGCCAGCGGGCGCGCAGACGGGGCATGACTTCACGGCGCAGATAGCTGCGATCGAATGTCGGCTCGGCGTTGGTGGGGTCCTCGACCCAATCGAGACCGGCGCGCCGGGCCCAGGACTCGATCGCCGCCCGGTCGACATCGAGCAACGGACGCACCAGCCGCACGGCCGTGGTACCGGGCGCAATACCGTGCCGCGCCATGGCAGCCAGTCCGCGCACACCGGCACCACGCAAGAGCTGAAGCAGTACCGTTTCCGCCTGGTCGTCGGCGTGATGGGCCGTCACCAGCACATCGGTTTCGTTCAGGCCTTCGCACAGCGCCCGATAGCGCAGCGCGCGCGCCTGCGCTTCCACACCAGCCCCGTCGCCGGCGCGGACATGAACGTATCGAACCGTACAGCGAACACCGAGCTTGTCGCACAGGGCCCTGCAGTGCGACGCCCAGTCGTCCGCGCCCGGCTGCAGTCCGTGATGAACGTGGATGGCTTCAAGCTGCTGTTCAGGCGGCAGGTGCTTCGCCAGCACATGCAGCAGCACCACCGAATCAACGCCTCCGCTCAATCCTGCGCGAACGATACGCGCGTCCCGCGGAATCGCCGCAGCGACACGCGACGGATCGAGGTTCATATCAGCTAGCTCTTGTACGCCCCGTAACTCATGAGGCGATCATAGCGGCGCTGGACCAGGTCGGCGATCGGCACCTGATGCAGCCGTTCCAGATTGCCGAGCAGGCGTTTCTTGACCGTGGCGATCATCGTCTCCATGTCACGGTGCGCCCCTCCCAGGGGCTCCTCGATGATCTCGTCGATCAGGTTGTGCTCTTTCAACCGCTGCGAGGTCAGTTCCAGGGCTTCCGCTGCCGCTTCGGCCTTCTCCGCGCTTTTCCAGAGAATGGACGCGCAGCCTTCCGGTGATATCACCGAATACACGCCGTACTGGAGCATGCCCACATGATCTCCGACGCCGATGGCCAGCGCCCCGCCCGAGCCGCCCTCGCCGATCACCGTGCATATGACCGGCGTTTTCAGCCGCGCCAGCACGAACAGATTGCGCGCGATCGCCTCGCTCTGGTCATTTTCCTCGGCGCCGATGCCGGGATAGGCGCCCGGCGTATCGATGAAGGTGACCAGCGGCAGATGAAAACGCTCGGCGAGCCGCATCAGGCGCAAGGCCTTGCGGTACCCTTCCGGTCGGGGCATGCCGAAATTGCGATGAACCTTCTCTTTCGTATCACGCCCTTTCTGGTGGCCGATGACCATCACCGGACGCCCGTCCAGCCGGCCGATACCACCAACGATGGCCGGATCATCACGCAACGCGCGGTCTCCATGCAGCTCTTCGAAGTCTGTAAACAGCCCGTTGATATAGTCGAGCGTATAGGGCCGCTGCGGATGCCGCGCAAGCTGCACCACCTGCCAGGCGCTGAGCGAGCCGAATATGTGCTCGGTCACGGTCTGCACCTTGGCTTCGAGGCGCGTGATCTCCTCGCTCAGATTGACTTCGCTGTCGTCGGCCACATAGCGCAGTTCCTCGATCTTCTGCTGAAGCTCTGCGATGGGCTGTTCAAATTCAAGATAACTGGGGTTCATTGCGTTCCGTCATTTCACGTCAACGCCGTGCATTATGGAGGAATCAGCGGCTACGGCAAGAATCATGATCAGACACGCCCCTGTCGCTGCATGACTATCCGCGCAACGCACTCGAACGAGTCAGGGTATCCGACAAATTTCTCACAGAACCACGCAATATTGCAATGTAGCGGGAGAAAGGTGCTCAGAGGCTACTGCCGGGAGTGCTGAGGGCTGTGCCAGGCAAGCAGTCCGCGCGAGACATTGCGGCTGCCCGGGACCGCGTAAAACGCAGACAGCCAACGAACCCTGGGCAGACTTTGCAACGGTCGTTCGTGAAACCATCCATGCGGTGCGCTATCCACTACATCGCGGTTCGCTGCAGGCCGTCGGTTACGTGGATACCGTAGGAGCGCAACGCGGAGCCGTCCTCATGCTCCCGCCATGAACCGATGCTGCAGAAAACGGAAAAACGTGTCGAACAG
>CAZYIP010000076.1:0-16518 GCA_964646895.1 uncultured Salinisphaerales bacterium | reverse complement strand
CGGCAAAGCGGTAAGCTGCCCTGAGCCTGAGCTCAAGGCAGACGAAACAATCCGAACATGCGGATCACATTTGAATACTTTCACAACCAAGGGTCACGAAAGCCGGCTTGTGTGCGAAATGGATGAAACCAGCGCCGTGCCCCTATCATCGTCACCCACCGGATGACGAATTGCCTCCTTGGTTACGTTCACTGCCAACGCTACTTTCGCAGTCTCCAGTACGCCCGCATCAATTTGATAGTCCCCTCGCATCTTGAGCCAATCAAGCACCTCTGCCAGATGCCAGATCGAGGCGCTACCTTCATGAATCGGCATGGGAAACGTCGCTCGATGAGCGAGCATCAATTTTCGTATTGCCTGACGGGAAACACCCACGACATCTGCCACATCCGTCAAGCCAACGAGGTCCGGCGAGGCCTCGACCAGGCGCGCAGATGGGATCGCGCTCTTGACATCGGCCAAGGCGGTGCGAACTGCCTCCTCGGCGCTGCCCGCCTCGCGGGAGAATTCCAGTGCCAGACGGCCAGACCTTTGCTATCAAGTCCCAAGACGTATTTTCACTCCCACTCGATCGTGGCTGGTGGCTTGCCGGATACGTCGTAGACGACGCGGGAGACGCCGTCCACTTCGTTGATGATGCGGCGCGAGACGGTGTCCAGAAACTCGTATGGCAGGTGGGCCCAGCGCGCGGTCATGAAGTCGATCGTCTCCACTGCCCGCAGGGCGATCACGTGCTCGTAGCGTCGGCCGTCGCCCATGACGCCGACCGAGCGCACCGGCAGGAACACCGCGAATGCCTGGCTGACCTTCTGGTAGAGCCCGTGGGCGCGCAGTTCTTCAATAAAGATCGCATCCGCCAGACGCAGGGTATCCACATAGGCCTTGCGCACATCGCCCAGCACTCGCACCCCCAGACCCGGCCCCGGAAACGGATGGCGATAGATCATGTCCTCCGGCAGTCCCAGCTCGACGCCGAGCTTGCGCACTTCGTCCTTGAACAGCTCGCGCAGCGGCTCGATAAGCTTGAGATTCATGCGCTCCGGCAATCCGCCCACGTTGTGATGCGACTTGATCACGTGGGCACCGCCTGCCGCGTCGGCGGCGGATTCGATTACGTCGGGGTAGATCGTGCCCTGGGCGAGCCACTGGATACCGGTCAGTTCCGAGGCTTTCTCGTCGAATACGTCGATGAACCGATTGCCGATGATCTTGCGTTTCTGCTCCGGATTGGTCTCGCCTTCCAGTTCCTCCAGAAAGCGCTCCCCCGCATTGACGCGGATCACGTTGACGCCCATGTGGCGGGCGAATGTGGCCATCACCTGATCGCCTTCGTTGAGCCGCAGCAGCCCGTTGTCGACGAACACGCACACAAGCTGGTCACCAATCGCCTTCTGCAGCAACGCCGCCACCACCGAGGAGTCCACGCCTCCCGACAGCGCCAGCAGCACGCGCCCGTCGCCCACCTGCTCGCGAATGCGGCGCACCCGGTCCTCGATGATGTTGCGCGGCTGCCACAATGCCTCGCAGCCGCAGATCTCGCGCACGAAACGGCGCAGTATGCGACCGCCCTGGGGCGTGTGGGTGACTTCGGGATGGAATTGCAGGCCGTACAGATGGCGGCTCTCGTCGGCCATGCCAGCGTAGGGTGCCGACTCCGTGCTGGCGATCACCTTGAAGCCATCGGGAAGACGGATCACCCGGTCGCCGTGACTCATCCAAACGTCGAGCAGGCCGTGACCGGCCTCATTGACGTGATCCTGAATGTCCCGCAACAAATCCGAATGCCCGCGCGCCCGCACCCGCGCATAGCCGAATTCGCGCTTTTGTGCCGGCGCCACTTCGCCCCCAAGCTGTGCCACCAGCGTCTGCATGCCGTAGCAGATCCCCAGCACCGGCACGCCAAGCTGGATGATATCCGGATCGATACGCGGCGGCTGTTCCGCCACTACCGATTCCGGCCCTCCCGACAGAATGATGCCCTTCGGCCGGAAGGCCCGCACCTGGGCCAGCGGCACATCCCAGGCGCGCACCTCGCTGTACACTCCCGCTTCACGCACCCGCCGCGCGATGAGCTGAGTGTATTGGGAACCGAAGTCGATGATCAGGATACGATCGGCGTGGATATCGCGATCGGTGTCGGTCATAGGAGTTGTTTCCTGCCAGTTATGAATCGCCCGAGGGCGCGCTCGCCAAATCCCAGGTAGTACAGCATTCGTGGGAGCGGTGCGGGCCGCGACTGGTTGGCGCGCTCCTGCCGCTGATCGCGGCTGAAGCCGCTCCCACAAGGTTCGTGGCCACCACTGTGCCTGTGGGAGCGGCTGCAGCCGCGATCGGCGATAACGCCCGCCTCAATCCACCCGATAATTCGGCGCTTCCTTGACGATGCTCACATCGTGTACATGGCTTTCCCGCACACCCGCGGCGGTGATGCGAACGAATCGCGGCCGCGTGCGCAACTCGGCGATGTCGTGGCAACCAGTGTAGCCCATGCACGCGCGTAACCCGCCGGAAAGCTGATGAATGATTCCGGACACCGCACCCTTGTAGGGCACGCGCCCTTCGATACCCTCGGGCACCAGCTTTTCGACTTCCTCGGTCGTATCCTGGAAGTAGCGGTCGCGGGAGCCGTCGCGACCCGCCATCGCGCCGAGCGAACCCATGCCGCGATAGGACTTGAACGTGCGCCCCTGGTACAGCTCCACGTCGCCCGGGGCCTCCTCAGTGCCGGCCAGCAGGCCACCGACCATCACCGCGTGCGCGCCCGCGACAATCGCCTTGGCGATATCGCCGGAGAACCGGATACCGCCATCCGCAATCAGGGGCACGTCGCTGCCCGCCAGCGCATCGGCCACGTTACCGATGGCCGTGATCTGCGGCACGCCAACGCCGGCGACGATGCGCGTGGTGCAGATGGAACCCGGCCCGATGCCCACCTTGACGCCGTCGGCCCCGGCCTCGGCCAGTGCCAGCGCACCCTCCGCAGTAGCGATATTGCCGCCGATCACCTGCACATCGGGGAAATTCCTCTTGATCCAGCGAATACGCTCGATGACGCCCTTGGAATGACCGTGAGCGGTGTCCACCACCAGCACGTCGACTCCCGCCTCCACCAACGCCTCGACCCGTTGTTCCGTATCGAAGCCGGTACTCACCGCGGCGCCCACGCGCAGCCGTCCATGTTCGTCCTTGGCGGCATTGGGAAAATCGGTGGACTTCTGGATATCCTTGACGGTGATCATGCCGCGCAGGGCAAAGCCCTCGTTGATCACCAGCAGCTTCTCGATCCGGTGCCGGTGCAGCAGGTCCAGGACTTCGTCCCGGGTGGCGCCCTCCTTGACGGTGACGAGCTGCTCCTTGCGTGTCATGATGTGGGAAACGGGCTTGTGCAGCCCGGTGACGAAGCGCAGGTCGCGGCTGGTGACGATGCCGACCAGTTGGTCGCCTTCCACCACCGGCACGCCGGAGATGTCATGGGCGTGGGTCAGCTTGATGACATCCTCGATGGTGGTATCGGGGGATACGGTAATCGGGTCGTTGATAACGCCGGACTCGAACTTCTTCACCATGCGCACCTGCGCCGCCTGGTGCTCGGGCGTCATGTTTTTATGCACGATGCCGATGCCGCCTTCCTGCGCCATGGCGATGGCCAGGCGCCCTTCGGTCACCGTATCCATGGCCGCCGCCATGATCGGCAGATTCACCCGGATTGTGCGCGTGATGGGCGTCGCCAGTGAAACCTGCCGCGGCAATACTTCGGAGTAAGCGGGCTCGAGCAGCACATCGTCAAAAGTGAGGGCTTCCTGGCTGATACGCATGGACGTTAGGGACTCCCGCCGGGCTGATGGTAAATTTTCTTATTATACAGATCGCGTCGATCGCTCACATCATCAACCGCACAGGGACCCCAACCCGCCATTCCCGCGGCGGCGGGAATGACGAATTGAACGAAACCGGCATACAGGCACATTATGGAATCGCTGCAACAGGCTACGTTCGGCAACCGCACCGTCTATACGGTGAGCGAGCTGAACCGTCAGGTGAAGGGTCTGCTCGAAATCAGCTTTCCGCTGCTTTGGGTCGAAGGAGAGCTGTCCAATTTCGCGCGCCCCCGCTCCGGTCACTGGTATTTCACCCTCAAGGATGCCGGCGCGCAGGTGCGCTGCGCCATGTTTCGCACGCGTAACGCCCTGCTGCCCTTCCAGCCAGCCGACGGCATGCAGGTTCTGGTGCGCGCGCGGCTGGGGCTGTATGAAGCGCGCGGCGACTATCAGCTCATCGTCGAGCACATGGAGGAAGCCGGTGACGGCGCACTGCGTCGCGCATTCGAGGCGTTGCGCAACCGGCTCATGAGCGAAGGCCTGTTCGACGACGAGCACAAGCAACCGCTGCCCCCCGTGCCATCGCGCATCGGCGTCATCACCTCCCCCACCGGGGCCGCCATCCGCGACATCCTGAGCGTGCTCCGGCGGCGCTTTCCGCTGGGCCGGGTCATGATCTACCCCGTCGCGGTGCAGGGGGCCGCAGCCGCGCCAGCCATTGTCGAGGCCTTGGCCACGGCCACCGCGCGCGCGGAATGCGACGTGCTGATTCTCGCCCGCGGCGGCGGCTCACTGGAGGACCTGTGGGCCTTCAACGAGGAAATCGTCGCCCGCGCGATCGCCGCCTGCCCCATTCCCATCGTTTCTGGCGTGGGGCACGAAGTGGACTTCACCATCGCCGACTTCGTCGCCGACCAGCGCGCGCCGACCCCGTCGGCGGCAGCCGAGCTGGTGAGCCCGGACCAGACCGAATGGCGCACGCGCCTGGCACGCCTGCACGAAGCGCTCGCGCGCGCAATGCGCCAGCGACTGGAAACCGGCGCCCAGCGCAGCCGCTGGCTGAGCGCCCGTCTCGAGCGACAGCACCCCGGCCGCGCGCTGGAAACGCGCATGCAGCGCCTGGACGAACTGGACGTACGCCTGCGCCGTGCGCTGCACAGCGGGCATGCGCGATGCCGGGAACGTCTCGCATCGGCGGAAGTTCACCTCCGCTATCTCGATCCACGCCAGCGCGCTAGACAATATGCGCGGCAATGTGACGGTTTGCAGCGCCGCCTCGACACCGCAATGACGCGGCGAATGGAACAGCACGACGCCCGCCTGAAACTCGCCATGCGCGCCCTTCACGCCGTCAGCCCGCTCGCCACCCTGGAGCGTGGTTACGCCATTGCGAGCCAGGCGCATGAAGACACCCGGCGCGTGATCACCGACGCCGGCGATGCACCCGCCGGCACCCGACTGGATCTGCGCCTGCACCGCGGCCACCTGGACTGCGAAGTGATCCGCAGCCATCCATCGCACCCGGACGGCGATGCGGGAAAGATGGGCTGATCGTTATATACGACGACGGTCGGGCCACGACCGGAACTCAGCTATCGCGGCTGAAGCCGCTCCCACAACTTTCTCCCCTCTCCCGCTTGCGGGAGAGGGTCAGGGAGAGGGTATCGATTTGTGGGAGCGGCTTCAGCCGCGATTGACGCGACATTTGTGCACACCGTCGAGCGCCGGCACCCGGCGCCTCCTCTTGACGGTTCGGGGTGAATGCAGGTAAGAATAATTATAAATTATAAGGAATGAGCCAATAAGAATGACACCGGAGCAGCGTCGATAGATTCCGTTTCGCCAGTCGGGCATTGGTGCGACGGACGGGGGCGGCGCTTAGCTGATAATGACACAGCAACCGCGCGGTGCATGTCACCGTGGCCGCGGCGGCGGCGACATGGGGCCGATAACCGATGCTTTACGAAGTCCATGAGATGAGCCGCGCCGCGGCGGCGCAGATGCGCATGTTTGCCAGCGCGCAAGAGTTTCTGCTGAACCATCCGCTCAACCCGTTCGCGCACACGGTCGGCAGCCGCAGCGCCGCCTCCGCGTGTCGCCTGTTCGAAGACCTGGCCCGCCGCTACTACAAGCCGAGTTTCCGCCTCGCCACCATCGAGTGCGGCGGCAAAACGGTCGCCGTGCGCGAAACGAACGTCAAACGCAAGACCTTTTGCCAACTGAAGCACTTCGAGCGCGATGCGCCTCGCCGGAACGACCCGCGCCTGCTGATCGTCGCACCGCTTTCGGGACACTTCGCAACCCTCCTGCGCGGCACCGTGGAAACACTGCTGCCGGATCATGATGTTTTCATCACCGACTGGCGGGACGCACGCATGGTGCCGGTGACGGCCGGTGGCTTCGGGCTGGACGAGTACGTCGACTACATGATCGACTTTCTCGATTACCTGGGCCCGGACACCCATGTGCTCGCCGTCTGCCAGGCCGCGGTACCGATGCTCGCGGCAACCGCCCTGATGGCCGAAGACCAGCACCCGGCAACGCCGCGCTCGCTGGCCATGATGAGCGCGCCCATCGATGCGCGCGTTCGCCCCACACTGCCCGACAAGCTGGCGACCAGTCACAGCATGAGCTGGTTCCGCCGCCACACCATTCATCGGGTACCGGCGCCCTACCCCGGCATGATGCGGCCCGTGTATCCCGGCTTCATGCAGTTGAGCGGCTTCGTGAGCATGAATTTCGATCGCCATGTGGATGCATACTGGCGCCTGTTCCAGTCCATGATCGACAACGACCAGGAGCAGACCAGCCGTCACCGCCGCTTCTACGACGAATACATGGCGGTGATGGATCTGCCCGCGGCGTTTTACCTGGATACCATCCGGCGCGTGTTCAAGGAGCATCACCTGGCACGCGGATGTTTCTCCCATCGCGGACGACCGGTGGACACCGCCGCCATTCGCGATACCGCCCTGTTCACCATCGAGGGCGAAAGGGACGACATCTCCAGCCCCGGCCAGACCGCGGCGGCGCATGCCCTGTGCCCGAACATTCCGCAAGCGCGCCGGCGCCATCACGAGCAGGCCGGCGTCGGCCATTACGGCGTATTCAACGGCCGCCACTGGCGCGGCGAGATCGCCCCGAAACTCGCCGAGTTCATCCGCTCGACCTGACAAGCCCACTCGTGGGAGAGGGCCGCGGAGAGGGAATGCCAGACTCCTGCGTTCCGTCCTCTGTCATCCCTTGCATGCAACCCGCAGCAAAGCCGCTTTGCGCACCGCCCGCATGTGGCCTATCCTCAGCAGGGAAGCGCGTGTAGTTCACGTGGCGCCTCGCGCGTTATCATGCTGGCAACGACATACGGCGGAGACCATGACATGCAGGACTTGAAGGACAAAACCGCAATCGTCACCGGTGCTTCTCGTGGTATCGGGCGTGAGATAGCCTGTCAACTCGCGGATCGGGGCGCGCGAGTGGCACTCAACTACCGCTCGCGCGAGGCGGACGCGCGCAAGGTGGCGGATGAAATCCAGGCGCGGGGCTGTCAGGCGCTGGTGCTGCAAGCCGATGTTTCGAACATGACCGAGGCGCGCGAACTGGTGCGGCAAACGCAGAGCCAGTGGGGGCATGTCGACATCCTGGTCAACAACGCGGGCATCACCCGCGACAAGGCCATGAAGAACATGACCGACGAGGACTGGAAGGCCGTCCTCGACACCAATCTCGGCAGCGTCTACGCCACCTGCTCGGAAGCGTTGCCAATGATGATGGAGCAGCGCTACGGCCGCATCATCAACATCACGTCGTTCGTCGGCCAGGCCGGCAACTTCGGGCAGGCGAACTACGCCGCCAGCAAGGGCGGCATCATTGCGTTCACCAAAACGCTGGCGCTCGAAATGGCCAAGTACAACATTACGGTCAACTCGATCGCTCCCGGCTTTACCGAAACCGAAATGCTGCAGCAGGTGCCGGACAATATTCGCGAGAAAATCATCGCACGCATTCCCATGCGCCGCTTCGGCCAGCCGGCCGAGATCGCGCGTGCCGTCGCATTCATCGCCGCCGAGGGCGATTACATCACCGGCCAGCAGATCAACGTCAACGGCGGGGTCTACATGTAGCCGGCGCCACCAAGGAGATTGAATCATGGCGGATCAGAACAGCCCGTTTGCCTTTCCGTTTGCCGACATGCTGAAAAACATTCACGCACCCGGCTTCGACCCGGATGCGATTCTGGAATCGCAGCGCAAGAATCTGGAGGCCCTGAGCCGCGCGAGCCAGATCACTGCCGAGGGCATGAGCAATGTCGCGCGCCGGCACATGGAGTATCTCAATGAATCCATGGACGAGCTCTCCGCGGCCACGGAAAAGCTCGCCGACGCCCGCGACACGCAGGACATGCTCACGCAGCAGGGCGAACTCATCAACAATGCCTACGAACGCGCGCTTGCCAACATGCGCGAACTGGCGGACATGATCAGCGAATCGAACGCGGAGGCATTCGATACCATCAGCCGCCGCATCGAGGAAAGCATCAACGAACTGAACACGCTGGCCGAGAAAGGTGGAGATACCAGGGCGAAAAAATAGAACCACCGGCCGCGGGCCGCATTGCATGACATTGATTGTGGGAGCGGCTTCAGCCGCGATTGAGGCGACGACCTTCCCATGGCCGACGAACAAAACTACAAACTGAATCTGCCCGACCCCAAGACCGTACTCGAAACCGTGGCCCGAATCGGTGCACGCTCGACGCGGCTCGCGGCCCAGTTGTTGCGGCGCCAGCTGAATCAGGAAGCGCCCGACAGCGTGGACATGACCAGCATGATCAAGGCGTTCGCGACTCTCGGCGTGAAGCTGACCAGTCAGCCCGGCCGGATTCTGTCGATGCAGACGCGGCTCACCCGCGACCAGGCGGCCCTGTGGGCATCCTTCCTCAGTTCCATGTCGGGCGACAGGCCGCTGGATGTCATACAGCCGGAAAAAGGCGACAAGCGCTTCAGGGATGCCGGCTGGGACGAAATTCCGGCGTTCAGCCTGATCAAGCAGGCCTACCTGCTGTGGTCGCGCTGGATACTGGAAACGGTGGACGAAGTCGAGGGCATCGACGAACACACCCGCCACAAGCTGAAGTTCTACACCGAACAGTATGTGGCCATGCTGGCGCCGACCAACTTCGTGCTCAGCAATCCGGCCGTACTGCGCGCCACGCTGACTTCAGGCGGCAACAACCTGCTGCAGGGTCTCGACAACCTGCTCGCCGACATCGAGCGCGGCAACGGGCGCCTGAACATACGCATGACCGAGCTGAACGCCTTCTCGGTCGGGCGCGACCTCGCCAACACGCCCGGCGAGGTGGTGTACCAGAACGACCTCATGCAACTCATCCAGTACACACCGACCACGGCGAAGGTCCACCAGCGACCGTTGCTGGTGATCCCGCCGTGGATCAACAAGTACTACATCCTCGACCTGGGCGAGAAAAAATCCTTCGTCAAGTACTGGGTCGACAACGGCTTCACCGTATTCGTGATTTCATGGGTGAATCCCGACGCCAGCCTTGCCGGCAAGTCCTTCGAAGACTATATGCTGGAGGGGCCGCTGGCGGCACTGGATGCGATCGAAAAAGCCACGGGCGAGAAGACGGTCCATCCGATCGGCTACTGCATCGGCGGCACCCTGCTCGGCTGCACGCTTGCCTACATGGCCGCAAAGGGGGACCAGCGCGTCCCCTGCGCCACCTTCCTGAACAGCCTGCTGGATTTTTCGCAACCGGGCGACCTGGCGGTGTTCATCGACGAGGACATGATTCAGGCGATCGAAAAGATCATGGACCGCCGGGGCTATCTGGACAGTTCGGCCATGGCGACCACGTTCAACATGCTGCGCCCCAACGACCTGATCTGGTCGTTTGTCGTCAACAATTACCTGCTCGGACGGCAACCGCCGTCATTCGACCTGCTGTACTGGAACAGCGACTCCACCCGCATGCCGAAGGCCATGCACAGCTTCTACCTGCGCAACATGTATCAGCACAACCGCCTGCGCGAGCCAGGCGGCATTACCCTCGCGGGCGTGCCGATCGACCTGCGCAAGATAACGATACCCACCTATTTCGCCTCCACCATCGTGGATCACATCGCGCCGTGGATCTCCTGCTACATCGGGTCGCAGCAACTGTCGGGGCCGGTGCGTTTCGTGCTCAGCGGCTCCGGACACATCGCCGGCGCCATCAATCCGCCAGCACAGAAGAAATACTGGTACCTGACCAACGAGGAAGGCCCGACGGTAAGCCCGCAGGAATGGCTGGATGACGCCACCCGCCACCAGTACTCCTGGTGGCCCGACTGGCTGCAGTGGGCGCAGCAATACACCGGACCCGAAGTCGGCGCGCGCAAACCCGGCGACGGCAGGCTCCCGGTGATCGAACCGGCGCCAGGCTCCTACGTCCACGACCGGCCTGCGCCCCCGACACCACCCGCGCGTACGCGCGCGCGCCGACAATCGGCGCCACGCAAAAAAGCCGCGACAACGCGCAAACCAGCGCGTACGCGTCAGAATTCCAGTAAATAGCAAGCCAGCACGGTAACATGCTCACCTCGTCATTCCCGCGAAAGCGGGAACCCAGCGCCTTTGTCCACGCAACCGGCAATAAGGCACTGGATTCCCGCCTGCGCGGGAATGGCGATGGCGTAAGCTATTGATTATGCTGGCCGTCGCGGGAGTGTGACGGCGTGCTCGAAGCTAAACCATCCCCTCTCCCCCGCTGGGGGAGAGGGTCAGGGAGAGGGGAAGAACGGAATTAAATCAGGCGGCCTTGCGAGACGACGCCTTCTGCGCCTCTTTCTGGACGTCCTTCTGCGCGGTCTCCACCACGCCGTTGAACGCACCCTGCGCCTCCACCAGCGTATCCCACTGGCGCGACGCGGAGTCGATTACCTTCTCGCTCCACTCGCGGTAAGTATCCATCGGCACACGGTAGAACGCGGTCACATCCTTGCTGTCACGCAGCGCTTCGCTCTGGCGGCTGCCCAGATCCAGGCACTCGCCCAGGAACTCCATCTGGTGCCGTGCCAGCTTCTGTGCGGTCTGGGTCTGAATCTCCACCGCATTCAGAAACGGCTTCATGCTCTCTTTCATCTCATCTATCCAACTCTGGTACATCACCTGCCTCCGGTATGTTGCAGTGCACAATGCAAGACATACAGTATGGGCTCCCGCGTCCAAAGTCAAGACTCCCCTACCTCCCGCAGCCGAACTCCACTAAACTATGCCGATACGGCAAGTTCGCCAACGATCGTGCAAGCAGGAGCAATCCATGTCCAAGCAGCAGCCTGACGAATCCCGTCCCCGCCAGAGTACCGAGACCACGCCATGGCTGATCGGCATACTCGCAGTCATCACCGTCGTATTCGTCTTCGGCCAGCTCGCCGGCATCGAGCCGCTGATCAAGGCATTCCGCTGGCTGGCGATCATCCTCTAGCGGTACAGGCCACTCAAGAACGACTCAGGTAAAAGGAGCACAGTTGCGCGCTGAACACACGCCTTGCCCTACCCGTCATTCCCCGCGCAAGCGGGGATTCAGCGACTTTCAGCGGGATGTCGCCCAGTGGCCGACGTCCGTTTATCGAAGAACCCCGCGCAACTCCGCTTGTCATATAAGCGGCACAGGCCGCAATGCCGATAGCTATATTCAGGGCTGATCGCCATAACGACACCCGCTCACGACCACCCACGAGCCGACATGCGCAACCTCGATGACTCAGAACAAGCGCGCAAGCAAATCGTTCAACCCGTTTCGTGGGCTGCCTATCCTCCGGAAGACGAGATCTCCCTGATCGACATCTGGCGTGTGCTCTCGCGCCGCCGCTGGTGGATCGTCGCCACCTTCGCGATTTTCCTTGCGGCCGGGCTGGCCTACGCGCTACTGGCATCGCCAAGCTACGAGTACACCACCGTCATCAACGTCGGCACGCGCATGGATGCCGGCGGGAATACCCAGCCGCTGGCCTCCCCGGATGCCCTGACGGCGCTGGCCACCAATGCCGTCATCCCGACCGTGCTGGGTGACTACGCGAAGCAGCATGCCGACGATCCCATCCACAAGATCGAAGCGACACACCCGAAAGACAGCAATCTCGTAGTGCTGTCGGCCGAAGGGCCGACCTCCAGAGCGGAGACATTCAAAACACTGCAACAACAGATTACGCAACAGATCCTCGCGGTCCCGATGCGCCATGCGGATACCCTGCAGCAATTGCTGAATCAGCAAGCCGAATCTGCCCAGGCCCGGGTCAAAAGCCTTCAGGACTCGCTCGATCAGCTACGCGGCAACAGCGCCTCGAACCTGGCGGACGGAACCCTGTCGATGCAGCGCTCCCAGACCCAGATCGACCTGGCCCAGGCGCAGGCGGAACTCGCCCAAAAGCAGGGCCAAATTGCCGCTTTCACCCCCCCGCAAGTCTCCGCTACCGCCGTCCAGTCGCAGGAGCCGACAGGCCTGAGCCGCAAGCTCATCGTGGTCATGGCAGCAATCCTCGGGCTCTTCGCCGGTATTGTCCTGGCGCTGTTTGCCGATTTTGTATCGCGAGCCAACGCCGAGGACGCCCGCGGCTGATCTTATCCTTAACCCGCAAAACGCTGCTTGCGGGTGACGCGCGACTGCACAGGCTCATAATGGTCACCCCGCACTCTTTCAACTGACAGGGTAAAGCCTGGGGTGTTGGCTAATTATATTAAATTGACAAATTACATAAATATGGCAAAAATATAGCGCTCAGCCACAAACTATAACGCACGCCATGATATCAAAACACACCACACTCACAAACGGGGGGCGCGTCAGCATACCGGCCTCCATGCGCAAGCAACTCGGCTTGAAAGTCGGAGATGAACTTATTCTCGACCTGGAGGGTGACACGCTGCGGCTGCGTCCCTTGCGTGCAGCCATCAATCGCGCACAAGAAAGTGTGCGTCAGTATGTCGATGAAAACACCAGCCTGTCGAAGGAATTGATAGCGGATCGCCGGCGGGAAGCCGCACA
The DNA here is from genome assembly GCA_964646895.1 of uncultured Salinisphaerales bacterium. GTDB lineage: Bacteria > Pseudomonadota > Gammaproteobacteria > Nevskiales > CAZYIP01 > CAZYIP01. The sequence continues at coordinate 3,657 of CAZYIP010000076.1, read as the reverse complement.
TGATTAGCGCGGTGCTCGACGCCTCGGCACTGTTGGCATTACTTCAGGATGAACCGGGTGCCGACTCGGTAGCCGATGTATTACCCAGCGCCGTGATCAGCAGCGTCAATTTCGCGGAGGTATTCGGCAAGCTGGCAGAAAAGGGCATGCCAACAGAACGTGTGCGGAACACGTTGGGCAGCCTGGATCTTAACGTCCAGCCATTCGAGCGAGCCCTGGCTTGTGAAGCCGGGGCTCTGCGCCCCGCAACAAGAGCGCTTGGCCTGTCGCTGGGCGATCGCGTATGTCTGGCGCTGGCGCTGCATTTGCGGGTGCCGGCATTGACAACCGATCAGACCTGGCAGCGTTTGCACATTGATGCGCTGGCGGTCGAGTTATTGCGCTAAAGGCATTGCATCAACCGAAACCAGCTTCGTCAAAACGCTACCGACCACTGTGGCGCATGCCAGTGCGGTGCAACATGAAATGCCACAATGCGAGAACTGACCCCGAGGCCTTGTTAATCCTGGTTACCGGATCGTTCCTGCGTTGGCAACTGGCGTTGTCGCTCTCGTGCCAGGTCGATAAGCGTCTCGATGCGGATCAGCCGCTCCGTATTGGCCGCAACCGACCGGTGTAACCTGTCCACTTCGGCTCGCAGTCTGTCGACACGCTCGATGACCACAGTTATCTCGCGGCCGGTGGAAAGAAGCGTTGTCCATACACTCATCGCTAAGTCCTGATCATATGGGCGACGGCCGTGACGAGAGATGGATCCTCCTCAGCCTCGCGCCTCGTGCGCTCACGGATGCGTTCTATCCATACCGGATCGTTAAGCTCTTTTCGAGCCCGGGTGGCCTGTTCAAGCGTCGACTCAATCTTCGTATTCAGATCCTCGATCCGCTTCAGCAGGTCCACGGCCGTTGCCTCGACCATTTCTCGCTCGGATGCACTCAGCGCATCCGGATCAAACGTATCGACGGCTCGCCGGATCAATTCGGCATCGGAGCGCAGCCCAAGTTCGGCGCGCAGCGTCTCGATTCGGCGTACCTGTGCGGCACTCAGATGGTACTGTCTGCGCAACATCCGTGGCTCTTCGGTTGTGGTGGTCATCATCAGTTCTCCGTGTCGACGGAAGTTGTATTATACACCTACACATACGCCGACACACGTATTGCCATCATACGAGGCCTATCCTCCCTTGCCAGAATGACACCCCCTGGGAGCGTTGAGCCCCAGCTCAACGTCCGAGCCGATAGGCGCGGAGCCTGCAATGTCAGGCGGTCGCCCCCTTCGTGAACCAATAACAGACTCAGCGCTTCACTTGTGCCGACCTGGGGCCCGGCGTTCCCGGGTGCCGATAACCAGAGGGGATAAAGCCGACTACACGATAGAATACGCCTGTTATAATTGCCCTCACCGACCGGAACAACGCAGGACAACAGCGATGCTCCTTGAGCAGCTACGCGAAAGGCGCGATCTGATTAACGCCGCATGCCGCTTCAAGAAAAGCTCATCGAAATTACCGGGCATCCCCTCGACCTGGTGCCCGAGCATGAGCTCAACCGCCACATCCGCGCAATCGTACTAAAAGAGGCAGTTGACCTTTGACCAAGCGCTGGCAGGTCTATGCCGAAGACATCAAGCAACAATACCCGTCAATACCCTGGAAGGAGATCAGTGGATTTCGGAATATTCTGGTGCCCAATTACCTGGGTGACATCGATTCGCAAACGATACTGACGGTATTGCGTAGCCATCTGCCGCCACTGGAGTCAGTTGTCAGGGAAATGCTGGGTGCTGCTAACGACAACCCACAGGAACTTTATTCGACGACAGTTCCAGTGCTGTGCAACATCAGATGTTACAAAGCGAGAACTGACCCCAAGCACCGCATTCTTGCCCTGACTAACACGTCTGCATATAATGTCGATATCGACATCAGCAGAGGCAGCCATGCGGGAATCTGTGGAATTCAATCGCGACAAAGTCATTCTGGCTCTACTGGGAGGCCCCGAGACCGTCGATTTGTCGGAGCAGGATCTACATATCCCGGCGGCCTTGACGCGCCTCATTCGGCGCGGACTGCCCGTCAAGAGTGCTTACCATGCACGGGATCATATCGGGGTCGATCGCAGCCTCTTTCATGCCGTATTGCCACGCACTACGCTCGAATCGGCCCGGCGCAATAAAAACACCAGCAGGTTAACCAAAAACACTTCCGAGATCCTCTTTCGCATGGTCCGCATCCGTGCTCTGGCCGAGGAGGCCTTTGGCGACGCCGAGCACGCGGCGAAGTGGCTGAGCACGCCCAAGCGCATCTTCGACGACGAAGCGCCGCTGAGTCTCCTCGATACTGAAAGCGGTGCCGCATGGGTAGAGCAGGTATTGTTGCGCATGATGTACGGCCTCGATGCCTGATGCGGCTCTATCGAGTTGCCAGTCAGGAATATGCGCTGGACCTGAGCGGTAAAGGCGCGGAAATCACCGGCGGTCGCTGGTCGCCTGCCGGCTGCCCGGTCATCTACACCTCGGAACATCCGGCCCTGAGTGGATTCGAGAAACTCGTTCATGCCGAAATCGACCTCAGCACCCCGCCGTTAAACTATGTGCTGACCGTGATCGAGGTGCCCGACTCGGCCGCCTCGGTTACGCCGATCAAACATGTACCCCACGATCCACGTGCAGCGGGCAAGGCCTGGTTCGACAAATGCGCCACGCTACTTCTGCAGGTGCCCTCGGTGGTGGTTCCGTATTCATGGAACTATCTGGTTAATGTCAAACACGCAAGCATGGGGCAGGTTCGTATCATCGATCAGGCGATATTCCTGTTCGATACCCGCATTGACTCACGCCTGCGCTAGCGGCCGGCAATCGCGCCTCCTCCACCAACTGGCGTTCCAGCTTCTCCGGCAGGCGAATGTTCAGCATGGCAGCACCTGTAATACGAACGGTATTACGACCCAATCGCTGATATTCAGCTGCTCGGGCGGCTGCTCCGGCAGGCTCCGTGTCAGCGCACGCAGTCGCGCCAGGTCCACCGGCTTGCGCACCGGGTTGGCAGCGACGAGGCGTGCCACGGGATGACCTCGTTTGGCAATCACGACTTCCTCCCCCGCGGCGGCGCTAATAACAGATCCAGCACTTCACTTGTGCCGAGCTGGTACTCGGCGTTCCCGGGTGACAACTACCCTGACAAATAGGGCATCTTCCTCAACGGCAGTTCCAGCGCACACAGTCCAAAATGCTACAATGCAAGAACTGACCCCGAATACGCGTTATTGCCTTTCCTTCTCCGGCCAGTCGGAGCAGCTCGCTGCCACGAGGCACTCCCAGTCGTCCGGTGGATTGCCATGCCGGAGCATCTTCTCGAACACTGCATAGGGGTCAGATTTGCTACCGGACGAACGTAGTGTCTGTTGATCGTTGACCCAGACGAATACGATGGTCTTTGACCTGGAATCATAGCGGAAGAACAGACGGAAGCGCCTTCCGACCTTGGCTCGGCGCCAATGCCGGTATGTCGGCCCCAGTGTGTTGCCCTGCCGGTACTCGTCCCGCCCGGGATCACTGGGCACGACATCGAAGATCAACTGAGTCAGCGCCCTGAACAGCTTGACGTTGGCATTGCGCTCAAACCCCTGCGGATCATGACGTTGAGCACGCTCGGCAGCAGCG
>CAZYIP010000075.1:0-16671 GCA_964646895.1 uncultured Salinisphaerales bacterium | reverse complement strand
AGCCCCTGCCTGTAAATCCCCACCGCCTTTCGTGGATGCGACAACGCAACGGCACGGGCCACGCGATCAGCGCAAGAGGCATCAGGATAAAGCCCGTGTGCGGGTGCGGGCGAACGGTTGTCCTATTGCCTGATTTCACGCGCCTCATGGTCATCGAGCACGAGGCGGAGTACCCGTCCGAGGTTGAAGGAAATGTAGTTTCGCCGCGTCAATCCTATCGCTCGCCCGTCCCTGGCTCGCACGCATTTCAGGATCTCGTTGATTTCTTCACGAGTCGCCAGGATCTCCTCGGTCCAGTCGGCGTCGTTATCGCGCACAAGTTGGTAATACATGCGTATGGTTTCGTAAAACAGGCGGCGGGACATGGTGCTCAGTGCCGTGTTGCCGGTGCATCGGCCGAGTTCGGTCACGAGACTGTTGTTTATTCGGGTAAATTCCTTGAAGTCACGGCGGTACAGGATTTTCGTCGTGCGATCCTCCAGCGCAGCGAACGCGGGAACACGGCAGTCGAGCGGCTCATCCGGCGGAAACATGCCGATGAGTTCGGCAAGGTGCATACGCAATGCGTACGCATCCCGCAACGCGCGCACGTCGATCGACGTGACGAAAGTGCCCACGCCAACCCGTGTCTCTACCAGATGGTCTGCTTCCAGCGCCTGGAGCGCGCGGCGGATGGGCGATCGACTGACCCCAAACTCCGCAGCCAACGCCTTTTCGGTCAGGTTCGTACCCGGAGGATACTGGAGTTGGGATATCCGTTCACGCAGCGTTTCGTATAACGCTTCGAAACGCAATCGACCTCGTCCTTCGCGAATGGTCATACGAATCCTGGGCGCTTTCGGTTCCACCTGAGTTTTCGTCAAATCATTATCCGTGTTCTGGTTGATCCAGGGCGCCTGATGTTATACCAGCAGTGATGGATGCCGCACACAATCGCGGGTAAAAACGGGCTCGACATTCTGGATTTGCCCGCATCACGTCTGCATTCTGGCAGGAGATCAAAAACAGTGAAATCGCCCGCGGCCCCAACGGCGTTTCGTTTCGCTCCCTCATGACAATCAGGCCGGTGGCGATTCGGAGGGTCCTTCCACGGCCACTGCCGAAGAGCGGTCTCTCCAGATGACCTCGACCTTTTCTCCGGGCCGGCATTCATGGCCGCTGAATATCTTCTCGCGTTCGCGAACCGTGATCAATTGCCCGCCCGTGGTACGAACAACAGACTGCAGATCGCTGCCAAGAAAAACCTGCTCCGTCATCACCCCGGTGCAGAGATAGTCACCGGCCGTATCGGAGGTGCGAGGCCCGGAAGCCCGGATCGTCAACGCCTCCGGCCGGGCAACTATAACGGCAGGCCCACCACGGCGGACGGTATTGCCTTGCGAAAGTGTGGCTCTGACCTGCACGCCATCTGGCAAGCCCACCACGCACGTCTCGCCATTCAAATCGAGCACTTCCCCATCAAAGATGTTTGCATCGCCCAGAAAACGTGCAACGAATACACTCACCGGTCTCTGGTACAGGGCCTTGCCGGTGCCCAGTTGTGCGAGCTTGCCGTCTGTCATGATCGCAATTCGATCGGACAGGAACAGGGCCTCCTCCTGATCGTGCGTCACGTAGACGGCGGTAAAACCGAGCCGGTGGTGCAACTCGCGCAGATGCTCCTGGAGGTTCTGCCGAAGCCGGCGATCGAGGGCTCCAAGCGGCTCATCGAGGAGTACGAGGCGCGGTTCGAACACGAGTGCGCGCGCAAGCGCAACCCGCTGCTGCTGACCGCCGCTCAACTCGTTCGGATGTGCGGTCAGACGATCTTCCAGCGAAACCAGTCGCAGCGCTTCGACCACCCTCTCCTTCAATTCCACGCCGCGCACCCCGCGGCGGCGCAGCGGAAACGCCACATTCTCGGCAACGGTAAGATGCGGAAAGAGCGCGTATGACTGGAAGACGATTCCGATATTGCGCTTTTCCGGAGGAATGGCAACGATGCCACTGTCACCAATCCGGATGTCGCCGGCGTCCGGCCTGAGGAAACCTGCAATAAGGTTCAGCGTCGTCGATTTTCCCGAACCACTGGGCCCCAGGAGAGTCAGAAATTCGCCTTCATGGACTTCAAGATTCAAACCCCTGACGACATCCACATCTCCAAGCCGTTTGTTGACATCGATGAGTTCAAGGCCTTTCGACTGCGGGCTGTGATCAGGCTTCTTCGGCAATTGTTCCGGTTTCGCACTCATCAGGTTCCCCATCGTTTCTGTCTTCCGCGCCTGCGAATGAAGTACAAACTGGCGACAAACAGGCTGGCTGCAACCAGGCTGATGACCACGGAAACGGCCGCCGCGGCCGCGATGTCCGGTGACATCGAATAGTTGATCTGACCCCACATCGTCACTGGCAGTGTCGCCACGAATCCGCTTCCAACGAACAATGCGACGATAAGTTCATCGAAGGAAATCACGATCGTGAGAACCGCGCCGGCAACCACGCCCGGCAGTACGAGCGGCAGGACCACCAGGAAAAACGTCGTGATTCGATTCGCCCCCAGGCTGCGGGCAGCGAGAGACAATCGACGATCAATCGCTTGTAGCGAATTGAGTACGTTCAGGTAGACGAGCGGAATGCCCAGGAACGCATGACTTACCGCAACGGCGGTCATGCTCCCGACAAGACCAAGCCGGCTGAACAAACCGAACCATGCCACCCCGAGCACCACCGGCGGCATGATGATCGGTGCAAGCACGGCCAGCTCGAGCGGACGGCTGAGTAACCTTGCGCCACCGGGAATCGCGATTGCACAGAGCGTCCCCAACACGGTGGAAATTGCAGCGGCAAGGCCGGCGACCTTGAAACTCATCAAAAAGGAGTCGCGCCAGACATCCTGCGAAAAGACATTGTAGAAATGCGTCCATCCGAACCCGGCGGGCGGAAACTGCAGAAAGTTGCTGCTGGTCAATGCCAATGGAAATATCAGCAGAGTCGGGAGCAGCAAAAACGCAAAAACCGCGCCCGCGAGCAGGGTCCTTGCAAGACTGAACGCCGAAGCGCTGTGTCGGCCGCCAGTCAGGTATCGCCTGATATTTACGCTATTCATCACGTTTCGAGGGCGCCTTGCAGCGTCATCATCTTATTTGATGCCTCCCATGCTGTGACTGCTACGCACGTACCGGAGCACGAAGGGCATCAGGCCGATGACGACAACCGCCAGAAGCAGGGACATTGCCGCGGCAAAGTGCAAGTCCGCCAGCTGCCGTATGTACGTATAGATCAGATTCGGAATGATCTGGCCTTCACGACCTCCCAGCATGGAAGGCGTGATGTAGAACCCCAGCGTGAGCACAAAGACAATAATGCTCCCCGTGACAATTCCCGGTAGGACAAGGGGCAATGTCACCAGGCGCAAGGTGCCGAAACGTCCCGCGCCGAGCGAGCGGGCCGCAAGCAGCAGGCTCCGGTCAATGCGACTGAGACTCGCGTAAATGGGAACGACCATGATCGGAAGAAGATAATGCGTCATTCCGATCACCACGGCGGTGCGTGTAAAAAGAATCTGAAGTGGTTGGCTTATTACATCCAGATCCAGCAAAACCGTATTGATGATTCCGTTGTTCCCGAGCAGCACTGTCCAGACGATGTTCTTCACGAGCACGCCGGTCAAAAGGGGCACCAGCAGGAGAATGAAACACAGGATTCTCGCTACACTGCGTCGATTCCAGATGTAGTAGGCGAGAGGGAAACCGATCAGGAGCGTGACTACGGTCACCAGTCCCGCGATCATGAACGTATTGAGAACGACCGCCGGATAGCCGGGTGTCGAAAAGATCCTGCGGAAGTTTTCGGTTGTCAGCCATGGACTCAGGCTGAGATGTACGATTTCCGCCGCGGGCCAGAACAGAAAGACGGCCACTACTGCAAGCAACCCGCATAAAACCAAGGTCTGCGCGCTGACCATGAGCGGTACGCGCGAGCCGCGACGCTCGCGCGTACCTGAAGCCGCTCCGGGAGTCATTGTGCAGGCTCCGCGTGAAAGCGAGCGCTAGTGGCCTGTCACCTGGAACCGCTGGAATGCCTCCTGAGCCGCCTCGGCGTTTTCACCCCACCACTCCAAATCGGGCGCCCAGGTATTTTTTTGTACTTCCGGGTCGTACGGCAACAGCTTGCGACGTTCTTCGGAAACCAGCTGGATTCCGTCCTTGTTCGGCCCGCCATAAGCGGTCATGCGCTCCATGGTCGCAGTGCACTCCTTGCAGGAAGCTATGAAAGCAAAAAACTTCTGGGCGACCTCGGTATTCCTGGCACCCTTCGGAATGGTGAAAAACGACGGGCCGCGCTGCCCAACCAGGCTGATGGCGTATCCCTGTGATTCGAGCGGAAGGATTCTCCCGATCGCAGTTTGAATCATGACGACGCTTCCGCTCTGCAAGAGCTGGGAAGCCTGGGCCAGCGAATCGACCAGTATGAGGTCCGAGCCCAGCGAACTCATCGTCGCGATCGCTTTCTCGACATCAAGCGGATAGATTTCATCGAGCGGTACGCCCGATCCCACCACGGCAGCTTCGAGCGTCCCGTCCTGGAGATATTTCTCCATTGCCCGCTTGCCCGGGTATTTCTTGACGTTAAAGAAATCCTCCCAGGTCGGCGGTGTCTTGAACATCGACTTCTTGTAGCCGATCCCTTCGGTATACAGGGAAGCGATGATTCCGCAGCGCGTCCCGGCCTCGGGCGCCAGATCGCTCTTGCGCACGAGTTGGTAATCGACCGGAGTCAGCAATTCGTCCCGGCAGCCGTTGTACGTGTCCCACGGACCCAGTTCGGCAATGTCCCAAAGGACGTTGTTACTTTGAACCTGAAGCTTGATCTGCGCCAATGACGGCTGCGCCGGCAAAACTCTCACCTCGATCCCGGTCGCTTTCGTGAACGGTTTGAAATAGGCCTCCTGCTCGGCTTTGCCATAGGCACCCCCGAAAGCAGCGACGATCAATTGCTGCCCGCTCGCGGAATCGGATGCTGCCGAGCTGGCGGGCATGTAGGATGCCGCAAACACAGCAGCGATCAGCGCCAGCGCAGTCAGTACGATTTCATGCGAAGTGAATATCCTGCGACATGTCATTATTTTCTACCTCTTCGGGTGATTAGTCCGCCCGGGTGCCATAACCCAGGAACAGAACGTATCAATGCTCTCTCTCCAGATGCAACTTGAACTCAATCGCCTTTGGTCGACCAACACCGCACATTCAGATAACCATGACCCCCTTTTGAAAACTCGTTAAAAAGTCGAAGCCGGTTTCGGTAACCACGATCGAGTCGCCGACACGCCCACCGCCTCGTCCAGCCACCGTGACGCCGCCATCGATCACGAGCGTCATGCCCGGTTCCAGCGGTGTCTTGTCGCCGGCTTTCAGCTCGGGAAGTTCCAGGCTCGATATTCCGGTACCCCGGCCAGTGCGATAGGAGGGTGCAAAACCGGCATCCCGATATGCCTGATCCGCTGCAAAATGCACCTCCTCCGCGAGCACGCCCGGCCGAACCGCTTCCAGCGCCGCGCGTTGTGCGGCGTACGCGCCTTCCAGCATATTCACATATTCGTCACGCGCCTCGCCGATGAAGAACTGCCGATCGAATCCCAGCCTGGTCATCCGAAACGAAACCAGACCGCAAAAGCAGAAATAGACCGAATCGCCGCGCTGCAGTCGTCGAATCGATGCGCGCCGATGAGCCATGGCCGTGTCGCACCCGGATTGCACCGGGGGAAGGCCATGAATCAGTGGTGAAATCAGGGTCGCGCCATTGTCCTCGGCCATCAGCTCGGCTGCCTTGCGGCTTCCTGCGGCGCTCGCCGCCAGCCACAACTCGTATTCCGGAACACCTTCACCCAGCGCGTCCCGTGCTGCGGTCATCATCGCCGCGCCGACCATCCCGGCCTTGCGCATGTCCTCGATCTCTTTGGCATCCTTGATCATGCGCATGCGCTGAATCAGCTCGCCGGCATCCGCAACCGCCGCAGGGGCAGCAAATTCGCGGATGGCAGCGGCGACTACCGGGTGAGTATTCCTTTCTTCCATGGCGACGCGATGTGCGCCTGCAAGCTGCGGCACCAGGGTATCGATCCATTCGCGCCCGCGTCCGTCCATCCATGCCTGGATGTCCTTGATCCAGGACGTCGCCGCGGCCATTTCGGCTTCCATTTCCGGCGTGATCAAGACGGGTTCGCGCTCCGCAGGCACGATGAGAATGGTCGGCCGCCCGTAATCCATTCCCAGATAGCCCTGAAAGCCGGAGAAATAGTAGAGACTGTCGGGATCCTGGATAACGAAGAGATCTTGCCCCCGTTCCGCCATGGCGTCCTGAAGCCGCCGCACTCGCATTTCGAACGCATTCACTGTTCACCCCCGGTTCGATCCCAAAGTCGATTGCCACAGCATAATGGCCACCATGGATGTATGCAACACCCCTTGTATAGGTGACTATTTTCCGGATTTCCAGGGTCATTCTGGCATATATGTATACTTCTAGCGAAATAACTGTGTGTGCGGCACCGTCCGCAAGGCGTAACACCGGCCAGTGTCTGCGCCTCGCCGCCGTAATGACGCACAACGAAGCAATGGCACTTAGAAGTATACAGCTACCATGACCGGCTAATCTTGCCAGCTCGCGATTCCTCTTATCATCCATGACTCTATTTTCTGATTAAAATATTTTAATATCATATAATTAATAAAACATACATACCCCTGCTATGCAAGGTACCGGGATACAAATAATCAGATAGAATCAAGCGAAGAAATTATAGTTGCATACTTCATGTTCAGCGCTATACAATCGCTTCGTCAAGTGTCTATAACGGACGGTGCGTGGTTCCTGGCCATGACGGGCGCCGGCGCAGAAGAAAGGCGATGGGTGTGCCGGTGCTTCGGCCACTGCAACTGAGCCGGCTTCAACTCATAACCCGTCATCCAAAAAGACGTTTTGGTGGATCAAGATCGTGCCGGACATTCAAGCTTTACGGACTGTGTTGGACGCGCTGCCGAGCTTCACATTCCCGGCTGATGATCTTGCGTCCCTGGTGCAGCCTCACGGTGGCGCCATATCCGGGCTCGATCAGTTGCTCACCGAGATTCAGGCATTGCGCCAGATGGATCTGGGCGACACAGCACCCGAGCGCCTGGCCAACCCGGGCATCGCACGAAGGGGCGCAACCAGCCCGTCACCGGAATTTTCGCTTTGCCGCATGTACCGCAGCGGCGAGCGCGATCCTGTCTCGGAGGTCGAAGCCGCGATCGCACGGATCGAGGCAGAGAACGAAAAGACGCACGTTTTCATTACCACGAATTACGCTGCGGCACGGCACGCCGCCTCGGAGGCTCGCAGGCGCCTGGCAAACGGAAAAGGCGGCCCGCTGGAGGGCGTACCGTTTGCAGTCAAGGACCTGTTTCGGGCAATCGGCTTCCCGACCACAGCCGGGGCACCCCGAATGCCGGCGGATGATCGGCAGGACGCAGCCAGTGTCGCTGCGTTGCGCAACGCGGGTGCCGTCCTGCTGGGCAAGACCAACCTGCACGAGTGGGCCTACGGAACGACCGGCGACAACCGGACCTATGGGGCAGTGCTCCACCCCACTGATCCGGACCGGCTCGCTGGCGGCTCATCCTCCGGGTCCGCGGCGGCGGTCGCACTGGGTCTGGCCGCGTTTACACTGGGAACCGATACCGGTGGGTCGGTGCGGGTACCGGCCGCATTGTGCGGTGTAGTGGGCATGAAGCCCACCTTCGGGCTGGTATCGCGTGACGGTGTCGTACCCTTTTGCTGGACTCTCGATCATGTCGGCCTGATGACCGGTAATGTTTCTGATGCCGCTGCAGTTCTGGCAGTCATTGCCGACGGCGAGCCCCGCGCTTCCGGCTCAGCGGGCATGCCTCCCATGCCGGATGGAGCAAGCCTGAACCGCGATGGCGCCTCCGGCCTCAAGGTCGGGATCTGCCGTGCCTGGGCCACGGAGGCAGCGGAACCGGACGCGATCATCGGGATGGAAGAAGCCGCGCGGGCCCTCTCGGAGTCCGGCGCGGTGTTGCAAGAGGTGCGTCTGGAAGGTTTCGAGCAGACACGAACGGTTTCATTGATCCTGCAGCTCGCCGAGGCGGTTTCGCATCTTGGACCACGCCTTGAACATCATCCCGGCGATCTCGGCGATGATGTCCGCATGGGGCTGCTAACCGGCCAGCTGCTTCTGGCCGAGCATTATGTGCGGGCCCGTCGAATGATTCAGGTCTACACGCGGCGCCTCGATCAGATCCTCACTGACGTCGATTTGCTGCTTACGCCGGCGACACCCGTCCAGGCCCCGCTTGCCGGGTCCGTATGGGCGGAGGCGGCGGGTCGGCGTGGTCCCCTCGGCGATGTCCTGACGCGATTCACCACGCTGTTCAACATTACCGGCCATCCCGCGATTACTGTGCCGGCCGGCGTATGGCCAGGCGGTCTGCCGAGAGGAATACAACTGGTCGGACGGCGCTGCGAGGACGGTACGGTCCTGCGGGCGGCATCGGTGGTCGAAGCCGCCTACTCAACAACCCGGGCACGCTGACCCGGATAGTCGAGGTGAATCCATGAACAATGAACCCATGACCGGCGGCGTGCCAATAAATGAGGACATGAAGTTTCGCGCGTTCGTGGACGACTGTCTCGAACAAATCCAGGCGCTGGACGATGATCGTCAGATCGCCGACAGCGTTGCAAGGCTCGTCGCCGGGTTCCTGCCAGGCTGGCGAATCGCCGACCCGCGATACGAGCGCCCGCAACGCAATCAGCTATATGGTTCCTATCTGCTCTATCTTCATCCCGACGGGAAATTTTGCGTAGCGCAGGATATCTTCCTCCCGGGCCAAACGACGGGTGTGCACAATCACGGCATCTGGGGCGTCATTGGCGTCGTTCGTGGGCTCGAACGGGAGCGGCGCTACGCTGTAGCGGATCGGCCGGACCTGCCGCCGCGCCAGATCGAAGTACAGGAGCATGGCGCTGGCGCTGTCTCGATCGTCCTGCCCGGCAAAGGTGACTGGCACTCCATTGAATGTGCCGGAGCGGAGCCGAGCATAAGCCTGCACGTCTATGGTGCCGACATTGGCCGGCGCACGCGCTTGATGTGGGACGATACGCAGCGAGGCTTCGTCGAGTTCAGGTCGGGTTATTCCAACGACAGCGAAAAGCTGCCGACGTATCTCTCGGCCTGACTCTCCGGGATCATCACGTTCAGCCCATCTTCATCAGAGATCGCGATGGATCTTCAGATGTTCATCATAGATGCCTTCGCCGAGCGGCCCATGTCCGGCAATCCCGCGGCCGTATGCCCGCTGGAAAAGTGGATTCCAGCGACAACCATGCAGGCGATCGCGGCGGAAATGAACCTCGCCGAGACCGTATTTTTCGCTGCCGAGGGCGATGCATTCGCCATTCGCTGGTTTACCCCCACCCGCGAAGTTGACCTGATCGGACATGCCACCCTCGCCGCGGGTCACCTCGTACTGAGCCGTCTGCAACCCGGTTCTCGATCGGTGCGATTCATGAGCCAGAGTGGCGAGATCAGCGTTGCCCGGGAAGCAAGGCGGCTTTCGCTGGACATGCCTGCCCTGGTGCCGCAGGAGACAGCAGCGCCAGAGGGGCTCGATCGCATTCTCGGGCGCAAAGCACGCAAGGTCCTCGCGGCGAAGCATTATCTGGTCATCTTTGACAATCCCGATGACGTGGCCGCTCTCGCACCGGACATGACGGCACTCGCCGCTCTCGACCTGCCAGCACTGATAGTCACGGCGCCCGGCAACGGCGGAGCTGATTTCGTGTCGCGCTTCTTTGCGCCCGCAAACGGCGTACCCGAGGATTCGGTCTCCGGCGTCGCCCATTGCTGCCTCACACCCTATTGGTCACAACGGCTTGGCAGGCCGGAACTCGTCGGCCGACAGCTCTCGCGACGAGGTGGGATCGTGTACTGCAAGGACCGGGGCGAACGGGTTGTTCTGGAGGGCGAAGCCGTGATCTTTCTTGAGGGACGCATACACATTTGAGGCCCTGAATGGTTCATGGCTGCAAAATGGCGGAGGTGCAAACCAGGATGACGAAGACGCGTTACTCCATCCTCAGCCTGGCCCGGCACGCGCTGGGCCGTCACCGTGGCTGGCCCGAGGCGTGGCGGTCGCCCGATCCCAGGCAGGGTTACGACGTGGTCATCATCGGCGGCGGCGGTCACGGCCTGGCCACGGCCTATTACCTCGCCAAAAACCACGGGATCACCAATGTCGCCGTGCTGGAGAAAGGCTGGCTCGGCGGCGGAAATACCGGCCGCAACACCACCATCGTGCGCTCCAACTACTACCTTGCGCCGAACGCCCACTTCTACGAATTTTCGCTGAAATTGTGGGAAGGCCTGACCCGCGACCTCAACTTCAACGTCATGTACAGCCCGCGCGGCGTGATCAATCTCGCACACACACCGGCGCAGCTCGATGCGCATGCGCGTCGCGGCAACGCCATGCGCCTGAACGGCATCGATGCCGAGCTGCTGAGCCGCGAGCAGGTCGCAGCCCGGGTACCGCTGCTCGATATCGGTCGCGACGCACGCTTCCCCGTCGTTGGCGGCTTGCTGCAACCGCGCGGTGGCACAGCGCGTCACGATGCGGTGGCCTGGGGCTATGCGCGTGCCGCTGACGCGCGCGGTGTGGATATCATTCAAAACTGCGAGGTCACCGGCATGCGGCGCGAGAACGGCCGCGTGACCGGAGTGGAAACCACGCGCGGCTTCATTCGCGCCAACCGGGTGGGTATCGTGGTCGCGGGCCATGCCGGCGTCGTGGCCGCCATGGCGGGGCTGCGCCTGCCAATCGAGTCGCACGTGCTGCAGGCCATGGTATCCGAGCCAGTCAAACCGGTATTGGATACGGTCGTTACCTCCGGCGCGGTGCACTGCTACATCAGCCAGTCCGACAAGGGCGAACTGGTGATGGGTGGCGACCTGGATGGCTACAACTCCTACGCCCAGCGCGGCAGCCCGTTCGTGATCGAGACAGTCGTGAGTGCGGTGCTGTCGCTGTTCCCGAGCTTCAGTCGGCTGCGGTTGATGCGCACCTGGGGCGGGATCATGGACATGAGCATGGACGGCAGCCCCATCATCGGCAAGACGCCGATCGACAACCTCTATCTCAACGTCGGCTGGTGCTACGGCGGTTTCAAGGCCACGCCCGGCTCCGGATGGGTCTTTGCTCATACCATCGCTCATGACGAGCCACATTCACTTAACGCGCCATTTCGTCTGGACCGTTTCAGAGACGGTTACACCATCGACGAGCATGGCGCCGGGCCAACGCCCCGAGCACACTGATATGTATATCCCTTGTCCCTGGTGCGGTGAGCGCGAATACGAAGAATTCATCTACGGCGAGGATGCGACAGTCACCGGTCCAGCCGACCCCGAGCATGCCGACGCACAGGCGTGGGCCGATTACGTTTACTTCCGCGACAATCCGCGCGGCGTTCACGACGAATTGTGGTATCACGCGCACGGCTGTCATCAATGGTTCAAGGTGCGCCGCGATACGGTGACTCATGACGTGATTGCATCCGCACCGCCCGGCGCCAGCCTGGATGGAGCAGGCGAATGAGCAACCAGCCTCACCGTTTGCCGGCGGGTGGATTGATCGATCGCGAACACTCCCTCGGTTTTCGCTTCAATGGCCGCAGCTATCACGGCTACGCCGGCGACACCCTGGCTTCGGCCCTGCTCGCCAATGGCGTGCGCCTGACAGGCCGCAGCTTCAAGTACCACCGTCCGCGCGGCATCTACAGTAGCGGTGCCGAAGAGCCGAATGCCCTGGTGCAACTGGGCCGCGGCCAGTATACCGAGCCGAATATCCGCGCCACCCAAGTCGCTCTGTTCGACGGCCTGGAGGCGGCCAGCCAAAACTGTTGGCCTTCGGCAGGTTTCGATCTGGGAGCGCTCAACAACCGCCTGGGACGTCTTCTGCCTGCCGGTTTCTACTACAAGACCTTCAAATGGCCGCAGCGCGCCTGGCCGTTCTACGAGCGCGTCATCCGTCGGGCGGCCGGCATGGGCGTGGCCGGGCACGAGCCCGACCCGGACCGCTACGAACACCGCTACGCCCATTGCGATGTGCTGGTTGTCGGCGGCGGCCCGGCCGGATTGTCGGCGGCGCGCGTGGCCACACGGGCGGGTGCGCGCGTCATGCTGGTCGATGAGGATATCCGCCTCGGGGGTGCCCTGCTCAGCGACACGGCCACCATTGATACGGCGCCCGCCAGCCGATGGGTCGACGCGACCGTCGCCGAGCTCGAGCACTCGCCAGAGGTTTCGCTGCTGCGGTATGCCAGCGTGTTCGGCTACTACGACCAGAACGAATTATGGATTGCGCAGCGCCTGCGCGACGGCCCCGGCGACGGCCCGCGCCAGCGCCTGTGGAAGGTACGCGCCCGGCAGGTAGTGCTCGCTACCGGCGCGATCGAGCGGCCACTGGTATTCGGGCGTAATGATCTGCCCGGGGTGATGCTCGCCTCGGCGGCACGCGCCTATGCCAACCGCTATGCAGTGCGGGCGGGCGAAAGGGCCGTGGTGTTCACCAACAACGACAGTGCCTATGCCGCGGCACTGGATCTCAGGCGAGCCGGCGTGGAAGTGGCGTCCATCGTCGATGTCCGGCCGCAAGCGACCGGCGCGCTGACAGCCGCCGCCCGCGACGCGGGGTTGCGTTGTCTGTCCGGCCATGTCGTTGTGAACGCCGAAGGCACGCGCGGGCTCAAGGCCGCCGCCGTTGCACCGGTCGACGAGCACGGGCGCGCCGGCAGCGCCATCCAGCGCATCAGCTGTGATCTGCTCGCGGTTTCCGGCGGCTGGAACCCCACGCTGCACCTGTTCTCCCAGTCGCGCGGAAAGATCGCCTTCGACGATCGCAACCACGCTTTCGTGCCCGACCAACCGGCGCAGGCGACGCTGTGTGCCGGCGCCATCAACGGCACGTACGACCTGGCTGGCTGCCTGCGCGAAGGGGCGGAGGCGGGGGAAGTGGCTGCACACGCGGCCGGTTTCGAGGCTGGCCACGTATCGCCGCCCTCGGCGGAGGAAGCACCGGCACAGGCAATGCGCCCCCTGTGGGTGGTGGAAACTCCCGCCGGCGTACCAAGCAAGTCCTTCGTCGACCTGCAAAATGACGTCACGGTGGACGATGTGCATCTGGCCGAGCGTGAGGGCTACCGCTCGGTGGAACACCTCAAGCGCTATACGACCCTGGGTATGGGCACGGACCAGGGCAAGACCAGCAACGTCAATGGACTCGCCATTATGGCCGGGTTGCTGCAGACGCCGATTCCATCGGTCGGCACGACCACGTTCCGCCCTCCCTACACGCCGGTGACGCTGGGCGCCATCGCCGGAAGCGACATCGGCCGAGATTTCCGCCCGCTGCGTGTAACGCCGCTGGACCAGGCACTGGAACGCGCCGGCGCGCACTTCGTCAACACCGGCGCGTGGCGGCGCGCGAACTGCTATCCGCAAGCCGGCGAAAGCGAGGCCGATGCAATAGCTCGGGAGGCGGCAGCCGTGCGCGCGGGGGTCGGCGTGGTGGACGTTTCCACGCTCGGGCGGATCGAGGTCTGCGGTCCCGATGCCGGTGCCTTTCTGAGCCATGCCTACATCAACCGGATGGACCGGGTTCCCGTCGGTCGTTGCCGTTACGGCATCATGCTGCGCCAGGACGGCATGGTGTTCGATGACGGCACAGTGACACGGATGGCGGAAGATCGTTTTCATGTCACCACGACGACCGCCAATGCTGCCCATGTAATGGCCCATCTGGAACTGCTGCGCCAGGTGGAATTACCCCACTACCGGGTCTATCTGACTTCGGTCACCGACCAGTGGGCGGCAGTCGCGCTGGCCGGGCCACGTGCGCGCGATGTGCTGCAGGCGCTGGCACCCGACGAAGACGTCAGCGACGGAGCCTTGCCGTTCGTGCACTGGCGCGAACTGACCGTAGCCGGGCTGCCAGCCCATGTGTTTCGCGTGAGCTACTCCGGTGAGCTGGCCTACGAGATCCTGGTGCCGGCGGGCTTCGGCGAAACACTGTGGGATGCACTCATGGACGCGGGCAAACCCTTTGCTATCGTGCCTTACGGCACCGAGGCCATGGATGTCCTGCGCGTCGAAAAGGGCCACTGCGTGGTGGGAGCCGAAATCGACGGCCGCACCACGCCGGATGATCTGGGTCTGGGCCGCATGGTGAAATCAGACGATTTCTTCGGCCGCCGCTCCCTCGATCGCCCCGCTCTCAGGGATCCAAAGCGACTGCAGCTCGTGGGCATCATCGCCGACGCGGCCCTCTCGCGCAGCGCTCGACTGGTGGTCGATCCCGGCAAACCGACCCCGATGCCTACCGAAGGCCATGTCACGTCCGCCCGCTTCAGCCCTGCACTCAACCGCCACATCGGGCTCGCACTGGTCAGCGCCGGGCGCGCACGGGCGGGTGAACGTCTGCACGCGGTGGCACCGCTCACCGGCGAGCAAACCACGGTGACGCTCGCGGAGCCGGTGTTGTTTGATCCGAAAGGGGAGCGCTTGCATGGCTGAGTTGCCCAGTACCCCGCCTGGCTCGATGTCCGGCGCGGATGAGTCCGTTCTGAACGTGCGCGAGCGAAAGGATCTGAGCCTGCTGACGCTTCGTGGCATAGCAGACGATCCCGCATTCGCGGAGGCAGTGGCCGGAGTGGCGGCGCCATTGCCGCGCGTGCCGAATACCGCAAGCCGGGCAGCCTCGACTGCCATACTGTGGCTTGCGCCGGACGCGTGGCTCGTGGTGGCGGAGGACGTGGCCTGCGCGCAGCGGCTTGCAACATCCGTATCCGCCGTGGGTGGATATGTACTGGATACGAGCCACGCGCGGGTCGTGAGCCGTGTCGAAGGCGCGGGCGCCCGCACGGCACTGGCGCAGGTGTGCCGGCTGGATTTGCATCCGCGCAACTTTGCCGTGGATGCGTGCGCACAAACCCGCCTCGCCCACATTTCGGCATTGGTGCACCGGGTTGCCGAAGATACGTTCGACTTATACGTACCGCGCAGTTACGCGCGCCACCTGAACTTGTTCGGGCAAAACCTCGGTTTGGGAACCTGATTTCATGAGGAAGCGGCGGGCAATGGTATTCCACGCACCATCGATGGAACGAAATTGCCGCTTGCCCCTTCCCACATTGGCAACTGTAATTTGTGCATACTTGCAAGATCAAATACACACTGGAAACGGATTATGCGCACCAACATCGTTATCGATGATGAGCTCATAGCACGGGCGAAAGCGCTTTCGGGTGACCACAGCAAGCGGGAGACCGTTGAACAGGCATTGAAGCTGCTGGTCAAGTTGAAATCTCAGGAGCAAGCAAGAGCCTGGCGTGGACGCCTGCGCTGGGATGGTGATCTCGATGCCATGCGCCGTGATCAGTGATCGTCGCTGGCTCGTCGGTCTGGATCGATTACTTCAACGGGCGCATAACGCCGGAGACCCAATCTCTCGACGGTCTGCTGGGCCAAAAGCCGATCGTTATCGGTGATCTGATCCTGATGGAAGTACTACTGGGTTTCCGGCACGAGAGGGAGTTCGATACGGCAGCGGAGGTTCTCGCGGCGTTCGAGTGCCAGCCCATGCTGGGGCATGACATGGCGATAGCGAGCGCACGGAACTATCGACGTCTGCGCGCGCTCGGCGTCACGGTTCGCAAATCGATCGATGTGGTTATCGGCACATTCTGCATCGCAAACGAACACGTGCTGCTGCACCCGGACAGGGATTTCATGCCGATGGTCCGCCATCTCGGACTGAGGACCGTGACAAAGAGCGGCTGATCTTCTCCGCCGACGCTGGAATCGTGGCTGAAGCCGCTCCTGCAAAGTGTGGTCGTCGCCCGCCCCTCTCCCGGAAACACTCCATGGCCCCCACTGGCCCAGGCTTGCGAGTTGACTGGACCGATCCTCGATGCAAGCGCGGGATCCCCGCTCCTTGCGCATGCGTTGCATCCAAAGATTGCGCGCGCCGGTACCGCCACCGGCCAACATACTCTGGTGTCGCCAGCCCATTTCCTATAACGAACTCAGTAAACACGGGATTGCCTCGGAAGACATCACACCGCCGCGCGCCACCAGGCCAATCACCACCCTCTGGTCCCACGAACCTTATCTGTTCAGTACGCATCCGAGCGTCAGCGACCAGGTCATGCAGCCCCGCCTGCCGGTCGGATCAGACTTCAGGAGCGCCGCCGGGATCGGCGATGTTTTTGGCCTCGACAATACGCGAGCGCTGGCGGTGCTGTTTGAAAGGGTGCACGGCTACGGCACCCCCTTGACCGGCACCGCCACCAGTTTGTATCGCGCATGACCTGCCCCCAGAATTGGGACCAATTTCTGGTTAGTGCAGTCCTGTTGAGTAACACTATGGTTTCAAGTACTTGAAATAAGCCTCTCGCACAATTTCGGCACCTTGATCAACATCGAACCTGGGCAATCCCGGCCGCAACAGCGTGTCCATGTCTCGACGAAAGGCCGCCTTGCGCAGTCTGGTGTCAAGCAGTGCATTGGCCTCGTCGTGCCCCACGTGTGTTCCTTCCTTGTCCAGATACCAGCCGAAGGCTTCCATCGCCTTG
>CAZYIP010000074.1:0-17094 GCA_964646895.1 uncultured Salinisphaerales bacterium | reverse complement strand
CCGCAGGGGATTGTCAACAGACCCCAAGGCTTGTTGCCGTTTCAGGAGGTTGTAGGATTATGGCCATCGAGCTTACGGAAGCGGCCGCGACGCGCATTCGGATGCAGCTTGAGAAGCGCGGCCATGGCATCGGACTGCGCCTTGGCGTGCGCAAGTCCGGTTGTTCCGGTTTTGCCTATACGGTGGATTATGCCGATAACGTGGGCGACGACGATCTCGCCTTCGAGCAGCGCGGTGTGAATGTGATCGTTGCGCAGCGCAATCTTCCCTACCTCGACGGGCTGCGGCTGGACTATCGCCGCGAGGGGCTCAACGAGGCGTTCAAGTTCGACAACCCGAACGTGAGCGACGAGTGCGGTTGTGGCGAGAGTTTCCGCGTCTGAGCCAACCCGCCGGCGGGCAATTGCCGGCGCTGCCCGCCGTCCGTATAATTCCGTGATTTTAATCCGGATACTTCCCGTTCATGCCGCTCGGGTACGCGGGGACGTGACCGATCGAGCGGGTTTCCCCGCCTATTAACCACAGGAGCTTACATGTCAGTCGAACGTACCCTCTCCATCGTCAAGCCGGACGGCGTGAGCAAGAATCTGGTGGGCGAGGTCTACCGCCGCTTCGAGGCGGGCGGGCTGAAGATCGTCGCCGCACGCATGCTGCATCTGTCGCGGGCACAGGCGGAGAGTTTTTACGCAGTGCACCGGGAGCGGCCTTTTTTCGGCGACCTGGTCGAATTCATGATCTCCGGGCCGGTCATGGTACAGGTGCTGGAAGGTGATGACGCCATTGCCAAAAACCGGGAGCTGATGGGCGCCACCAATCCCCGGGAAGCGGCAGCCGGCACGATTCGCGCCGATTTTGCCGAGACCATCGACGAAAACGTGGTCCACGGCTCCGATGGTCCGGACACTGCGCGGCAGGAAATAGCGTTTTTCTTTGCGGACATGGATATCTGCCCACGGACTCGCGGGTGACCGTGACTGAAAAAACCAATCTGTTCGGGCTCGATCGCGCGGGCATGCGGGCGTTTTTTGCCGACCGCGGCGAAAAGCCCTTTCGCGCCGATCAGGTCATGCAATGGATTTACCGCCAGGGCAGCGACGACTTCGACGCCATGACCAACCTGGCGAAGAGCCTGCGGGCCTGGTTGCCAGAGGTGGCCGAGATTCGCGTACCCAAACTGGTTGCCGAGCAGGTTTCGCGGGACGGCACCACCAAGTGGTTGCTGCGGCTGGATGGCGGGAATTCGGTCGAGATCGTGTTCATCCCGGAGCCCGGACGCGGAACCCTGTGCATTTCCTCCCAGGTCGGTTGCGCCATGGACTGCAGCTTCTGCTCTACAGGCAAGCAGGGGCTCAACCGCAACATGACCACGGCCGAAATCGTCAGCCAGGTCTGGTTCGCTGCGCGCGCGCTGGAGGAAGGCAGTGAACCGCGTACTGTCACCAACGTGGTTTTCATGGGCATGGGCGAGCCACTGGCCAACTTCGGCAATCTGGTGCCCGCTCTCAATGTGTTGCTGGATCCGCTCGGCTTCGGCCTGTCGCGGCGACGGGTGACGGTCAGCACCTCCGGGCTGGTACCTTTCATGGACCGGCTGCGGACCTGCTGCGATGTGGCGCTTGCGGTATCCCTGCACGCACCCGATGACCACTTGCGCGACCAGCTGGTGCCCATCAATCGCAAGTACCCGATCCGGGAGCTGCTTGCCGCCTGCCGCCGCTATACCGCGGGGCGCGAGCACAAGGCTCATGTCACGTACGAATACGTGATGCTGGACCAGGTAAACGACACGCCGGCCCATGCGCGAGCGCTGGCCCGATTGCTGCGCGATATGCCGGCCAAGGTCAACCTGATTCCGTTCAACCCATTTCCCGGCACCGATTATCGGCGATCACCCGCCAAGGCTATTGCCCGGTTCCAGGAAATTCTGATAGAAGCTGGGTTGCTAACCATTATCCGGCGTACGCGGGGCGATGATATCGATGCCGCGTGCGGACAGCTCGTCGGGCGTGTGCAAGATCGCCAGCGCCGGCATTTTCGCGAAATACCGATTCGGAGCGTGCGGGTATGAGGGGAATGCGGGCGCTGTTGCTGCTGGCCTTCATCGGCCTGGCTGGTTGCGTCACCACCAACAGTGGCAATTTACCCGAGAGCAAACCGGATTTGCGCCGCGCCGCGCGTATCAACACGGAACTGGGCGTGAACTATTTGCGGGAGGGGCGCTATGCACAGGCGGAGACCAAGCTCCAGCGGGCGGTGAAGCAGGACCCGGGCTACGCTGCTGCGCATGCGGCGCTGGCATTTCTGTATTCGCGGCGGGGGCAGCCGACGGAGGCCAGGGCGGCGTACCAGCGGGCGTTGAGCCTGGACGACGACAATGCGCGCGTTCACAATTCCTACGCTGTTTTTCTGTGCAGCCGGAAGGAATACGATGAAGCGATGGCGCAATTCGACAAGGCGATCAACAGCCGCGGCAATGACGCGCGCGAGGTCGCTCTCGACAACGCCGGCGTATGCGAGCGACGACGCGGACGGCTGCACGCGGCGGAGACATATTTTCGCCGGGCGCTGAGTATCAATGCCAACTATTCCCCGGCACTGCTGCAGATGGCTGATCTGAGCTATCGCGAACACAATTACTTACAGGCACAGGCGTTTATCCGACGGTATCATGATATTGCGCAAGAGTCGGCTGCCAGTCTCGCATTGGCTTACCGGATCGAGCAGGCATTGGGAAATGACGCGGCCGCGGCTGCATATCGCGGGAAACTGCAGCAGAAATATCCGGGGTCGGATCGTACAGTCGGGTTGTCGCAATCGGTAGAGCCATGAAAAACGAAACCGAAATGGAATATGGTGAGCCCGTTCTCGAAGCAGAGACGGCGGAACGCACACATGAGAGGCGCATGGACCGCGTGGAGGATGACATTTCGGCAGAAATGTCATGGAGTCCGGGAGCCCTGCTTCGGCGAGCGCGCGAGGCGCGCAAATTGTCGATGGAAGCTCTTTCTCTGCAGACCAAGCTCCCGGTACGGGTGTTGCGTGCGCTGGAGGTGGACGACTTCGATGCACTCTCGGAGCCGGTTTACGTACGGGGCTATTATCGCCGCTGCGCCCATGTGCTGGAGGTTCCGAGCGGCGAAATCGTCAAGGCGTATGAGCGGGCCAGCGGCGAGCCGCCACCGCAGCCGCTGCCTCTCAAGCCGGCTGTCGGCGAGGAGGACCTGAGCTCACCGCCACGCTGGTTGCCCTATGTGGTGTTTGCGGTGGTGGCTGGCGGGCTGGTTGCGTTGCTGGTGTGGTGGGGACAGCCGGTTACGAAAAATCTGCTGAATGCGGCGCCGTCTTCCGCAGACCATGCCGCAGTGGCCGAGAATGGCGTTGACGCCGGGGCTTTCACGGCGCCGGAGGCGGATGTCGCGGCGGTATCGCCATCGCTTGATACGACTGCCGTCGCCACGACGGCTTCGCTATCCCTGAGCGATACCTCGGCGGCGGCCACGCCCACCACGGTGCACGACGTCAGCGATGCGGCGATGCCGGCGTCTGCCATGCCGCCAGCCGAATCCGAGACGTCCGCAGCAGACGTGTCGGCACCCGCTGACGGTGCCGAACCCGCCGTGGCGGCAAACGGCAACGGCACCCTGACCGTCAAATTCACCCAGAAATCGTGGATCAGAGTCACCGACGCCAGTGGGGAGCGCCTGCTGAATGGGCTGGTCGCCGGCGGCAGTCAGCGCGAGCTCAGCGGCGAGCCACCGTTCGATGTGCTGCTCGGTTATGCGCCGGGCGTCGACTTGAGTTACGATGGCAAGGCAATTGTGCTGAATGATTATATTCAATCCAACAATACGGCCCATTTGACCGTAGGCGGCACCTAGGCGGCATCCGCAAAAGGATTGGACAGCAAGTTCGGCAATGAAGCGTCGGTAGACGAAATCGCCCGTTTGTCACTCATGCTCAACCTGGCGAACAGCGCGCCGACCGGCGCCTGATGCCCATCATCCTGTCAGAGAGAATAAGAGCCTATCCGTGAATAATACGCACCCGCGTGGCGCCCCATTTCCCGCCAGGCAAGGCGCGAGCGAGGCGGTTTGGTCATTCCAAACGAGGAGTGAGCAACGCCGCATGGCGGGAAATGGGACGCCACCCGCAGGGACGGGGCCGTTTTTGTGCAGCCCGTGTCAGGCCCGACTCATGGACGGTGAGTCCACCTCGCCGTGCCTTCCTTGCGCTGCGCAAAAACGACCCCGTCGCGGGCGCGTATTATTCGCGGATAGGCTCTAAGCCCGGTGTCGGAGCGCATCCAGGCCATACGCGGCATGAACGACATTCTGCCTGCGCAGTCCGGCGCGTGGCAGACGCTGGAGCGTGTCGCGGCCGAAGTCTTTCAAGCGTACGGTTACCAACAGGTGCGCCTGCCCGTCGCCGAGCGCAGTGAGCTGTTTCACCGCTCGATCGGCGAAGTCACCGATATTGTCGAGAAGGAGATGTATACCTTCACCGACCGCGGCGGCGACTCGATGAGCCTGCGCCCGGAGGGCACGGCAGGCGCGGTGCGCGCCTGTATAGAGCACGGCTTGTTGTACAATCAGGCGCCCCGGCTGTGGTATACGGGACCCATGTTTCGCTACGAGCGGCCCCAGAAGGGCCGTTATCGCCAGTTTCATCAGTTGGGGGTGGAATTGTTCGGGCAGCCCGGGCCGGACGTGGATGCCGAACTGATCATGATGAGTGCCCGCCTGTGGCGACGCCTCGGTGTGAACAGCGTACGCTTGCAGGTCAATTCGCTGGGTACGCCCGATGCTCGCCGCCGCTACCGTGCGCTGCTGGTAGAATATTTCAATGCGCACTACGACCGGCTCGACGAGGACAGCCGCCGCCGACTGCACGGAAATCCGCTGCGTATTCTGGACAGCAAGAGCCCGGAAATGCAGACGCTGATCGCCGGGGCGCCGGCGCTGACCGACCATCTCGATAACGAATCCGGGGAGCACCTGCACCAGATGTTGGCCCTGCTCGACGCCGGGGGAGTGGAGTACACGATCAACCCGCGCCTCGTGCGCGGGCTCGACTACTACACGCGCACGGTGTTCGAGTGGGTAACCGACCGGCTGGGCGCCCAGGATGCGGTATGTGCCGGCGGGCGCTATGACGGCCTCGTGGCGCAACTCGGCGGGCGGCCGACGCCGGGGGTCGGCTTTGCGATCGGCATGGAGCGGCTGATAGCCCTGATGCAGGAGGACGGTGCGCCGTTGGACGATACCGCTCCGCAGGTGTATCTCGCGCACATGGGTGGGGAGTGCGAACAGGCTGCGCTGATTCTTGCCGAGCGCTTGCGCGACACGCTGCCCGCCCTGCGCGTGCTGACTCACGCCGGCGGCGGAGGCTTCAAGGCGCAACTCAAGCGCGCCGATCGCAGCGGTGCGCGGTTCGCGTTGATTTTGGGCGAAGATGAGCTGGCCGCCCGGCGTGTTCAGCTCAAACCCCTGCGCGAAGTAGCGGAGCAGGAATCAATCGGCTGGAATGAACTGGGCGCCGTGCTTGGCGCCCGTTTGCGGATATCCGCGGCGACGACCGAGGAGCACTGAACCGGTGGCAATCGCGAACGACGATGAGCAACTCGAAGCGCTGCGACGCTGGTGGGCCGCCAACGGCATGGCCCTGGTGGCAGGCGTCGCGCTGGGACTGATCGCCATAGGCGCCTGGTTTTACTGGCAGCACCATACCAGCCAGCAGGCGCTGCAGGCGTCGCAGCTGTATACGCAGTTGCGGGGTGCGACTGCAGCCGGCGCGACCGCCAAGGCGCGGGATTTGACCGACCAGTTGCGGGACGACTACAGCGGCACACCCTATGCGGCTCAGGCCCAGCTCGCAATGGCGGCTTACGAAGTGCAGCATCAGGAGTACGAAAAAGCCGCCAGGCGCCTGCAGTGGGTGAGCGACAACGCCAGCGATCAGGGTCTGCGCTGGCTCGCGCGCCTGCGCCAGGCCCGCAGTCTGTGGGCCGAGGGCAAGGATGCCGCCGCTCTGGATCTGCTGAACGGGGAAAAGCCGGAGGGCAGCTTCAGCGTGCTCTATTATGAGCTCAAGGGGGATATTCTGGTCAGCCAGGACAAGTTACAGCAGGCGAGCCAGGCGTATGAACTCGCGCTTTCGAACGCCCCCTCGGCCACCGGCGAACAAGCGCGGCTGCGACAGAAGCTGGACGATATCAAAGTCGGCGACGCGAAATCCGAATGAAGGGCCTCCTCCCGCTGTTGTGCATCCTGGCGGCTCTGGCGCTGACCGGGTGCAGCGTGTTTGGCGGCGGAGAGACACCGACGGTCGAGCCGGCCGTGCTGCAGCCTATCGAGCGTCCGCATTTCACCGCAAAAACGCTGTGGCGGCATGGTATCGGCGTCGGCGAGTCCCAGTCCGATTCCGGCCTGCGTCCGGTCGCGACCGACGACACGGTTTATATGGCGGGTGCGAAGGGCCTGATTTCGGCATTCCGGCTCAAGGACGGCAAGGCATTATGGCGTGCGCGGACCGAATCCCGGCCGACCGGCGGGCCGGGGCTGGCGGGGAATCTGGTCGTGTTCGGTACTCGGGATGGCCGTGTCATCGCGCTGAATCGCGACGACGGCAAGCGGCGCTGGACAGCCACTGTTTCCAGCGATGTGCTGAGTGCGCCGTCGGGCGCCAACGGCGTGGTCGTGGTGCGGACGGAGGATGGGCGGCTGTTCGGTTTGTCGGCCGGGGACGGTGAGCGCGCCTGGAGCTACGATAGCAGCGTGCCGCGCCTTTCCCTGCACGGCAACTCGAAACCGCTCATTGTCGGTGCCGATTCGGTGCTGATGGCGCAGGACAACGGCAAGCTGGTATCGCTGGCGTTGCTCGATGGTCGCCTCAACTGGGAAGCGACCATCGCGATTCCCAGCGGGCGTTCGGAGCTGGAGCGGCTGGTGGATCTGGATGCCGGTATCGCCGTCAGCGGCGGCGATGTCTTTACATCCAGCGTTGCAGAGGCGACGGTGGCGGTGGATCTGCGCAGTGGCCGCCCGATATGGAAGCGTTCGATCGGCAGCGTCACGGGACTCGCGGCGACGGATGGCAGCGTCTATGTCACCGATCTGCATGGCAATGTCTGGGCGCTGGATGCCTATACCGGCACAACCCTCTGGAAGCAGACAGGGTTGCACGATCGTGGCGTAACCGCGCCGGTAATCCAGGACCGGTGGGTCGTCGTGGCGGACTCACAGGGTTACCTGCACTGGTTGTCGCAGGACGACGGCACCTTCGTCGGGCGCGTGCTGGCCGAGGATGATGGTATCGCCGTTGCGCCGCTGGTGGTCAGCGACGAGCGTATCCTGGTGCTCAGCAAGGAGGGCCGCTTGTCGGAACTGCAGTTGCAGATGCCGGAAGACACTCCCTGAGCCGGAGCCCGCTCTTTTCGATAGCGTAACTGATCAGGAGCCGATGCAATGCAGGATGTGCACGCCGTTGAGCGCGGGCTCCCGGTTATCGCCCTGATCGGTCGTCCCAACGTCGGCAAGTCGACGCTGTTCAACCGGCTGACCCGCACCCGTGATGCGCTGGTTGCCGATTTTCCCGGTGTGACGCGTGATCGCCAGTATGGCTTCGGGCGTGCTGGCGATCGACCATACATTGTGGTCGATACCGGTGGCATGATCGAAGGAAGCGATGGCATCGATGCGCTCGTCCATCGCCAGAGCATGCGCGCCGTGGAAGAGTCCGACCTGGCGTTTCTCCTGGTTGACGGGCGTGAGGGACTGATGCCGGGGGACGAGGCGATTGCCCGTATTCTGAGGCGTGCCGGGCGCCCGGTTCGGTTATTGGTCAACAAGGCCGAAGGGCGTGAACCGGCGAGTATCAGCGCTGAATTTTTTGCCCTGGGTCTGGGCGAGCCCGTTGCCGTTTCCGCCCAGCGCGGAGATGGCATCGCAAGCCTGATTGACGCCGTACTGACACAGCTCGGAGACGGGGGCGGGGAGACGGCTGAGCCGGTTTCGCCAGTCGCGGACGATGGCGAGCGCGTGCGCGTTGCCGTCATCGGGCGGCCGAATGTCGGCAAATCCACGCTGGTCAACCGCCTGCTCGGGGAAGAGCGGGTGCTCGCAACCGAGCAGGCAGGTACCACGCGCGACAGTATTTTCATTCCCTTCGAGCGCGCCGGACAACGTTACACGCTGATTGATACCGCCGGCATGCGGCGCCGGGCCAGAATCGACGACAAGATAGAAAAATTCAGCGTCATCAAAACGATGCAGGCTATCGACGCGGCCAATGTGGTCATCGTCATGACCGATGCGCGGCAGGGTATCGGCGCTCAGGACGCGCGCCTGCTGGGCCTGGCGGCCGACAGCGGACGAGCGCTGGTGATCGCGGTCAACAAGTGGGACGGGCTCGGTTCCGACGTGCGCCAGCAGGTGCAGCGCGAGCTGGATCTGCGTTTTCCGTTTCTCGATTACGCGCGTATTCACAAAGTCTCGGCGCTGCACGGCACTGGCGTGGGGGAGATGCTCGATTCCGTGGACGAAGCCTATGCGGCGGCAACCGCGGATCTGCCGACCCCGGCGCTGAACCGGGTTCTGGAGGCCGCGGTCGCCGCACATGCTCCGCCCGCCATCCACGGTCGCCGCATCAAGCTGCGTTATGCCCACCAGGGTGGCCGCAACCCGCCGATGATCATCGTTCACGGCAACCAGACCGAGCATCTGACCGCCGATTACCGCCGCTATCTCACGGCGCGTTTCCGCGAGGCGTTCCGGCTGTTCGGCACGCCTGTCGAAGTGCACTTTCGCGGTGGAGAGAACCCCTTCGAGGGACGTCGCAACACGCTCACCCCGCGCCAGGCCCGAAAGCGGCGAAGGCTGAAGAAATTCACCAGGCAGTGATCGAACCCTACACATCGCGCGTTCGCGGCGGTAAGGTAGGCGATCCCCCGTGCGATAACGAATGCCTGGTGCCAGGCGGCTGGCCCGCCCGGCGGCCGCATGTTGCGCGACATTTGATCTGAAGGAAGACCGATGGAACGAGCGGATATGGCGGCGCTGGATGTCGATGCGGCGTTGCGTGACGATGTCAGTCATCTGGCAACGCAGCTGGGCAACATCCTGCGCGAGCAGGGTGGAGAAGCCCTGTTCGAGCGGGTGGAGCAGGCGCGCCTGACCGCGATTGCCCGCCGTCGTGGCGACAGCGCCGAGGGCGAGGCCCTGGCACGGTTGTGCAGTGCCGCGGACGCGGCCGCTGCGAACGAACTGGCACGGGCGTTCAGCGCCTATTTCTACGCCGTCAACCTGGCCGAGCAGGTGCATCGCATTCGGCGCCTGCGCGCATATCAGATGCCGGATGGCGGTGTGCCGCCGGATGGCGTGGAAGCGGCTCTGCTTGCCCTCAAATCGACGGGTTACGACGCCGGGCAGCTATCGGCCCTGCTGCAACGGCTGGTCATAGAGCCCGTATTCACCGCGCATCCGACCCAGGCCACGCGCCGCTCGCTGCTGGAAAAGCACCAGCGCATCGCGCGCGCGCTCGTGGAGCGCATGAATCCGGGTCTGACCCCGCCGGAGCTGCATTCCATCGAGGCGCGTATCCGCAACGACATGACAGCCGCCTGGCAGACGGCGGAACATTCGCCACAGGCGCCATCGGTGGTGGACGAGATCGAAAATCTGCTGTTCTATCTCACCGACGTCATCTATCGAATCATCCCGCCATTCTACGAACACATCCATCAATCGCTGGAGCGCGTTTACGGTGCCGGGGCCGCAGAGAAGCGGTTGCCGTCGTTTCTGCGCTTCGCATCGTGGATCGGTGGCGACATGGATGGCAATCCCAACGTTTCGGGCGATACACTGCGCGCCGCGATGACTCGCCACCGGTCGCTGATCCTGCGTCGTTACCGCAAGGAGGTGAGCGAGCTCTACGGCGAACTGAGCCAGACGACGACGCGGGTCGGTATCGACAGTGCCGTGCACGAAGCCAATCGACATTACCGCGAGCGCATCGGCGAGGATGCCGAGGCGATGCCGGACCGCTACCGCAACATGCCCTACCGCGAACTGCTCAGGTTTGTGGAAACGCGTCTTCGCGACACGGAGGTCGACGGGACACACGCCTATCCGGGCGCCGAAGACCTGCTCGCCGACCTTGATCTGATCGCCGCCAGCCTCGCCCGCAACAAGGGCAGGCATGCCGGCCTTTTCGGGGTGCGGCGACTGATCACGCGAGTGCAGACGTTCGGCTTTCACCTGGCAACCCTCGATGTGCGTCAGGACTCGCTGGTGCACCGCCGGGTCATCGGACGCGGGCTGGATATCGACGACTGGCTGGAAAGCGCAGCCGTGGCGCGGACCGAGCGGCTGGTCCGCGCATGCGAGGACGGCGAACAGCCCGCCCGGCTGCTGGACGAGGAAGGCCGCCGGGCGCTGGATGCCTTCCGTGCCATCGTCGATATCCGTGCGCGTTATGGCGATGCCGCTATCGGCCCTTACATCATCAGCATGGCGCAGGATACGGACGATGTCCTCAGCGTGCTGTTGCTGGCGCGCTGGGGAGGGCTGAGCAGTGGCGATGCGGTGCCGCTGGATATTTGTCCGTTGTTCGAGACGGTGGATGATCTGCAGCGCGGCCCCGATATCATGCAGAGGCTGCTCGCGCACCCTTTGTATCGCCGTCACCTGGATGCGCGCGGGGATCATCAGATGGTCATGGTCGGTTATTCCGACAGCATGAAGGACGGCGGGTTGGCCGCTTCGCGCTGGGCGGTACAGCGCGCGCAGCAAAGGCTGGTGGACGTGGCTTCGAGTGCCGGCATACGCCTGACGATTTTCCACGGTCGCGGCGGGACGGTAAGCCGGGGCGGCGGGAAAACGCATCGCGGCATACTGGCAGCGCCGGTCGGTGCCGTGGACGGCCGCCTGCGGGCCACCGAACAGGGCGAGATCATCGATGCCAAGTATGGCCTGCGCGGCATCGCCGTGCGTTCGATGGAACAGATGACGGGGGCGGTGATTCAGGCGACCGCAGTCCCGCGCGTGCCGTCGGAGTCGCCGCCGGACTGGTCCACAGTCATGGACATCATCGCGCGTGAAAGCCGTCGTGCATATCGCGCGCTGGTATACGACGATTCGCGTTTCTTCGCTTATTTTCGCCAGGCTACGCCGATCGACGTGATCGAGCGCATGCCGATCGGTTCGCGTCCGCCATCCCGGCGCACGCAAACCGGCATCAAGGACCTGCGCGCCATTCCGTGGGTATTCTCCTGGACCCAGAACCGCACCATCCTGACGGGCTGGTTCGGGCTCGGCAGCGGGTTGCGCGCGGCGCTGGACGAGGCGGGCGAGGCGCCGCTGCGCGAGATGGTACAGCGTTGGCCATTTCTCGCAGCACTCCTCAACGACGCCGAAATGGTTCTGGCAAAGGCGGATATGGACATCGCTGCCCGTTACAACGAACTGGCCGAGGCCGAAACCCGACCGCTGTGGTCGCGGATTCTCGATGAATACCGCCTGACGGTGGAACTCGTCCTGCGCCTGAAGGGGGCATCGGTGCTGCTCGAAGGCGACGAAACCCTGCAACGCGCCATCCGGCTGCGAAACCCCTACGTCGATCCGCTCAGCTTGCTGCAGATCGATCTTCTCGGCCGCTGGCGCGCGGCCGGCCGCCGCGACGACGCGCTTCTGGAGGCGCTGTTCACAACCACCAAGGGCATTGCGCAGGGGCTGCAGAACACCGGGTAGGGCACTGCCGTACCGAACTGAGTTAGCGACCCGGCGGACACCAGTTCAACAGCCGATAGCCGCCGCTATCGTTGATAATCCAGCGATCCCTGGCAGTCGCCGGCACGCGCGGATGGTCGCGTGCGGTGAGAATCAGCCCTTCTTTTCCTGAAGCCGATCGTGCGCTATGCTCGATACGCTTGCCACTCGCTGTTCCGGTTGCTTCTCGCCGCATGTGAGAAGCGGCGCGGGTGGTCTGTTTCTTTGGTGGCGGCTCAGGCCGAAACTGCCGAAAGGTCAGCGTCCTGACAAGTCAATGCACAAAAAAAGGGCTTGGCTCCTGCAGACTCGCGGTGCCCAAGTCAGCTCACCTTGTTGGAGGGGTGTCAAAATGAAAAACGAAAGCAATTCGGATGAACTCGGCTCGAAAGGGATCAGTCGCCGCGGTGTGCTGAAGGTCGGGTTAACGGCAGGGGTCGCAGCCGGAATCGCTCAATTCGCGCCGCCCGCCATCATCTCGGCGCGTGGCGAACAGCCCGTGAAGTTCGGTGTGGACGAGCCCCAGACGGGCACGTATGCCATCACCGGCAGAAACGAGGTGGATGGCATGCGCCTGGCCGCGGACGAGATCAACGCGAAGGGCGGCATTCTGGGGCGGCCCATCGAGCTGCTGGTGGAGGATTCCACCAGCGGTGACGCCGGCGTTGCCGTTCAGAAGGCACGCAAGTTCATCGACAAGGAAAAAGTCGACTTCCTGATCGGAAACGTGAATTCCGGTCTGACCATGGCCATGTCCGCCGTCGCCTATGAGAAAGGCGTCTTCATGATGGATCCGGGCGGGCACGCGGATCCCATCACGGGCAAGAACTGCCACTGGAACGTTTTTCAGGTGGATCCCTCAACGACTCTGCTGGTCAACGCCATTGCAAAGTCGCTCATCGAGCACGTCGGCAAGAAGTTCTACTTCCTCGTTCCGGATTACGCTTTTGGCCAGGGGTTGCTCAAGGCCTACAACGAGAACCTGAAAAAGTACGGCGGCACGAACGTGGGCACCGACCTGATCCCGCTGGGCACCGCCGACTACTCGTCGTACCTCATCAAGGCGCAGGCCGCCAATCCGGACATTATCGTGATCCTCCAGAATGGCCAGGATCAGGTCAACGCCCTCAAGCAGGCGGTCCAGTTCGGTCTCGACAAGCGCTTTCATATTGCGGGGGCGAACATCGAGCTTGAGACGCTCAAGGCCCTGCCGCCGACATCCCGTATCGGCACCTGGGTGATCGAGTGGTACTGGAACCAGCCCGACGTCCCGCACGTCAAGGAGTTTGTCGCGGCATACAAGAAGAAGTTCGGCCGGGTGCCCACTGCAAGGAGCTGGTTCGGACACACCTCGATCTGGGCCTGCGCACTGGCTGCCAACAATGCCAAGTCACTGGAGGCGGCCAAGATGGCCAAGGCGCTGGACGGTTACACCTTGCCGCCGGAAGTCGGCCTGCAAAAGTATCCGGCAACTTTCCGGGCCAATCAGCACCTGCTGATCGGGACACTGTGGTTCGGTAACGCGCAGGCGGAAGGCAGCGCGCCGGACGACCTGTTCCACATTGTGGATACGATCGAAAGCAAGAAGATTGCGCCAACGGTTGCGGAAACCGGGTGCAAGATGACCTGGCCGAAGGCCTGACGCAGCTTTTGCTTTCGCCCAGGAGTCCGTGCCGTGGAAACAAATGGAGCGAGGCGTTCCCAATTCGAGGTGGAATCGGTGTTCCCTTGAGGAGCATAGTGGTGACCCTGTGACGACAGGGGGCGCCGATTCCGGCCGGGGTGAGGGCGTCGCTGCCCGTTTCGTTTCCACGGCGCAGACTCCTGGATAGGAACCTGGCCGCTTGCGCGACATGTACAGACGGTCAGGTCCGGGTGTCACCGGAGCGCACGGGGGAGCTTTGGTGGCTGGTTGGCAACCCGGTCCATCAGGTGGCGGTTTCTCTGCCAGTCCTGCAAGCCGCTGCGTCTGTTTTCGGGCATGCCTCGTACATTGGGGAAGTTGAGTGACTCAACTGGTTCTGTTTAACATATTCAATGGGTTGGTCATTGGTGCGTTCTATGCGCTGATGGCGCTGGGTCTGTCGCTGATCATCAACCTGACGAACGTCATCAACTTCGCCCATGGCGGGTTCCTGGCGCTCGGCGCTTACTTCGCGTTCACGCTCCAGCCTTATCTGGGATTCTGGGGCGCATTGATCGTGTCACCGTTCCTGGCGGCGATCGTCGGCCTGATCGTGGAGCGCGTGCTCATTCGGCCGCTCTATCAGCGTGATCCGCTGTACAGCCTGCTGCTCACGTTCGGGCTCGCCTACGTGATCCAGGATTCCGTGCGCTTCATCTGGGGCGCTCAGGGATTGCCGCTCAAGGTGCCTGCCGCCCTGAATTCATCGATCAGCCCGACGCTGTTCTTCCTGACGGGTTACCGCGTGTTCATGGTGGTGCTGGTCGCCGTGGCCGTCGCCGTGCTTTTTCTGGTCCTGAAAAAGACCCGGCTGGGCATGCGTATCCGCGCCGGCACGCTCGATCTCGAAATGGTGTCGGCGCTGGGTGTGGACGTGCGTTTCCTGCGCAATCTCAATTTCGGGCTCGGCATCTTTTTCGCCGGTCTGGCCGGGGTGCTGGCAGCCGGAATGCTGGGGCTGACGCCGAGCATGGGCGAAACCCTGATCATGCCGAGCTTCGTTGCCATCATTGTCGGTGGCCTGGGAAGCCTCGTCGGGACGTTGCTCGGTGGGGTGCTGATCGGTGTGGCGTCGGGCGTCGTGACGGTGTTTTTCCCGTCGGCATCCGAGGCGACCATTTACGTGATGATGGCCGCTGTTCTGCTGATTCGACCATATGGTCTGCTCGGTGAAGAAGGCGGGACCAAGCTATGAATCGCGTCGCCATCGTACACAAGGCTTCCCGCTCGTCCGCCGGCCACCTGGACGCACGCAAGGTCGTTTACCTGCTGGTGCTGTGGGCGGTGCTGCTGACCATGCCCTACTGGATGATTCCGCTGGGCGGGTATACGGATCTCGCCACGCGCATACTCATCATTGGCCTGGCAGCCATGGCCACGAATTTCCTCGTGGGCCATACGGGCGTGATCTCTTTCGGTCAGGCGGCCTATTTCGGCCTGGGTGCCTACGGAGCGGCACTCACGCTGAAGTTTCTGGTGCCCAGCACACCCGTGGGTTTTCTCGTTGGCATTGTGGTCGGCACGGTGGCCGGAGCGGCCATCGGTTACCTGATCGTCAAGCTTCGGGGGATCTACTTTGCCCTGGCGACGATTGCCTTCGGCCAGGTATTTTACTTTATCGCGTTTCGCTGGCATTCGGTCACCGGGGGCGATAACGGAACGACCTTCAGCCGTTTGCCCCTGCATCTCGGATTTGCGCAAATCGACATTACCGGCAGCCTGGTCTATTTCTATGTTGTAGCCGCCGTTTTCGCGGTCTGCACCGGGGCGATGGCCCTGATCCTGCGTTCGCCGTTCGGGCGTACGCTGCTGGCCATTCGGGAAAACGAGCGTCGCGCGCGGTTTCTGAGCATTCCGGTCAATACCCATATCTGGATCGCGTTTGCGATCTCGTGTTTCTTCGCCGCAGTCGCCGGCGCGCTCTATGGGTTGCTCAACAACTTTGTTGGCCCCGGTTCCCTGGCATGGCAATTATCCGGCGATTTCGTGCTCATGGCGGTCATCGGCGGCATGCGTACTTTCTGGGGGCCGCTGCTCGGCGCCGTTATCTTCGTGGTCGCGCAGGACTACCTCTCCAGCATTACCCAGGACTGGATGTTCTTTATTGGGCTTCTTTTCGTGCTGGTCGTACTCTTCTTCCCCCGTGGGATAACGGGGCTGCTGCGGAGGAAGGCGTCATGAGCCTGCTCGAGGTTCACAACGTTTCGCAGCATTTTGGTCATCTGATTGCGGTCAAGGATGTTTCGCTCGCGATCGAGCAGGGGGAACTGCACGCGGTTATCGGCCCGAACGGTGCCGGCAAAACGACGTTTTTCAATATGATCAGCGGGTTTTACCGGCCCACGAAAGGGCGCATCGTGTTCGATGGCACTGATGTCACCGTTCTCTCTCCGCCAGCGCGGGTCGCAATGGGAATGGCCCGCACGTTCCAGATCACCGAGGTCTTTCCGGAGCTGACGGTGCGCGAGAATTTGCGCATTCCCGTCGAGGTGACCCAGGGGCTGCGCCTCAAGGTGTTTCGTTCGCGGCAAAAAGCGGAAGAAACGGACGAGCGCGTTGCGGAGTTATTGGAGGCTGGTGGTCTGAGCGCGAATGCCGACCGGTATGTAGGGGAGCTCTCGCATGGCGATCAGCGCTCAACCGAGATCATGATGGCCGTGGCGCTGCGACCCCGCTTGTTGCTGCTGGACGAACCGGCCGCGGGCATGGGCAACAAGGAGAGCTACGATACGGCGCTTCTCATTCGGAGGCTTCATCGGACCCAGGGCCTGACAATCGCTCTGGTCGAGCATGACATGCGTGTGGTTTTCAATCTCGCTGATCGCATCACGGTGCTGACTGAAGGGGAGGTGCTGGATCAGGGTTCCCCTGACGAGATCGCCGCCAGCGAGAAGGTACGAACCGCCTACTTGGGGGAAAAGCGTGAACGCGCTTGAGATAGAACGCCTGAACACTTATTACGGCAAGAGTCACATCCTGAAAGGGGTGGACCTGGAAGTTGGCGAGGGGGAGCTTGTCACCTTGCTGGGCCGCAACGGTGCCGGCAAGTCGACCACCCTGCGCAGCATCATGGGACTGACGCCGGCGCGTGATGGTCATGTACGCATATTCGGCACCGACTCCACCCGTCTGCCGCCGTTCCGCATTGCGAGGCTGGGTGTGGGACTGGTTCCCGAGGGGCGTCGCATCTTCGCCAACCTGACGGTTGACGAGAACCTCAAGGTGCCGATGGATCGCCCGGGGCCGTGGGACATTCCGCGCGTTTACGAACTTTTCCCCCGGCTCGCTGAGCGCAAGAACCACAAGGGGAAGCAGCTGTCGGGGGGCGAGCAGGAGATGCTGTCCATCGCGCGCGTGCTCCTGCTCAACCCGAAGCTGCTGCTTCTGGACGAGCCGTCGCAGGGACTGGCACCGTTGATTGTGCAAAATGTGTTCGACGTCATCGTGGCGGCGCGGGACGCCGGGACTTCGGTACTCCTGATCGAACAGAACG
The DNA here is from genome assembly GCA_964646895.1 of uncultured Salinisphaerales bacterium. Classification (GTDB taxonomy): domain Bacteria; phylum Pseudomonadota; class Gammaproteobacteria; order Nevskiales; family CAZYIP01; genus CAZYIP01. The sequence goes on along the minus strand of CAZYIP010000074.1, from coordinate 155 downwards.
TACGCGCGGCGGTTGAAATTGCCGACCGCGCCTACGTGCTGGATCAGGGGGCGATCACGTATACCGGGGTCGCCGCGGAATTCGGCCAGGATGAGGAGCGTGTTCAGGAGCTGGCTGGCGCCAGCGCCCAGAAGTGGGAGTTTCCGGACGATTGA
>CAZYIP010000073.1:0-17094 GCA_964646895.1 uncultured Salinisphaerales bacterium | reverse complement strand
TAGTCCGCCTCGGTAATCGGTTATCCTCGTTCCCATGAACAACAAGCCTTTCGCTTCTGCCTGCGAGCGCAATCGCGAACCGATCCTGGCGGTGTTGCGACGCTGGTTCGCCGACCGTAGCCGGGTGCTGGAGATCGGCAGCGGCAGCGGGCAGCACGCGGTGTATTTCGCCGCGGCACTGCCGCATCTGCGATGGCAGACTTCGGACAAGGGGGCCGATCATATCGGCATTCAGGCCTGGCTGGACGAGGCCGCCCTGCCGAACCTGCCGCCACCACTGACCCTGGATGTCGCCGGCGAATGGCCGGATGACCGTTACGATGCCGTGTTCTCGGCCAATACGCTGCATATCATGGGCTGGCGCGAGGTGCAGGCCCTGTTCATGAACCTGCCCCGCGTGATGACGATCGACGCCAAACTGGTGATCTACGGGCCCTTCCACTACGACGGCAAACCGACCAGCGTGGGTAACGCCCGGTTCGACGAGGTCCTGCGGGCGCAGCGGGGCGACATGGGTATCCGCGACATGGCCGCCGTCAACGCCCTGGCGCGGCACGCCGGCCTGCGCCTGCTCGACGACATCGCCATGCCCGCCAACAACCGCTGCCTGGTCTGGCAACGGCTCATGATTGCGGGTGAACACGACACGGATGCCGGGACGGAGCGGCCGAAAGCATCATGACGCTCCGCTTCAGACGCAGCCCGCCCGACGACATCGAAACCCTGCACCCCGCCTATTTCGCCCTCGTCATGGCGACGGGTATCGTCGCGCTCGCCACGCACATTCACCGCGTGCCCGTGGCGCCGACCGCGCTCTTCTGGCTCAACGTGGTCTTCCTCGCCGGCCTGATCACGGCCACGATCACGCGCCTGGTGCGCTACCCGCACGCTTTTTTGGCCGATCTGCGTAGCCACAGCCGCGGGGTGGGATTTTTTACCATCGTGGCTGCGGTCGCCGTGTTCGGCGACGAACTGGTCCTGCAGATGGACACACCGCGCGCGGCGATCATCTGCTGGTTTGTCGCCGCGGCGTTCTGGCCGGTGATCCTGTACGGGATTCTGGCGACGCTCATCGTCAAGCCCAGAAAACCCGACCTGGCCCACGGCATCAACGGTGGCTGGCTGACCAGCGTCGTCGCCACCCAGTCGCTGCCGATTCTGACGATCAACCTGTTGCCATTCGGCATCATTCCGGCCGATCTGGAACGCCCGCTGATGTTCTTTTCGCTCATTCTCTGGCTGGGCGGCGGCATCCTGTATCTGTGGCTGATTACGCTGATCTTTTATCGCTACGCGTTTCTGCCCATGGTGCCGGAGGATTTCAACCCGCCGTACTGGATCAACATGGGCGCCGTGGCCATCTCCACCCTGGCCGGCGCTGCCCTGCTGACCCATGGCCATCTGTCGCCGGTCGTCATGGAGGTCACTCCCTTCATCAAGGGCTTCACCCTGACGTTCTGGGCCGTCGGCAGCTTCTGGATTCCCATGCTGGTCATCCTCGGTGTGTGGCGCTTCCTGATCCGCAGTGTCCCGGTGGCGTACGACCCGCTCTACTGGACCGGCGTGTTTCCCCTGGGCATGTATTCCGTGTGCACGTACCGACTGACACAGATTCTCGACGCGCCGTTTCTCGTCGGTCTGTCGCGGGTGTTCATGGTGATCGCGGCCATAGCCTGGCTGGCCACGTTTATGGGACTGATGGACAGCCTCCTGCACACCCGCACGCGCCTGCAGCCGTCGGATTGACACGCGGCCTGCCGGGCTCGCCGCAGCAATGGCGCCTCGGGGCCGTCACTGCGGCACGTCCCGCCCCCGAAAATCCACGCGCTTGACCTCGGTGAGGTAGATCAGGATCAACGATACCCACACGATCCCGTAAAGCAGCATGAAGGCGCTCGAACGAATTCCCAGCCAGTCCAGCACCGCACCCCAGATAATCGGCAGGAGAAAACCGGCAAGGCCGCCCGCCAGTCCCACGATACCGGTGACGATACCGAGGTTTTCGCTGAAATCGTCGCCGAGGTACTTGAAGGTCGACGCCATCCCGAACGCCAGCGCAACCCCGAGCACAAACAGCAGCGGGGTGAATAACCACAAATTCAGCCCGATATGAAAGGTGGCCGGACCATTCACCGTGTGCACGATCAGGCTGGTCTGCGGATAGGACAGGATGAACAGCACGATCCAGGCGACCCACAGCACCCACCAGGTCGTGGCATGCGCGCCGAACTTGTCCGACAGCCCGCCACCGACGGCGCGCAGAACGCCGGCCGGCAGCGAAAAACAGGCGGCCAGCGCAGCCGCGGCGGCGATACCGACACCGTACTCGCCCACGAAGTATCGCGGCATCCACAGCGACAATGCCGTGAATCCGCCGAAAGTCAGGGAATAGAACTGGCAGTATTTCCACACCCGGGGGTTGCGCAGCACCCGCAACTGATCGCGCATGCGCGGGAAGTTGTGCGGACCTTCCGAGCCCGGCGCGGGCGCCGACAGCGCCCAGAAGATGACCGCGGTAATCAACAGGGCAACCGCATAAACCCGCGGAACCATGCGCCAGCTGTAGTGATCCACGATCCACGGCGCGACGAAAAGGTTCAAGGCCGCGCCACTGGTGCCCGACCCGAAGATGCCCATCGCCAGCCCGCGCCGATGCGGCGGAAAAAAGCGCGAAACATAGGGCGTGCCGGCGGCAAAACTCGCGCCCACCGCACCGAGCACGAGGCCGACGATCAGGAGCTGCCAGAACTGGTCGGCGTAACTGACCAGCCACACCGGCAGCGCGCACCCGACCAGCAGCATTCCCATCACCCTGCGGCCGCCGTACCGGTCCGTCCAGGCGCCCACCGGCAGGCGCAGCAGCGCGCCACTGAGTACCGGGATTGCCGTCAACAGGCCGAAAGCGGTGCCGCTCAGGCCCAGTTCCCTCTGAACCGGAATGCCGATGACACCAAACATCATCCACACGGCGAAACAGATGACGAAGGCGAACGTACTCACCCACAGTACACGCCACGCTTGGCCCATGGTTGTTCTCGCGTCGGGTTAGTAGGCGGCGCCTTCCGCGATCCGGTCCCGGGTGCCAGCCTGCCACACCAGCAGGCGCGCTTTCAATCTTCAGGCCGAAGCACGCGCGCGAAAGCGGCCCGGCGCCGTTGCGCACGCAGCGTATCGGCCGTGTAGATCATCAGCCCGATCCAGATGCAGGCAAAGGTGATGCCGTCGGCGCGCGTGAACGCCTCTCCGAGAACGAACACGCCGCTCAGCAGCTGCAGCGTAGGCGTGATGTATTGCAGCAGCCCCAGGGTTCCAAGGCGCAGCCGCCGCGCGGCATCGGCGAACAGCACCAGCGGTACCACGGTCACCACGCCGCAACCGAACAACAGGAAGTCGATACGCCGATCGACCAGCAGAAAGGTCGCCTCGTGATGCGCGTACATCCACGCCAGCCACAGCAGCGCCCCGGGAGCGAGCACCAGCGTCTCCACCAGCAGGCCGCTCACGCTGTCGACCACGACCTGCTTGCGGATCAGGCCGTAACAACCGAAACAGCCGGCCACGCTCAGCGCGATCCAGGGTACGTGGCCGTAGCCGATGATCATGATCATGACGCCGACCGTGGCGATCGCGACCGCAATCGACTGCAGCGGCCGCAGACGTTCGTGCAGAAAGCAAAAGCCCATCAGAACGTTGAGCAGCGGATTGATGTAATAGCCGAGGCTGCTCTCCAGCACGTGGCCGTGGGTGACGGCCCAGATGAAGATGCCCCAGTTGGCAGTGATGAGGGCGGCACTCACGCAGAGCGCGAGCAGCTTGCGCCGATCGGCGAAAACCGCCCGCACACGGGCGCCGCGGCGTGACACGAGCACGAACAGAACCAGCAGCGGCACCGCCCACAGCGCACGGTGTACCAGAATCTCCCATGCGGAAACCCGGGGCCCGAGCGCGTTGAAATAAAGCGGCAGGAAACCCCACATGAAAAATGCGCTGAACCCGGCGGCCAGACCGGTGACCTGTTCTCGTTGCTGCTGCGCGGGACCGTTCACGGGCGGTAATGATACGCTGCCCGGCAGTGATTCTCATGGCTCTTCCTGCCCCGCGCGAGGGCGGATGATCCGGGCGCTGCGCCGTCACAGCTGCGGCGACCGATCCTCCCCGTGCAGGTGCTCCCACACCTCCTGGCAGCGAATGCAGCGTGCCGCCGTCGGCTCGGCGAACAGCCGGTCGCGCATGATCTGGCGGCCGCAGTCGATGCAGAGGCCGTACTCGTTGCGCTGCATGCGGCCGAGTGCATCGCGCACCTCGCGTATCTCGTCCGTCTCCCGCTCCATGCCGGCGAGGCGGGTGTCGACCAGTACGTCGGCGACCGAATTCTCGCCGGCGTCCCGCAGCTGACCGGCGAGCGCGTCGTAGTTTTCATTGTCGGAGTGTTCGAGGGCGTTCCGGATGTCGCTGATCAGTTCGGTGCGGCGACGCTCCAGCGACTGGCGCAGTTCGTCGATCTCCCTCGGCAGTAATGACATGGGTTTCTCCCGCGTACGGCCTGCTTTGTTCCCGTGCTAACGTTATAGACCTGCGCCACAAGTATAAGAGTTCCCACCAGCGGCCGTGAGGAGGCTTCGCCCATGCAGCAATTCGGTTTTGGCCAGCCCGCCGCCCGCGCCGAGGACCAGCGCCTGCTGACCGGCCACGGATGCTATCTCGACGACCTGAATCCCGCCGGCCTCGCGCACGTGGCCGTGGTGCGCTCATCCCACGCCCATGCGGCCATCGGTGCCATCGACTGCGACGAGGCGCGCCGCATGCCCGGCGTGCTGGCGGTGTATACGGCCGCCGATCTGGATGCCGAGGGGCTCGGCCCGCTGCCCTGTCTCGTGCCGCTCAAGAGCCGCGACGGTTCGCCGCTGGTGACGCCGCCACGATATGCGCTGGCGCGCGAGCGTACGCGCCACGTGGGCGACCCGGTCGCCTTCGTGGTCGCGGAAACGGCCAGCCAGGCGCAGGATGGCGCCGAGGCGGTCCGGGTGGACTACGAGTCGGCGCCATCGGTCACCGACACCCCTGGCGCGCTGCAGCCGCAGGCCGCGCAGGTATGGAGCGAGGCGCCCGGAAACATCTGCTTCGACTGGGAAAAAGGCGATGCCGCAGCGGTTGGGGAAGCGTTCGCAAACGCCGCGCATGTGACCGAGGTGGCGCTGGTCAACAACCGCATCGCGCCGAATCCGATGGAAACGCGGGGTGCGCTGGCGGAACCGGAAGCCGGCTCCGGGCGCCTGGTGCTGCACGTGGGCTGCCAGGGCGTGCACCAGCTGCGCAGGCAGCTCGCGAAGTCGATATTTCACATCGAAGAATCAGCCCTGCATGTGCTTTGCCATGATGTCGGCGGCGGTTTCGGCATGAAGATATTTCTCTATCCGGAATACATCATGGTGCTGTTTGCCGCGCGCCGGCTGGGACGCCCGGTGAAGTGGGTTTGCGGGCGCGGCGAGGCGTTCGTGAGTGACAACCATGGTCGCGACCAGGTCACCCGCGCCCGGCTGGCGCTGGACGAAAACGCCCGCTTCCTCGGCCTGCAGGTCGATACGCTCGTCAACATGGGTGCCTACGTATCCGCATTCGCGCCACTGGTCGCGACGACGGCCGGCGTGCCGATGCTGGCCGGGCCCTACCGCCTTCCATGCGCCCATGTGCGCGTTCGTGGCGTGTTCACCCATACCCAGCCGGTCGATGCCTACCGTGGTGCCGGCCGGCCGGAAGCCACCTATGTCATCGAGCGCATCGTGGATGCGGCCGCGCGCGAGCTGGGCCTTTCTCCGGCCGAGATCCGGCGGCGCAATTTCATCCCCGCATCGGCCATGCCGTACACCACCTGTCTGGGCTACACCTACGACTCCGGCGATTTTGCCCGCAATCTGGACGATGCCCTCGCCCTCGCCGACTGGGATGGTTTTGAAGGCCGGCGCGTCGATGCCCGCCGCCGCTCCCGGCTGCGCGGCATCGGCCTGTCGAGCTACGTCGAGTGCTCGGCGGGCGGCGCCGCCGAGGAAGCACGGATCGAGGTCGCACCGGATGGACGGGTTACCCTGCTGATCGGCACCCAGTCCAACGGACAGGGCCATGACACGGCCTACCGGCAGATCATCGTGGAGCGGCTGGGCGCCGATTTCGAGGACATCGAGGTGATACAGGGGGATTCCGACCGCATCCCGTTCGGCAGCGGCACCGGAGGCTCGCGCTCGGTGCCGGTCGGCGGCGCGGCGGTGTCTGGCGCCGCGATCCGGATTCAGCAGCTGGCCCTGCCCCATGCGGCAGAACTGCTCGAAGCCGCGGCGGCGGACGTGGAGTTCGCCGAAGGCGCATTTTGCGTGATCGGTACCGACCGCCGCGTATCCCTGCGCGAAGTCGCCAAAGCCGCGGCACCGGCGGATGGCGGCGCGAGCTTCTCGGAGGTGGAACGCTGGCAACCGCCCTCGCTCACGTTCCCCAACGGCTGCCACATATGCGAGCTCGAACTCGACCCGGAAACCGGCGTGGTCGAGATCCTGCGCTACACCGTGGTCGACGACTTCGGCCGCGTGCTCAACCCCATGCTGCTGCGCGGCCAGATTCAGGGCGGCATCGCGCAGGGCATCGGTCAGGCGCTGTACGAGCATTGCGTGTTCGATCCGGAATCCGGGCAACTGCTGTCCGGCAATTTCACCGATTACGCGTTGCCGCGCGCCGACAACGTCCCCGAGATCAGCATCCGCTTCAACGAGGTGCCCTGCACCACCAACGTGCTGGGCATGAAGGGGGCCGGCGAGGCCGGCGCCATCGGCGCGCCGCCGGCGGTGATCAATGCCTGCGTGGACGCGCTGGGCGGCAGGCAGGTCGACATGCCGGCGATTCCGGAACGGCTCTGGCGGCTGGCCCGGCGCTAGGCCGTATTCACGTTGCGCGGCATCCGGCTCGTTGCAGCAGGTATAATCGGATGATTCCCCACCCTGTCACCACTGCGTTGCCGCCGCCATGAAACAATACGGAATTCGAATCACCCTGCCCGACTCCGACCCGATGGCCTTGCCACACCTGCTGGGGCCCGGCTGGGAGTCGTTCCGCTGGTTCGCATCGGCCGCCGAGCGCGACCGGATGTTTGCGGACATGCGTCGCGACCTTCCCATTTACCGCGAGGGAGACCACATTTCACAAGTGCTGGAAAAGGTCGAGCGCGACGACGCACCCACGGAGTCTTCCTGACCGGCGAACGGCGGTTCGCCACCCGTTGGTCGGGATTTCTTCAGGCTGAAAAAGCCGCCCGGCACGGCTGCGCGCCGCAGTGCCGGGTCCACTGTGGATAACTCGATGCCGCCGGTATAGACTGGCGGTCTGATTTCCAGGGAGCCGTTGAAGCGCCGAAGCCTGGTCGCCAAAGCGGGTGCCTCGCCCGGCGCCAGCGCGGAAGGTGACGCATGCGTCGGCCATTCAAGAAGTTCCCCTGAGCCCCGGAGGCCGTGCAACGTGGCGGAGTCACTTTGGAATAATTGTCTGCAACGCCTGGAAGACGAACTTGCAGACAAGGATCTCAATACCTGGATTCGTCCACTGCACGCCGAGGAAACACCCGGGCGGCTGACGCTGCTGGCACCCAATGCACTGGTGATGGACCAGGTCAAGCGCGAGTTTCTGGATCTCATCCGCCAGCGGCTGGTGGAAATCGGCGACGGCGAGGAAACGCGGGTCAGCATTCGCATTGGCGCCATGCCACGGGCGCGGGCCGCAGCGTCCAGGGCGGTGGGGCCGGCACCCGCAACCACCGCCGTCTACGGCAGCAAGCTCGACCGACGCTACACTTTCGCCAGCTTCGTGGAGGGCAAGTCCAACCAGATTGCGCGGGCCGCCGCCGAGCAGGTCGCGGAGAAACCGGGCAAGTCCTATAATCCGCTGCTGATTTACGGCGGCGTCGGACTCGGCAAAACCCATCTGATGCATGGCGTGGGCAACCGCATACTCGAGCGTAATCCGAAGGCACGCGTGATTTACCTGCACTCGGAACGCTTCGTCAACGACATGGTCAATGCGCTCCGCCACAACAAGATCACCGATTTCAAGCAATTCTACCGCTCGGTGGATGCGCTGCTGATTGACGATATACAGTTTTTCGCCCACAAGGAGAGATCTCAGGAAGAGTTTTTCCATACTTTCAATGCATTGCTGGACGGCGATCAGCAAATTATCCTGACCTGCGACCGCTACCCCAAGGAACTTGACGGCCTTGAGGAACGCCTGAAATCGCGCTTCTCCTGGGGATTGTCGGTGGCGGTGGAACCACCGGAGCTGGAGACCCGGGTGGCCATCCTGATGAGCAAAGCGGAGCAGGGCGGCTGTGCCTTGCCGCAGGAGGCGGCATTTTTCATCGCCAAACGGGTGCGCTCCAATGTGCGCGACCTCGAGAGCGCGCTGCATCGGCTGACGGCAGCGGCCCAGTTCATGGGAGAGCCCATCGACGTCGACTTTGCCAGGCGCATTCTGCAGGACATGCTCGCCGTTCACGAGCGCCTGATAACCCTGGAAAGTATCCAGAAAACGGTGGCCGCCTATTTCAAGATTCGTGCTTCCGATCTGCTCTCCAGCCGGCGCAACCGCTCTATCGCGCGGCCACGGCAGATTGCCATGTGCCTGGCCAAGGATTTGACCAACCACAGCCTGCCGGAGATAGGCGAAGCCTTCGGGGGCCGTGACCATACCACCGTGCTGCACGCATGCCGCAAGATTCGCGAGCTGCGTGATAGCGACGGACGCGTCAACGAGGATTACGAGAACCTGGAGCGGACACTGAGCCAGTAAGCGCCCGGATCACGGTCTGTGAACAAACTGTGGATAAACCCGGAGATAACCTTGTGAAATTCGATGTACATAAAAAGGGACACAATTCATCCACAGGCGCATTCACAGGCAACGCACCGGTTCCAGGAAGCTAAAATGGTAGCTAAACAAATGAAAATAAAGAAAAATAAAATTGATCCACAGGCTTGGACAATGCTTATTATTACAACTAATGAAAGATAAAGATTATTAATAGAAGCACATCCGACCTTCCGTAACAAACGACAGAATGGACCAGAATCATGAGGTTTCACATACAGCGGGAAACACTCTTCGAACAGTTGCAGGCGGTGATCGGCGTCGTGGAAAAACGCCAGACCATGCCGATTTTATCGCATTTCCTGCTGCAGGCCGAAGAGAACCAACTGCGGGTTACCGGCACTGACCTGGAACTGGAACTGGTCGCATCGACGCCGCTCATCGCAGATGAAACAGGCGGTTGTGCCGTTCCCGCACGCAAATTGTTTGATATTTGCCGCAGCCTGCCCGAGGGTGCCGACCTCAGCCTGGAACTGCGCGAGCAGCGTTTGACCGTACGCTCGGGTCGCAGCCGCTTCGCACTCGCGACCCTGCCCGCCGACCAGTTTCCGCAGGTGGAGGAAATCGGAGAGGGATCATCATTTATTTTTCAAAAACAGATATTTAAGTCACTGATCGAGCGAACTCACTTTGCCATGGCGCACCAGGATGTGCGCTATTTCCTCAATGGCCTTCTCCTGGATGTGCGCAAGGACCGCTTGCGTGCCGTTGCGACCGACGGGCACCGTCTCGCTCTTTGCGATGCCCGGGTGCCGCTCGACGTGGGCGAGGCATTCCAGATTATCGTACCTCGCAAGGCCATCACCGAACTGCAGCGGCTGCTGGGCGAAGAGGAAGATACCATCGATGTCACGATCACCCCGAACCATCTCCAGATTACCGTCGACCACGTAAGCTTCACCACCAAGCTGATCGACGGCCGGTTTCCGGATTACGAGCGGGTCATCCCCAAAAGATGCACCAAGCGCCTTTCGGCGGATCGGGAGACGGTGAGGCGTGCTCTGTCGCGCGCAGCCATCCTGTCGAACGAGAAATTCCGCGGCGTGCGGCTGCAACTGGACGACGGCAGGCTCAAATTATGGGCGCACAACCCGGAGCAGGAGGAGGCGGAAGAAGAGCTCGACGTCAATTATAGCGGGGGCTCGATCGAGATCGGATTCAACGTCGCTTATCTGCTGGATGCGCTGGCGGCCATGGAGGCCGAGACTTTCGTACTCAGCCTCAACACGGACGAGGACAGCGGGCTGCTTACAGAAGAGGGCAGCGAAGACAGCCTGTATGTAATCATGCCAATGCGTCTGTAGCGCGCCCTGAAAAAAGGCCGGAAGGGGGCAAGGGCCTGGCCGTTTCCGCGGAGCAGCGTTTCTCCGGCGTGGCACGTCATGGCTCGAAAATCCTCTGGCCGGCGCGTATCCAGCCAGTTTCCCACAGGGATATCATCCATAGCGGCCGGTATCTTCATGTACCTCAGCGAACTCAATATTCGCAACTTCCGCTGCATTGAAGATATGCAGGTCCAACCTCTGCCCGGAATCAACATTATTACGGGCGATAATGCATCCGGCAAAACGAGCGTGCTCGAAAGCATTTATCTGCTTGGCCGTGGGCAGACCTTCCGGCGTACCGGCACCGATGCCCTGATCCGCAAAGGACAGACCGAATTTACCGTCTTCGGGCGTGCCGTGAATGAGCGCCTGGGCGGCACCCGTGCTATCGGTATCCGGCGGCGTCGGCACGAAACGTTGTGGAAGATCGATGGCCGAAGTGACGTGAGTCTCCTGGAGTTGGTAAAGACATTGCCGATCCAGGTAATTGACCCCGATCTGCATCGATTGCTGGAAGAGGGACCAGCACATCGAAGGCGTTTTCTCGATTGGGGCGTGTTCCACGTGGAACATGACTTCTACCCGGCCTGGCGTCGGTTGCGGCGTATCCTGCGGCAGCGTAACCGGGCGCTCAAGAGTAATGCGTCTGTAACGATGATCCGGTCGTGGGATGAGGACCTTTCGCTCTGTGCGCAACGAATCGATGAAGTGCGCCGCCGTTATCTGCAGGAACTGACGGCGATTGTTTCCGAATTCATGCAGGCGGTGCTTCCAGGCTCAGCGATACGAATCCAGTATTCTCCCGGTTGGCCGCGGGATAAAAGCTACAAAAGCATTCTGGACACGACGTTGGGGCGTGATCGTGAACTGGGGCATACGCAGGCAGGACCTCACCGAGCCGACCTGCGGATAACGATTGATGGAGACTCCATCCGTCAGCGGGCCTCGCGCGGGCAGCAAAAGCTCATTGCAATGGTACTTTTGATGGCTCAGGCGGAGCAGATGCGTCGCCGTCATGGTGAGGCACCCATCGTGCTGATTGACGACCTCGCGGCGGAGCTGGGGCTGGATTATCGTGGCGCGCTACTGCGGTTGATCAGTTCCCTGCAGTGTCAGTGTTTCATTACATTTCTCGATGCCGCTGACCTTCCCGCCGGGACGAGCTATTCAAAAATGTTTCACGTGGAACATGGTGCCGAGAAATAGCACTTATGCGGGGGTCACTGCAAGCATCGTGATATAATGGCCTTTTTACGGGCGAAGCGATTGCAATGTCGGACGTACGCGTTTACAACTCTTCCAGTATCAAGGTTCTCAAGGGGCTTGAGGCTGTCCGCAAGCGCCCTGGAATGTATATTGGCGATACCGATGATGGAACGGGTCTGCACCACATGGTCTTCGAGGTGGTGGACAATGCCATCGACGAAGCGCTCGCAGGCTATTGTACGGAAATCAGCGTCACGATTCATCCCGATCAGAGCGTAACGATTTCCGATAACGGGCGCGGAATTCCCGTGGATTTGCACCGGGAGGAAGGTCGATCCGCAGCAGAGGTCATCATGACCGTGCTGCATGCCGGCGGCAAATTCGATGATAACTCCTACAAGGTGTCTGGCGGCCTGCACGGTGTCGGCGTGTCGGTGGTGAACGCCCTGTCCGATCACCTGAGCCTGACGATTCGGCGTGATGGCCACATTCACCATCAGGAATACAGCCTCGGTGAGCCTCTGGCGCCGCTCAAGGTGGATGGGGTAGCGTCGACCACGGGCACCGAAATCAGCTTCCGGCCCAGTTCGATCGTGTTCACCAATATCGAGTTTCGCTACGACATCCTGGCCAAGCGCCTGAGAGAACTGTCTTTTCTTAATTCCGGCGTGCGTATTCGTCTACGCGAGGAAGCGACGCAGCGCGAGGACGTCTTCGAGTACGATGGGGGGATCCGGGCGTTCGTCAAGCATCTGAACCGCAACAAGACACCACTGCATGAGATGGTCTGTCACTTCACGGCCGAGAAAAACGGTGTCATTACGGAAATCGCGCTGCAATGGAACGATTCCTATCAGGAAAGCGTGTTCTGCTTTACCAATAATATTCCGCAACGTGACGGTGGCACCCACCTCGCAGGCTTCCGCTCCGCGCTGACTCGGACGCTGAATGCGTATATTGAAGGGGAGGGGCTCGCGAAGAAGGAGAAGGTGGCGCCCGCAGGCGAGGACGCCCGTGAAGGCCTGACCGCCGTGGTTTCGGTGAAGGTGCCCGATCCCAAGTTTTCGTCTCAGACCAAGGACAAGCTGGTATCGTCGGAAGTCAAGGCAATCGTCGAATCGGCGATGTCGGAGAAGCTCGCGGAGTTTCTGCTGGAACACCCGCGCGACGCGAAGGTGATCGCGGGCAAGGTGGTCGAGGCGGCGCGGGCACGTGACGCGGCGCGCCGCGCGCGGGAAATGACGCGACGCAAGGGTGCCCTGGACGTCGCCGGCTTGCCTGGCAAGCTGGCGGATTGCCAGGAGAAGGATCCCAGCCGCTCGGAATTGTTTCTGGTGGAGGGGGACTCTGCCGGCGGCTCCGCCAAGCAGGGCCGGGATCGTCACTATCAGGCGATTCTGCCCCTGAAGGGCAAGATCCTGAATGTCGAAAAAGCCAGATTTGACAAGATGTTATCGTCGACGGAAGTGGCCGCGCTGATCACTGCTCTGGGCTGTGGAATCGGTCGCGACGAGTTCTCGCTCGACAAGCTCCGCTATCATCGCATCATCATCATGACGGATGCCGATGTGGATGGGTCTCACATCCGCACCCTGTTGCTGACGTTCTTTTATCGTCAGATGTACAGCCTCATCGAACAGGGGCATGTATACATCGCCCAGCCGCCGCTGTACAAGATCAAGAATGGGAAGCAGGAATACTACGTCAAGGACGACAACGAACTGAACCGCTACCTGCTCGAAGTAGCGCTCACCGGTACCGAATTGCGCGTCAGCGGCGAAGCGCCGCCGATTGCGGAGCAGGCGCTTGGCGAGCTGACGCACGAGTATGCCCGGGTGATGGATCTGATCGGCGTCCTGGCGCGGCGCTATGATCCGCGGGTGCTGGAGCAGATGATTTATCTCCCGGATCTGACCGAGAGTGCCAACCGCGATCGTGCAAGGCTCGAAGCCTGGGCAGAGGCGTTGCGTCGTCGGCTTGGTGATCGCGTGGATGAAACGGAACGCTATCAGGTCGAGTTGACTGTTCCCGCGCCGGAGCAGCCGCTGGCCCTGCGGGTCACGCGCTACAGCCACGGGGTTCCCCATGAATTCGTGTGGGGCGAAGAGTTTTTCGTATCGGCCGAATACCGGCGTCTCACCGCGCTGGGCAAGCATCTCGATGGGCTCATCGAGCCGGGCGCAAGCGTGCGTCGCGGCGAAAAAAGCCGCAAGATCGGAAGCTTTCAGGAAGCCTTCGACTGGCTGCTGGAAGAAGCCAAGCGCGGACAAAATGTCCAGAGATACAAGGGCTTGGGAGAAATGAACCCTGAGCAGTTATGGGAGACCACCATGGATCCGGACAGCCGGCGACTGCTTCAGGTACGCATTGAAGATGCGGTGGCGTCGGATGATATTTTCACCACCCTGATGGGCGATCAGGTGGAGCCACGGCGGGATTTCATCGAGCGCAATGCACTGCTGGTCAGCAACCTGGATGTCTGATGGCCAGTGCGGCGGGTGAGCGTGTTCAGCCGCCGGTAACACCGAGCATGGAATCCGCGACGGCAGCGAGATCATCATAGACTGCGACGCCTGCCAGATCAGCGGCATTTTCCCTTTCCGTCCGCTGGCCATTGCCGGTACGCACCAGGATCGGACATGCGCCGGCAGCGCGCGCGGCCTGAATGTCGCGCAGGGAGTCACCCACGAGAGGAACGCCTGCCAGATCGATCTGGTAGCGGCGAGCGATATCGTGTAACAGCCCCGGTTGCGGCTTGCGGCAGCCGCAGCCGTCGTCGGGGCCGTGGGGACAGAAGAAAATTCCATCCACATGCCCGCCCAGCTCGCTCAGCAGGCGCAGGAATTTCTCGTGCATGGCCGCGAGGGCATCGAAGTCGAACAGCCTTCGCGCCAGTCCCGCCTGATTGCTCGCAACCACCACCCGATAGCCACTCTGGGACAGACGTGTGATTGCTTCCAGGCTGCCCGGCAAAGGGTGCCATTGACTGGCGGTTTTGACGTAGTCGGGACTGTCGCCGTTGATGACGCCGTCGCGGTCGAGGATGATCAGTTTCATAGCCAGGATATGTCCGCGACTGCGCGGCAGAGCCGATCCAGTTCGCCCAGCAGTGCAAGCCGATTGCGACGCTCGGCGGGATCATCGCTCATGACCAGGACATCGTCGAAGAAACGGTCGACCGGCGCCTGCAGCGTCGCCAGTGCCTGCAGCGCTCCCTGATAGTCCCCGCGCGTTGCCCGTGCCGCGATGTCGGCGTCCAGTTCGCGGGTACGCCGGTACAATTCGTGCTCCGCTTCCTCGCGCAGATCCGTGGCGGCAACCGTCGGCGCGGTCGGTTCATCCGTCCGCCTGAGGATATTGCGCACACGCTTGTGTGCCGCAGCCAGGTTCGCGGCCTGGGGCAGGGTCAAAAAGTGACGCACCGCCGCTATCCGCCGGTCGAAGTCGAGCAGTCGTGCGACGCCGGTGGCCGCGACCGCGGCGAACACCTCGGCGGGCACGCCCGCGGCGCTATAGTACGAACGCAGGCGTTCGATCAGAAACTCTTTCACCTGCGCCCCAATGGCGTCACGATCTCCGGCCACCGGTTGTTCGGCCACCGCTGCCGCGATCAGTGCGTTTACATCCAGATCCAGCCGCTGTTCCACGAGAATGCGGATGATGCCCAGCGCCGCGCGGCGCAGGCCGAACGGATCGCCCTCGCCGGTGGGACGCTGGCCGATGGCAAAAATACCGGCCAGCGTGTCCAGCCGGTCCGCCAGGGCGAGAGCCTGGCCCAGCGGTGTTCGCGGAAGGGCGTCGCCCGCGTGGCGTGGGAGGTAGTGTTCTTCGATCGCGATCGCGACTTCCGTCTTCTCGCCGGAGGCCGCCGCGTAGTAACGTCCCATCACACCCTGCAGCTCGGTGAACTCGCACACCATGCCGGTCACCAGATCCGCCTTGGCGAGCATTGCCGCCCGCTCGGCGAGGTTCGCGTCCGTACCGATCTGCGGCGCGATCATGGCGGCCAGCATGCGCAAACGGCCGCTTTTGTCGGCCATCGAACCCAGCCCCTGCTGGAACGCAAGATGTTCGAGTTCCGCCGCGTAGGCCGCGAGCGGCTGACGGCGGTCCTGCTCCCAGAAAAACAGGGCATCGGCGAGACGCGGGCGGACCACGCGCTCATTGCCCACCCGCACAAGCTCCGGCCGGGTGCTGTCGATATTGGCGACGGTCACGAAGGCCGGCAACAGGGCGTCCGCGGTGTCGGCAACCGGGAAATAACGCTGATGCCCTTCCAGGGTCGCTATCAGTACTTCGCGCGGCAGCGCCAGAAATCGCTCTTCGAAGTGTCCCGCCAGCGCTACCGGCCATTCCACCAGGCCCGCGACCTCTTGCAGCAGTTCCGGATCGATCAACGCCTCTCCGCCGATATCGCGGGCCGCCTGTTGCACCTGGGCACGAATCTTCTCCCGGCGCTGGTCGAGGTCGGCGATCACGTATCCCGACTCGCACAGCTCGGCGGCGTAAGTGTCGGGACCTGCCAGGTGGATCGGCGCCGGATGATGAAAGCGATGGCCGAAGGTAAGGCGGTCGGCGCGAATGCCGAACAGCTCGAGATCGATCACCTCTCCATCCAGCAGCGCCACCAGCCAGTGTACCGGGCGCACGAAGCTTTCGTCGCCCTCGCCCCAGCGCATGTGCCGCGACACCGGCAGCCCGTGCACCGCCTCCGTGATCAGTGCCGGCAGCAGGGTGCGGGTCTCGGCGCCGGGCTGGCGGGCACGGTAGACCAGCCATGTGCCCTTGCCGGTTTCCAGCGTGCGCAGTTCCGCGACCGTGGTGCCACACGAGCGGGCAAAGCCCTCGGCGGCGCGCGTGGGTCGTCCTTCGGCGTCGAATGCCGCACTGACAGATGGCCCGCGGCGTTCCACCTGCTGTTCCGGCTGCCGCGGTGCGACGGCGGCAACCGTTACTGCCAGCCGGCGCGGCGTAGCGAAGCCGGTGATCGCGCCATGCGCGATCTGCAAGTCGTTCAGCCCGTCATCGATAGCCCGTACGAAGGCATCGCGCAGGTTGCGCAGTTCGGTCGGGGGCAACTCCTCGGTGCCCAGCTCGACCAGGAAGTCCGCGCCGGTCTCCATTACGCCGTCTCCAGCGCATCCGCGCGCAGCAGCGGGAAGCCCAGCGCCTTGCGGCTTTCGTAATAGGCTTTGGCAACCGCCCGGGCGAGTGCGCGCACGCGCAGGATATAGCTCTGGCGTTCGGTGACGGACACCGCCTTGCGTGCATCCAGCAGATTGAAGGTGTGCGAGGCCAGCAGTACCTGTTCGTAGGCGGGCAGCGGCAGTGCCAGTTCCACCAGGCGCAGGCATTCCCGTTCGTACTGTTCGAAGTTGCGAAACAGGGCCGCGATGTCGGCCTGTTCAAAGTTGTAAACGGATTGCTCCACCTCGTTCTGGTGGAACACATCGCCATAGGTGACGGTATCGCCCCGGTATTCGCTCCATACGAGATCGTAGACGCTGTCCACGCCCTGCACGTACATCGCGATGCGCTCCAGCCCGTAGGTAATTTCGCCGCTGACCGGGCGGCATTCGAGACCACCTGCCTGCTGGAAGTAAGTGAACTGGGTGATCTCCATGCCGTTGAGCCAGACTTCCCAGCCCAGGCCCCAGGCGCC
>CAZYIP010000072.1:0-17445 GCA_964646895.1 uncultured Salinisphaerales bacterium | reverse complement strand
TCCTGCCGTGAAGGCGGCACATAGCCGGGCTCACCCGGGCCCGGAGGCGCCTGTTGGCTGCCGAAGATCACCTTTTGCGGATTCTGCTGCAGGGTGCGGGTCAGCTTGTCGATGTTCTCCAGCGTGTTGTCGAGCTGCTCGGTCAGCGCGTCCACCCGCGGAAGGGTACTGTTCGACAGCGTCTGCGCCAGGTCATCGGTGTGCTTGAGAACATCGTCGAAAGTGGAGGTGCTCCGCCGCGCCTGCGCCAGCAGCGCCTGGCTCTGCTCCAGCGTCTTGCGCGCGCTGTCGAGCAATGCGGGCAGGCTCTTCAGCACCGGTGACATCTGATTCTCCAGGTCGACCAGTTTCTGCGTCGCCTTGTCCAGGTGCTCCAGGATGGCGCTGACGTGGGCGCGATTGTCATCATTCAGCAACTTCTGCGCGCGCTTACTGATGCCGTCGACCTGCCGCATCATGTCGTCCGCATGCTGCATGACGTCCTTCGCCTGTTGCATCACTTGCTTGCCGGAGTGCTCCAGGCTCTGCAACAGCCCGCGTTGCATGGGAATGGCCGCCGGATGCTCCTGCGACGTCTTCAGCGGCGGCGCGCCGTTTTTCGACTGCGCCAGAGTCACGGAACTGACGCCGGTGATGCCGTTGGAGCTGATTTGCGCGTAGGTCGCCTTGGTGACCGGCGTCTGCTCCGTGACCGAAATGCGTATGCGCACCTTGTCCGGGTCCTTGGGCGCCAGTTCCACCGACTGCACCGTCCCCACCTGAATGCCCTGAAAATTCACCGGTGCCTGCGGCTTCAGGCCGGAGACGCCGTAGGGCGAGATGATCAGATAGGGCTGGGTTTCGGCGCGTCCGGACTGCATCCAGAAAGCGATGCCGGCCGCGCCGGCCGTCAGCACGGCCAGAAAGATGATGGCGATGAGCGCGTGCGAGCGATCTTCCATGGCAAGGCCTACGTTCGTTTGGCAAACGCGGCTTCGCCGCGCTCACCGTGGAAGAAGGTCTTGATGAACGGATGGTCCTGCCCGGCGACCTCTTCGATCGACCCGACCGCCACCAGTCCGCCCTCCTCCAGCACCGCCACGCGATCGCTCAGCACGGCGACACTGCTGGGGTCGTGGGTAACCATCAGTGCGCTCAGCTGAAGCTCCGATTTCAACTCCAGCAGCAGATGATCGAACTCGGAGGCCAGGTTGGGATCGAGGCCGCTGGTGGGTTCGTCGAGGAACAGTATTTCCGCATCCAGCGCCAGAGCCCGCGCCAGCGCCGCACGCTTGATCATGCCGCCGGACAGCGCCGCCGGCAGCTTGTGCGCAGTGGATGCCTCCAGACCGACCATTTGCAGCTTCACCATGACCAGCTCGCGGATGTCGTCCTCACTGATTTTATCTCCCATGGTCGCCAACTCCCGCAGCGGAAAAGCGATGTTGTCGAACACCGTCAGGGCGCTGAAAAGCGCCCCCTGCTGAAACAGCACGCCCCAGCGGCGGCGTATGACGTGCGCGGTTTTCAGATCCACGTTGAGCACATCCTGTCCGAGCACCTGCACGCTCCCCGTATCCGGTTTGTCGAGCCCGACGATCTGGCGCAGCAACGTCGTCTTGCCGCCGCCGCTGGGGCCGACGACGGCGAGGGTCTCGCCGCGATACAGGTCGAGGTCGATATCCCGCAGCACCCAGTGCTCGTCGAAACGCTTGCCCACCCCGCGCACCTCGACCACCGTATCGCCGGCGCCTGCCATGGCCGTCAAATCCCGGTGTTGGTGAGGCCGAGGCCGATGAAACCATCGATAGCCACCACCAGGGTGAGGTTCAGCACCACCGAGCGGATCGTGTTCTCGGTCAGACTCTGGGTATCCGGCCGCGTGGTCAACCCGTAATAGCTGGCTACCACCGCAATCATGGCGCCAAACAGGATGCCCTTGCCGAAGCCGATGAAAAAGTTGCTCCACGGCACCGCACCGGGGAACATGAGCAGCCACATTTGGTAACCGACGTCCAGACGCGAGCTGGAAACGAAAACAGCCCCGACGATGCCCCAGAAATCGGTCCATATGATGAGCAGCGGCAGCGCCGACGCCAGCCCTATCACCTTGGGAAAAACCAGGCGCAAGGTCGGTGAGGCACCGAATGCCCGCAGGGCGTCGATCTCCCCGGTTATCTGCATGGCGCCGATGCCGGCGGTAAACGAAGCGCCGGAGCGGCCGACGATGATGATACTGGTGATGAAAGGACCCAGTTCGCGCAGGAATGCCAGCCCTACCGCGCCGACCACGGAAGAACTCTGGCCGAACTGCTTGAGCTGGTCCGCAATCTGATAGGTCAGCACCACCCCCACCAGCGCCCCCACCAGCGCCAGCAGCAATAGCGACTGGGCACCGGCGCGGTAGACGGTGGCGGAAATCTGCTGCCACGGAATGGCGCGCGGATTACGGACGCAGTACAGGCCATCCACCATCACTCGCCCGAGAAGCAGCAGCATCTCGCCTGCGTTGGTCACCATCCCGACCAGGCGGGCACCGAGAACGACAAGCGGCTGCAGGAGGCTGCGCGGTGCGTGCGGCGGCTGTTCCTCCGCATTTTGCAAATGCTTGAACAGCGGGCGCTGGTCATCGCGTGCACGCAGTCCCTCCGGCGTCCGGCGTCCCCAGGCGCGCCACAGGAACAGGGCACCGGCACTGTCCAGGCTGTCTACGTGCTCGATGTTCCACACATCTTCCGCCCGTGGCGACAACTCCCGCAGTCGCCGTGACAGATCGTGACCGGCGCGGCTGACCGGTATCAGCGTCCACAGGCCGGAAAGGCGGATCTCCCGCCCTCCTTCCGACTCACGCACCTCCCATGAAGGCTGCGATGTGGACCGCATGAGCAAACGACTCCGAAACCCGGCAAAAGTCAGTTACTTAAACTATAGCGGAGGCTGCACGATGAATGTTCCCGATGTCCTACGCTACCATAGAGCGTGTTATGCACTTATTCGCACGCGTGAATAAGTGCATAACACGCTCTAAAGACCCGTGGCGACCGCTGCATGACCTTTATGGCTACAATCGTCCAGATCAGCGACACCCATCTGCTGGCCGATCCGCGCGCCCGCCTGCACGGCCATTGCCCGCAGCGCAACCTGGACGCCGTGCTCCGCGCACTGCGGGAGGAACCGCCGCCGGACCTGCTGCTCGCGAGCGGCGATCTGGTACACGATGAATCCGAGGCGGGATACCGCCGCCTCGATCGCGCACTGTCAGCGCTGGCCCCGCGGGTGCTCGCCCTCCCGGGCAATCACGACGACCCCGCCACCATGACGCGCGCCATGCTTCACGCACAGGTGCTGCAATCGGTAGCCATCGACAACTGGCGGATTGTCGCCCTGAACAGCCACGTTCCCGACCGGGCCGGTGGACGCCTCCCGGCATCCGCATTGCACGAGCTGGACCAACAACTGGAGAGCGATGACCGGTTCGCGGTGATTGCCGTGCATCATCCCCCCGTCGCGCTCGGCAGTGCCTGGATCGACGCCCTCGGACTCGCCAATGGCGACGACCTCTTGCGCCTGCTGGATGGCCATGCCCAGGTGCGGGCGCTGCTGTTTGGACACGCTCACCAGTCATTCGATCGCCGGCGCGGGCACTACCGGCTGCTCTGCGCGCCTTCCACATGGCGCCAGTTCCGCCCGCACAGCCGGACATTTGCGGAAGACCACCGTCCGCCCGGCTATCGAATCGTTCGGCTCGGAGCGGATGGCACCCTGACCTCGCGGGTCGTCCGGGTTCCGCTGCCACCGTCCGAATGTGTCCGACAAGCGGAGGCTAGTACCCGATGAACGCCCACCCCTTTCAGCCTGTGGATAACTCTGTGGAAAGCCTCTGAAACAAGATCCTAAGTAACGGATGCAACAATGTTTTTTCGGAGTCTGGCAGAATTCTCCGAATACGAATTAGGACTTTGTTTTCAATAACCTGCAAAACCTGGCACGACGAATGAAAAACCGGATTGCCGCACAACCGGCGCGAGGCCATGCCTGTGCATAAGGAAGGAAGGCAGCGTGTTGCGGTGATGCACGGCACGGCGGCTGAACCCTGTCGATCGCGGCCCGCCGCCCTCTGTGCGGGTTCCTCGATTACAGGTGTTTTTCAACACCAAATCGAGTTTATCGGCCTAACGTCCGGTCACCAGAGAAAAAAGCCGCTCTATTCACAGACCCTGTGGAAAACTCTGTGGACAATAGCCGCGGCAATGACGTAAGTAGCGTCTACTGCTATGATTTCAGCATTCGGGCGAAATTATGACCATGTAATATTAACGTAATAGAATCAAGACGTTGATATATGCCCGACTGTTCTGTGAAAATACCTGACGCGCCCCGGCGACGCGCGGTTCGACGGTGTGCACAACGAGGCATGAGCGGATGCGATTTATCCGTTCATACCGGGCGTTTCACGCACCGCCAGCCCCGGATTCCGGCGTGTGGCCCTTTCCCGCTCGCGGGTCGCAGGCATTTGCCGGGGCGCGGGGACGCCAGCAGTGGCCTTGGACGGGATCACGGCCGATAATGGCCAGCACATTACCCGCGACGGGCGAGAATCCACTGGCGGCGGCCGTAAACCGAAAATGGAGTGTTTTGCATGAGTCGATCGGAGGCGTTGTTTCAGAGAGCGCTGGAGCGCATTCCCGGCGGTGTCAATTCACCGGTACGGGCCTTCAGGGGCGTCGGCGGGACTCCTCGTTTCGTCCAGCGTGCCGAAGGCGCCCATATCTTCGATGTAGACGGCAAACGCTATATCGACTACGTCGGCTCCTGGGGCCCGATGATCCTGGGCCACGCTCATCCGGACGTGATCGCGGCGGTACGGACACGCCTGGAAGACGGCCTCAGTTTCGGCGCGCCCACGGAGATCGAGGTCGAGATGGCGGAACTCCTGTGCCGCCTGGTGCCCTCGCTGGAACAGGTGCGCATGGTCAACTCCGGCACCGAGGCCACCATGAGCGCGATCCGGCTGGCGCGCGGCTTTACCGGGCGTAATGGGATCATCAAGTTCGAAGGCTGCTACCACGGTCACAGCGACGCCCTGCTGGTCAAGGCAGGCTCCGGCGCACTGACCCTTGGCGTACCCGACTCACCCGGTGTGCCGCCCGAATTCGTGCGCCACACGCTGAGCGCCACCTACAACGACCTGAATTCGGTGGAGCGCGCGTTCTCCCAGGCCGATGGCGACATTGCCTGCATCATCGTCGAGCCGGTCACCGGCAACATGAACTGTGTATTGCCGCAATCGGGATTCCTGGAAGGATTGCGCGAGCTGTGCGATCGCCACGGCGCGGTACTGATTTTCGATGAAGTGATGACCGGCTTCCGGGTCGCCCTCGGCGGCGCGCAAGCCCGCTACGGCGTCACTCCGGATCTCACGACCCTGGGCAAGGTCATCGGCGGTGGCATGCCGGTCGGCGCCTTCGGGGGCCGCCGCGACATCATGCAGCAGCTCGCGCCCAGCGGCCCGGTCTATCAGGCCGGCACCCTGTCGGGAAACCCGGTGGCGATGGCCGCCGGCATGGCCACACTCAGCGCGCTGCAGACACCCGACTTCTACCCGCAACTCGAACGCAAGGCGGAAACACTGCTGGCGGGCCTGCGCGAGCGGGCGACCGCGGCGGGGGTCGGACTGGTCACCAACCACGCCGGCGCCATGTTCGGATTGTTCTTTACCGATGCGCCGGGTGTGGAGAATTACGCAGATGTCATGCGCTGCGATCGCGAGCGCTTCGCGCGCTTCTTCCACGGCATGCTGGAACGCGGTGTGTGGCTCGCGCCCGCTGCCTTCGAGGCCGGCTTCATCTCGGCCGCCCATTCCGCGGCCGACCTGGAGCATACACTCGATGCCGCCGCCGACGTCTTCGCGACGCTGCCCTGAACCACGTCATCCGCCTCGGGGCCGCGGCGTGACGACACCTTGATCTGACTCGGCATTCATGGACGCAAGCTGGCTGCAGCCGGTCCTCGACTGGATCGGCGCCCATCCCTGGTGCGCCGGTCTGGCGGTGCTCGTCATCTCGGCCCTGGAATCGCTGCTGATTGTCGGCCTGTTCATTCCAGGCACGATCATCATGTTCAGCATCGGCGCGCTGGTGGCCAACGGCGCCATGGGGCTCGCCACGACCCTGCTCTGGGCGAGCGCGGGCGCTGTCCTCGGCGATAGCCTCAGCTACGCCATCGGCCATCATTACCGCGACCGCCTGCACGCGCTGTGGCCCATGAGCCGCCACCCGGGGCTGATGGCGCGGGGCGACGCTTTCTTCGCCCGTCACGGCGGCAAAAGCATCGTCCTCGGTCGCTTCGTCGGCCCGGTGCGGCCAGTGGTGCCGGCGGTTGCCGGAGCCGCCGGCATGGCACCGCTGCGCTTTTTCATATTCAACGTGATATCCGCGCTGTTGTGGGCACCGCTCTACATCCTGCCCGGCGTGGTATTCGGTGCCTCGCTCGGGCTCGCCGCCCGCGTCGCCTCCAGGCTGGTGGTGCTGGCCGTGATGGTCCTGGGCATCCTCTGGCTGGTCGTCTGGCTCACACGCACCGCGTTCGCCGCACTGCACGCACCGGTGGAGGCGCTGATCCTGCGCCTGCTGGACTGGAGCCAGCGCCATCGACGCCTCGGTCACCTGGGCCCCAGCCTGGCCGACCCGGCACAACCGGAGACGCCGGCCCTGGCGCTGCTGGCGCTGATTCTGCTCGTGCTCGGATGGTTCGCCTTTACCCTGGTGTGGGGACTGGCGCCGGTCAAGCATCCGCAACGCCTGGATGCCGTCGTCCAGCATCTGTTTCGCGGTCTGCGCACCCCATGGACCGATCCGGTAGCGGCGGCGCTGGCTCAGCTCAGCAACTGGCAGGTCTACCTGCCGGTTGCCGGGGCCGTGCTGGCAAACCTGCTCGCCGCCCGGCGCCTGCGGGCGGCCTTGCACTGGATCGCCGCGATCGCTTTCGGCGCGGCGCTGGCGCTGGGACTGCATTGGCTGCTGGCGGTACCGGAGCCGGTGGATTTCTATTACCGCGGCGCCACTACCGGTGCATTCGCCGGCGGGCACATCATCCTCAGCACGGTCATCTATGGCTTTCTTCCGGTGCTGCTCACCACCGGGCGGCGGCGCCATCGACGCTGGCCCTACTACGGCTGCGCCGGCACGCTGATCGCGCTGATCGCACTGGCCCGGCTGTACCTGGGCGCGCACTGGCTCAGCGACGCCACCATCGGCACGGGTATCGCCCTGGCCTGGGTCGCGCTTCTCGGCCTCGCTTACCGCCGCCGCCATATCCGGCCGGTACCGACGGCCTCGCTCCTGACCATCGCAAGCATCACCCTGATCCTGGCCGCCACGGTGCAGTGGACGTTCGCGCTGCCGTCCTTCCTGGCCCGATTTCAGCCGATACAAAAGACCGTCAGCATGCCCGTGGCCCTGTGGCGCGGGCAGGGGTTCGGCACCCTGCCGGCTTACCGCGTCGACCTGGAGGGACGGGACAACCGGCCCCTCAACGTGCAATGGAGCGGCAGGCTCGACCGTATCGCCGCCAGTCTGGCCGCCCGGGGCTGGCGGCAGCCACCGAGGCCGACACCTTCCGGCCTGCTGCACTGGCTCTCGGACGACTCGCCGATCGGCGCGCTGCCAGTGCTGCCGCAGGTGCACGACGGGCGTGACGAGGCGCTGTTGATGGTCCGCCCGATCGACGCCCGCCAACAGCAGATACTGCATCTTTGGCCGTCACGCTGGCATATCGAGGCTGACGGGCGCGACGAACCGCTATGGATCGGCAACGTTTCGCGCCAGCACATCATCAGCATTTTATCGATTCTGTACCTGCCGGCGGCGGAATCCGACTTCGACGGGCCGCGCGCGGCCCTGGCCATGGAACTGCCCGCAATGACCCTGCGCACCGACATTCATCCTGGCGCCCTGCCGGCGCCGCGAGGCGTCACCTGGGACGGAGGCGTGCTCCTGCTGCATACTCCGGCACGGAGCCGATGAGAAGCACGGGCCATCGGTGGTAGCATAGTTTCAAGTTTCCATTCGTCACCCAACCCATGACTCTACCCGATTCGGATACACCGGACCCGAGCCCGCCCAAGCCGCGCGGATTGTTCGGCCGGCTGCGCCGCAAGCATCAAGCCGAGACACCGGGCGCGAACCGGGCGCAGCCCGCCGCCACGGCGCCAGCGCCACCGGCCGCGAACAGGCCCGGATTTTTCGGTCGCCTGCGCGCACGCCTCGGCAAGAGCGACACCTGGCTCACCCAGGATCTGGGCGACCTGATATCCGCCAAAGGCATCGACGAGGCCCTGCTGGAAGAACTCGAAACCCGGATGCTGCTGGCGGACGTCGGCATCGAAGCAACCGAAGACATCATGAACCGCCTGCAGGAACGCATCGCCCGCGGCCAGATCCGCAACGGGCGCGCACTGGTCAACGCGCTGCGCGAGGACATGCGGGCGCTGCTCGTGCCCTGCTCGGAGCCGCTGGAAATTCCCGAGTTCATCCGCCCCTACATCATCTTGATGGTCGGCGTGAACGGAGTCGGCAAAACCACTACCATCGGCAAGCTCGCGCGCCGTTTCCAGGATCAGGGCCTGAGTGTCATGCTCGCTGCGGGTGATACCTTTCGCGCGGCGGCTGTCGAGCAGCTGACGAGTTGGGGCGAGCGCAACGCCATTCCGGTCATCGGCCAGGGCAAGGGGGCCGATTCGGCGTCGGTGATCTTCGACGCGGTGAAGGCGGCGCAGGCGCGCAACGTCGACGTGCTGATCGCGGATACCGCCGGGCGTCTGCACACCCAGTCGCACCTGATGGACGAGTTGCGCAAGGTCAAGCGCGTGGTGCAAAAGCACGACGAGTTCGCGCCACACGAGATCATGCTGACGGTGGACGCCACCACCGGACAGAACGCGCTCAATCAGGCGCTGCAGTTCCACGAGGCGGTGGGCCTCACCGGGATCACCATCACCAAGCTGGACGGGACCGCGCGCGGCGGTATCATCTTCGCCATCGCCAAACGCCTGAGCCTGCCCATCCGCTACATCGGCATCGGCGAAAAGATCGACGACCTGGGTGTTTTCGATGCCGATGATTTCATCAGCGCGCTGTTCGCGGGCCCGGAGCGCCAGGAGGAATCCGGCGAGTGATGGCAGACAGGCCCTGATGGACGATATCATTCGCTTCGACCGTGTGAGCAAGCGCTATCCTGGCGGCCATGATGCGCTGACCGATGTCAGCCTGAGCATGGGCGCGGGCGAGCTGTGCTTTCTGACCGGGCGCTCGGGCGCGGGCAAGAGCACCCTGCTCAAGCTGATCGCGTGCATGGAGCGTCCCACGCGCGGGCAGGTGGTCATCAACGGCTACAACATCGGCAGACTGCGGCCACGCCACATCCCGCGTTTCCGCCAGCAGCTGGGCATCATTTTTCAAAACTACAAGCTGCTGTACGACCGGACCGTATTCGACAACGTGGCCCTGCCGCTGGTGATTCGCGGCATGGATCACGGGCTGGTGACGCGGCGCGTGCGCGCGGCCCTGGACACGGTTGGCCTGCTCGGCAAGGAGCGACTGGCTCCGATCACACTGTCGGGAGGCGAGCAGCAGCGCGTCGGCATCGCGCGTGCGATCGTGACCAAGCCGCCGCTGCTGCTCGCGGACGAACCGACCGGCAACCTGGACCCCGGGCTTTCACTCGAAATCATGCGCCTGTTCGAGCGTTTTCAGCAGGTCGGCGTCAGCGTGCTGATCGCCACCCATGACGTACCGCTGATCCGGCGCCTGCGCCACCGGGCCATCGTCCTGGAAGAAGGGCGGCTGGTCAGCAGCGGCGTGCGTGCCGACGACACCGGGGCCGCCCGCGCATGAGCGCGCAGCGCCCCTCCGCGCGCGCCGACCGCAGTGGCGCCAGCGCGCCACAGACGGCGCCACGGTCGACATCCTGGCTGGGGCGCTACCTGCAACGTCACGCGCAGGTGCTGCTCTACTCACTGGGCCGTTTGGCGCAGCGCCCCTTCGGCAGTTTCCTGACCATCGCCGTCATCGGCATCACGCTGGCACTGCCCGCCGCGTTGCACGTGCTGCTCAATAATGTCTCGGCCCTGAGTTACAGCTGGGAGCGCAGCGTGCAGGCGTCACTGTTTCTCGCTTCCGACGTGACGGATACCCAGGGGCGCGCCCTCGCCACCCGGATTGCCGACGATCCGCAGGTGGCTCATACCCACTATATTTCGCGTGCGGACGCACTGGCGGAATTCAGCCGCCTGTCCGGTCTCGGCGATGCGCTCGAGAGCCTCCAGCACAATCCACTGCCGGCAGTGATCGCGGTGCAGCCGAAGGCTGACCTGTCCGCGGCCGACGCCAGAGCGCTGGTCGAGCGGCTGGGGACGCTGCCGCAGGTCGAGCAGGCTCAAATGGACCAGCAATGGCTGGAGCGTCTGTATGCCATCCTCCACATCGTCCAGCGGGGCGCCACCGTCATCGCGGTGCTGCTTGCGATCGCGGTGATCATCATCGTCGGCAACACGATTCGTCTCGATATCCACAACCAGAAGGAAGCCATCGAGATCATGAAGCTCCTCGGCGCCAGCAACGGCTTCATACGCCGTCCGTTTCTGTACACCGGCATCTGGTACGGGCTGTTCGGCGGAGTGTTGGCCTGGCTCGTGGTCAGTCTTGCGCTATTGGCCCTGGGCGCGCCGATCGCACGGCTTTCGAGCCTGTACCAGAGCGACTTTCACCTCGCGGGACCCTCATTCGGCAGTGTGCTGGCGTTGTTTGCCGGCGGCATGAGCCTCGCGTTTCTGGGCTCATGGTGGGCCGTCAGCCGCCATCTTCACGCCATTCAGCCACGATAGAAAAACCGGTAATCCGGCCGTACTTGATTTTTTCGAAAATTGAACTATGGTGGCGCCTTGGCACTCTAACAAGACAAGTGCCAAACCTTAAGTTTGGGGGTTCAATGAGTAGTTCCAAGGCTTTGAACATACAGGCAATGTCGCGCAACCACGCGCTTGTCCCGAGCACCGGCAGCCTGGATGCCTACATTCAGGCCGTCAACGCCATACCCATGCTGGACGCCGAAGAGGAACGGCAGCTGGCGCGCGAACTGCGTGATCACAACGATCTGCAGGCGGCGCAGGGGCTGATTCTCTCCAACCTGCGCTTCGTGGTGCATGTGGCGCGAGGGTACCTGGGCTATGGTCTGCCACTGGCTGATCTCATCCAGGAAGGCAACATCGGTCTGATGAAAGCGTCCAAGCGCTTCGATCCGGAGGTGGGCGTACGCCTGATTTCGTTCGCGGTTCACTGGATTCGTGCCGAAATTCACGAGTACATCCTGCGCAACTGGCGCATCGTCAAGATCGCAACCACGAAGAGTCAGCGCAAGCTGTTCTTCAACCTGCGCCGCTCGAAAAAGCGGCTGGGCTGGCTCAACCACAGCGAAGTCCAGGCGGTGGCCGAGGATCTCGGCGTGAAGCCGGAGACGGTGCTGCAAATGGAGCGGCGCCTGAGCGGGCAGGACGTGTCATTCAGCGCGAGTGGCGACGACAGCGACGATGAAGGCCGCACGCCGGAAGAATATCTTTCCGGCGAACCCACGGACGATCCGGCAATGGTATTGGAGGAAAGCGACTGGACGAACCACCGCCGCAGCGATCTGGGGCGGGCGCTGGGTCAGCTCGATGAGCGCAGTCGGGATATCGTCACCCGGCGCTGGCTGCAGGAAGGCAAGAAAACCGGATTGCAGGCCCTGGGCGACGAGTACGGCGTATCCGCGGAACGGATCCGTCAGCTCGAAAAGGCAGCCCTGACCAAGATGCGCAAGGCTATTGCCTGAGTGAAGTCGATCCTTCGCGCCCGTGCCGGCATTTGTCGGCACGGGCGCTTTTTGCTATCGCGGCTAAAGCCGCTCCCACACAGTTACTCTGGCACAAGGGGAACATTGCGGGAGCGGTTTTAGCCGCGATTCCTTATCCCGGAACCTTATCCCAGCAGCGCCGCCAGTGACGGCGCGTAATGATCCACCAGCAGAAAGCCGAACAACCCCATCAGATACACGATGGAGAAACCGAACGTCTTCATGTTGATGCCGGGGCGTGGTGCGAATTTCAGCAGTATGGCGTAGTAGAGGAAGATTCCGCCCAGAATCAGCGCACCAGCGAGATAGATTGGCCCGCTCATGCCGATGACAAACGGCAGCACGCTCACCGCGACCAGCAGCACCGTGTAGAGCAGGACCTGGGTTCGCGTGTACTCGACGCCGTGGGTCACCGGCAGCATGGGCATGTTGATGTTGGCGTATTCGCGGCGGCGCTCGATCGCCAGCGCCCAGAAGTGCGGCGGTGTCCACACGAAAATGATCAGGAACAGCAACAGCGCCTCGGGTGCGACATGTCCGGTTACGGCGGCCCAGCCAAGCACCGGTGGCGCCGCACCGGCGGCACCGCCGATGACGATGTTTTGCGGCGTCGCGCGCTTGAGGAACACGGTGTAGATGATCGCATAGCCGATGGACGACACCAGCGTCAGCACCGCGGTCAGCGGATTGACCAGGAAGTACAGGATAAAGAATCCTGCGGTGCCAATGATGGCGGTGAACACCAGCGCCTCGGACACCTGCAAATGGCCGGTCACGAGGGGTCGCCGCGAGGTGCGGCGCATGTGCGCGTCCAGGGTATGCTCGATGATCTGGTTCAGCGCTCCGGCCGCCGATGAGCAAAGGTAAATGCCCAGGGTCCCGAACAGCAGCGGCTCCCATGGCACCATGCCCGGCACGGCCAGAAACATGCCTACCACGGCGGTGAACACGATCAGTATCACCACGCGCGGCTTGCCCAGCTCGTAGTAGTCGTTCAGCCGCTGCGCCCATGGCGCAGCTGCGAGGCTCGTCGGTGTAGTCATGATGGGTCCGCCGTGAGTTCGCGCGCCTGCCAGGCGGCGTGATTGAATGCGACCACCACCAATAATAGCAGTGCCGCTCCCGCGTTATGAGCGTCCGCCAGGCCAAGCGGCAGACGCAGTTCCACGATTGCAATTCCGATTGCCACCTGCGCGCACACGGCCGCCAGCAGCAGCCCGCCCAGCAGGCGCAGGCCGGATACGTGTCTGCGCATGAGCAGATAGAGGGCGATCGAGCCCAGGGTGAGCAATGTCACCAGGGCGCCAAGCCGGTGGGTCACATGAATCGTCACCCGGGCAATGTTGTCGAGTATGCCGTACTCGTAGTTGATGCCAAGGCCATGCCAGAGCGTGTAAGCGGTCGCATAGTCTGTCGGCGGCCACCAGTGCCCCTGGCACGTGGGAAAGTCCGGACAGGCGAGCGCCGCGTAATTGGTGCTGGTCCAGGCACCAAGGAAGATCTGGGCGACCACCACCGCCAGCGCTATCCCCGCCAGCACCCGCAAGGGCCGCCGATGACGGACCAGCAGACCCTTGAGATGCGGCCCACATCGCAACACCAGCAGCAACAGCAACGAGAGCGTCGCCAGGCCGCCGAGGAGATGTGCGGTCACGATCAGCGGCTTGAGCAATAACGTCACCGTCCACATGCCCAGCGCAGCCTGAAAACACACCAGGACCAGGAGAGCCACCGGCAATGCGGTCTCCGTTTCCCGTGCCAAACGGCGGCGCTGCACAACCGCTGCAACCGCCAGGCCCAGGATCAGCAGGCCCAGCGCGCCAGCGACGTAGCGGTGAATCATCTCCTTCCACGCCTTGGCCTGCTCCACGGGCCGGTCGGGAAAGGCGATGCTGGCGTGATCAACGGCTGTGGCGCTTTCCGGCACGGTGAGATGGCCATAGCAGCCCGGCCAGTCCGGACAGCCGAGACCGGCGTCGGACAATCGCACGTAGGCCCCCAGCACGACCACCACGAACGCGAGCACGGTTGCGGCCAGGGCGAAACGATAGAAAGTGCGACTGGGGGTCATGGCGCCTGCTCAACCGATGGACGACGCCCGCATGACCTTTTGCAAGTCATCGAGCATCCCGCTGGCCGGCTCGTCGCGCCGGTAATACATGAACCAGTTGCCGAGCGGATCGATCAGATAAACGCGTCCCGCCCTGCCCGTCGCGCCCGTATCCGCTTTGCCTGGCGGTGAGAAAAAGTGCAGCAGGCCGGCCGCCGCCGGCAGGTGCCCCACCAATACGTTCAGCCCCGGATGCTCACGCTTGAAAAACGGCATCAGACTGTCCAGGTCCGCGGGGTCGATGAGCAG
The DNA here is from genome assembly GCA_964646895.1 of uncultured Salinisphaerales bacterium. GTDB lineage: Bacteria > Pseudomonadota > Gammaproteobacteria > Nevskiales > CAZYIP01 > CAZYIP01. The sequence continues at coordinate 3,221 of CAZYIP010000072.1, read as the reverse complement.
CAGGATACGGCGCACCCGCAAGCGCTCACGGCCGGTGGCGGTGCGCACCTGACGGGTATCGTACAATCGAGTGCGACAGGACTCTCCGCACTCTCCGCGGGCGATGTAGAGCAGCGTCCAGCGCTCACGGAACAACGCCGGTGCCACCGGCTCGCCATCGGGGCTGCGCAGATCCGCGGCAACCAGGAACGGGCGCGGCGTCGGCGCGCCTGCGGTCGCATCCGTGTCCGGGGTGTCACCCGATGGATAGACGAACATCGGCTGCGCGGGGTCGACCAGATGTCCATGATTGGTGGTACTCGTGGGACCCGCGGGCGCAATCATATAGTAAGCCAGATACGACGCCAGCACCGGGGCAACGAACACCAGCAGCAACGCGCCGAGCTTGAGGCGCGAGCTTATCAACTCACCCTTCGTCACTGTCATCATCACGCCGTTCACGTTTCGAATTCACCACAAAAAACACCACCATCACCGCCAGAGCCATGGCGAACCACTGCACCGCGTAGCTGTAGTGGCGCAGCGGTTTGATCGGCAACGTATTCCATTCCCTGCGAAAGCCGTTGGGCTCCGAAGCATCCAGCAGTACCACACCGTTCAGCAGTCGGGCATGATACAGGCAGTCAATATCCTTGAGCCGCGGATAATCCACGATTCGTGGCCAGTGGCCGTCCGGCTTGCAGCTCTGCTCTCCCAGCCGGATCCCCGGCCGCGGCAGATCCCGGAACATGCCGTGCAGGGTCACAACCGCGTCCGGCATCGGCGGATTCGGCCTGATCGATCGGTCCGGGTTCATCGGAACCCACCCGCGATCCACCAGCACTATCACATCCTCCTTGCCTTCAAGCTTCACCGGCGTCCATATGTGATAGCCGGCAACCCCCCGCGCCATCTGATTGTCGAGCAGCAACTGCCGCCCGCTCAGGGGTCGTCCCCGTACACTCACGCCTTTGCGATACAGGGCGCCAGTGCCGTCGTGCGTCTCCAGCCAGCTGTTGAGGCTCACCGGGTGCGCCTTGGCAGCCTGCTCACGAGCCGTTATGATGGCCTTCTTCTCCGCGGCCCGATCGAGTTGCCAGACACCGAGGCGCGCAAACAACGCCATCACCAGGACCGTCACCACGACAGCCCAGAGTGGCGCATGCAAGCGATAGGGGCCAAGACGCACGGTTACTCGATCTCCGCGTGGTTAATCTCCGCCACGGAGCCCCAGCGCATGCCATGTGTTCGTTCGCACGAGCGTGAACAGGTGCACGGCACGCTCTGGTCTGCGCTCCCGCGTCCCGCTTTCCGTAGAGGATTCTTGATCGATGGTGAGTGAAATCGTGGTTCTGGCGTTCCTCGTCGCCATTTGCGTCGTGCTTTTCAGCGGGCTGGTGTTCCTGATTACCGACCCGCGCGACAGCAAGCGAACCGTCAAGGCACTGAGTATGCGCATCGTGCTGACCATCATCCTGCTGCTGTTTCTCGTGCTCGCCTACCTCTTCGGATGGATCACGCCGCACGGCATCTACCAGCGTTAGCGGAACGCTGAAAACGCACGCTGTTCGCGAGATCTCCTCAGTTCATTCCAGCAAAGCTTCCCGGCCCGGTACCGCCAAACGGTCGCACCGCCACTCTTTCAGCCGGCGGTGCGAGATTCCTACATGATATAGACGAAGACAAACAAGCCGAGCCAAACCACGTCGACGAAGTGCCAATACCAGGACACGCCCTCGAACCCGAAGTGGCTATCGTTCTCGCGGAGAAAATGGCCCTTCAGCAGTACGCGCAGAAAGATCACCAGCAGCATGACCGTGCCGATGGTCACGTGCAGTCCATGGAATCCCGTCAGCAGAAAGAAGGTCGACCCGTATACCCCTGAATGCAGGGTGAGGTTCAGCTCCGTATATGCCTCATGGTATTCCACCGCCTGAAAGTACAGGAAGGTCCAGCCCAGCAGGACGGTGGCCGCAAGCCCGAGCAGCGTCTTCAGCCGGTTGCGTTCCTTCAGTCCCCAGTGCGCCCAGGTTACGGTCACCGAACTGGTCAGCAGCAGGACCGTGTTGAGGAACGGAAGCTTCCATGGTGACACGGTTTCAAAGGCGCCACCGACGTTGCCGGGACCATTGGTAGGCCAGACATTGTCAAAGTTCGGCCACAGAAATTGTCCCGTGGAAAACTTGCTGCCGTGTCCGGACAACCACGGAACCGCGACCTCGCGAGCGTAAAACAGCGCGCCAAAAAAGGCGGCAAAAAACATCACCTCGGAAAAAATGAAGAATGCCATGCCCCAGCGGAAGGTACGGTCCACCTGCATGTTGTACAGGCCCCGCTGGCTTTCGCGGATCACGCCGCCCATCCAGGTAAAGATGAGCGCAAACACGATGGCCACCCCGACGCCGAAAATCGGGATGCCCGCCTGCGTGTTGCCTTCCAGCCAGTTGGCGCCGCCGACGACCGCCACCACCAGCCCGAAGGTCAGGACCACGGGCCAGGCGCTCGGCATGGGCACAAAGTAATGGTTATTCTGAGAGCGGGACACCATCAGCTCACCTCTTGAGTTTCCCTGTTTCTATCTTACCCGACCCGAATATGGTAGCCGCCGCACACCCGGCCGTAGCCACCCCCGGCGCACCTCCGGTTCAACCTCCGGCAAGCGCGCGTACCACGAAAAAGCCGGCGTAGAACAACAACGCTACTACGGCCAGCAGTATCGCGAGACGGACATTGCTGACGCCCGTCCGCGATTGCTTGCGATCATTATTGCGTCGCACAAGCGTGCTCACTTCAGCACCGGCGGCTCCGCGAAGCTGTGATAGGGTGCCGGCGAAGGAATCTCCCACTCCAGCCCCTTGGCTCCGTCCCAGGCTCGCGCAGGGGCGTGCTGGCCGCCGCGAATGCATTGAATCACCAGGTACAGGAACACCAGCTGCGAAAAGCCGAAGACGAACGCTCCGATGGATGCCATCATGTTGAAATTGGTGAACTGCACCGCATAGTCGGGAATGCGCCGCGGCATGCCCGCCAGCCCCACGAAGTGCATCGGGAAGTACAGAATGTTGGCGGAGATCGCGCTCAGCCAGAAGTGCAGCTTGCCCAGCCGCTCGTTGTACATGTGCCCGGTCCACTTCGGCAGCCAGTAGTAGATCGCGGACATGATCGCGAACGCCGAGCCGGTGACCAGCACATAATGGAAGTGCGCCACCACGAAATAGCTGTCCTGGTACTGGAAGTCGGCC
>CAZYIP010000071.1:0-17544 GCA_964646895.1 uncultured Salinisphaerales bacterium | reverse complement strand
AAGCGCTACGGCTTGCGTGGAGCGAGAATCATGGCGTCGTTAACGGTCTGGGGTCGAAGAAACGCCTTTAATGTGCAGAAAGTGTTGTGGTTTCTCGACGAGCTAGGTGTTTCCTTTTCACACAGGGATGCTGGCGGCTCGTTTGGTGGTCTGTCTTCTCCGGAGTTTCTCGCCATGAATCCCCATGGTCGAGTGCCCGTAGTGCGGGATGGAGATGTGGTGGTGTGGGAGTCGCACGCGATCCTGCGCTACCTCGCTGCCTGCTACGGAGGCGAACGATTTTGGCCACTGTCTCCAGCTGATCGCGTGCGGGTCGATGAATGGATGGACTGGGCGCAGGCGACGCTCCAGCCAGACTTCATGAAGCTGTTCTGGAGCTTCTTTCGTACGCCCGAGGCTCACAGGGATGCGCGGCAGATTCAAGCTGCGCAGGAGGCTTGCAAGCGGCATTTTCTTCTCCTTGATGTGTGGCTTGGCCGGCATCTCTATCTGGCGGGGCCTGAGTTCACATTGGCTGATATTCCTGCTGGCACCGCACTCTATCGTTATTTTGAGATGGGTTTAGACGTTGCATGTCATCCGCACGTGATGGAGTGGTACGCTCGGCTTGCTGAGCGTCAGGCCTACCGTAAGCATGTTACGGTGCCATTTGATGAGTTGAGGGGGCGGCTGGCTTTTTAGCTCATAAGGTGCACAGTCGACAGCGCTCCACGCGGCGACTTAGCTTGGGCGTTAGATCTATCAGGAAGGGAGCGCTCTATTGTTACGCCACTTGTTGCGTGATGCGCAACAAGGTACACTCACTACATGATCAAGTCGTTCCGGCACAAGGGACTGCACAAGTTCTTTGATGCCGGCAGCACTTCTGGCATCCAGGCTAAACATGCCAAACGGCTGCGGATGCAGCTAGCCGCTTTGGACACTGCGCAGGCCATTGAGGATATGGACATCCCCGGTTTCCGGCTGCACCCGCTCAAAGGCAAGGGGCGTGGGCGCTGGTTCATCACGGTCAACGGCAACTCGCGGATAACATTCAAGTTCCAGGATGGGAACGTCTATGTCCTGGATTACGAGGACTATCATTGATGGCCATGTGCAACCCTCCCCACCCCGGCGAGTTTATCACCCAGGTCTATCTCGAGCCCCACGGCATCAGCGGTCGCCAGCTCGCGGAAAAGCTGAATGTGGCTGCGTCCACTCTCAGCCGCGTCCTCAAGGGCACCAGCCGGGTCACGCCGGAGATGGCGCTCCGCCTCTCCGAGGCTGTCGGTCGCTCCCCCGAGAGTTGGCTCGCCATGCAGGATGCTCATGATCTTTGGGTGGCGCGGCAGCACGTCAGCCTGAAAGGCGTTGGCAAGCTCAAGCTGTCCGCGGTCTAGCAGTGCGTTCAAGCTGAAGCGCCTCGACTTTCTCGGGGGCACTCCACTCCCTGAAAATATCTTCGAATTATGCAACTGCCGAGGCGATTTGTGTTGCCGCCCTCCGCGAAGCGGATGGTCCTGGCAACGCCTGTTTTTGGACGGAGTTCGCTGGTGGCTAGAGGTCGATATGCCCCCACAGCAACTTCCAGGCCAGCGCCAGGGCGGCGGCGGCTCCCACGGCAAACAGGATCTTGCCCAGCAGTTGCTGATCTCCCAACAGATAATTGCTGCACAATCGCTCCGGCGCAATCATGTACAGCCAACCGGCGCGGAGTGTCATTGCGATCGCCTCGACCAGGAGCACGCCACGGACCACGAAACCCGCAAGTGGCCAGCTCAGGGCCAGCGCCATGCCGATCAGCAGTGGCACACTGGCGAATTTCGCAGCGGCGACCCAGGGTATTTCCAGCGCCGCATCCATGGAACGCGGCAGCATCCAGACCAGGGCCGTGACCGACGCCAGCACCAACCCGCTGATCCCGCTTCGGTTCCACCGACCCAGGGTATGAGTCACAGCATGCGGCAGCAATGCCGCCAGCCACCATCCGGCCAGCGCGAGCAGCGGTATCTGGACCAGCATCTGACGCGTCATCGTCGCTTCCAGCAGGTGCTTTACCGGCGGCAGGGCCAGCGTGAGCCACAACGCCGCGGCCAACAGGAATTTCCAGTGCCGTAATGCCGTCATTGAACCAGCCGGTGCCGGATGTACTGTTCCGCCTCTTCCGGCGCATCCCAGTCCAGGATGGCGACCAGTCGGCCGTGAGGGTCCATAACCGCGATGGCAGCATTGTGGATGTAGCCGCCAAGCCCGTCGGGAATCACGGTCACCCCGAAGGCGTGCATCAGCGCCTCACGATCCGACGGATTTGCAGGTCGTGCCGCAATCCATCCCACGCCGCGATCGCGTGATCGGCGCTGGTAGGCGGCGAGTTGCGCCGGACCATCGTGCTCCGGGTCGAAGCTGACGCTGAGCAGTGCCACCTGGCCGTCTGCGATCGGCTGGGCCAGCCGGTCCTGCAATCGTGCGAAGTCTCCGCCTTGCACGGAACAATACGTCATGCACCGGGTGTAGATGAAATCCACCAGCACCCAGCGTCCGCGCAAGCTGTCGAGGCTGATAATTCGCTCGTCCGCGGTCTGTAATGGCACCGGTGGCAGCGCCCGCGGATGCCTGCGCACATCAATGCGGCGTGCGCTCTCGGAGGTGAATGCCCGGAAACCGTCCGTGGCGGCGCCAAGCGTGGCAATGCCTGCCGCAAGAATCAGCAGGCTAGCCAGCAGTGTCCGGAAGACGGACACCAGTACCTCCCGGCGACGGGGTTCTGAGCAGCCCGATGGTAATCCGGAGCGCGAAGTACAACATCGCCCCCACCACCATGATTGCACCAATCGAACCGATCCTGTCCGTAAACGTCCACGCCGCAAGGTGCTCGGCCATCCGTCGCGCAACGCTCACGCGACCGCCATCGAGAAACCCGAACACGAATATCAGCCCGCCGATCAAATAGAACTGGAAACCCAGTTTATCCCCGCCCGCATTGGGAGGTGTCTGTGCGCGGCTGCCGATTTCGTGATACATGAGCGAGAGGGCCATCGCCAGCACACCGAGCAACAGGTAGAAATGGAAATGCCCCGGCACCCACTGCGTGTTATGCATCACCCCGTTGATCCGGACAGTGCCATCCAGGATCGCCGGCACGATGCCCGCCGCCCAGCCGAACAACCCGAGAATCATGAGCTTGGACGGCATTTTCCAGCGAATGTTGGAACGATAGATGTTGGTGAGACCCCCGTAGGCCGTCACCAGGAAGACCGGGAATCCGGCGCCCCACGAAACCACCTGGCCCATGATCGTCAGCCAGCGCGGTTGCGCGAAGTCCATCATCAGATGGTGGGGAAACACGACGATGACAAACACGGTACTGACTGCCCACGACCACAGAAACGGGCGAGAAATGGGATATGGCTTGCGGGTGTAGCGCGGTAGCAACTCGTAGACGGCGATCACGCCCATGTAGATCGTGGCGTTGATGTACATGTGACCGAACCAGTAGATCAGGTTCTTGGCCACCAGGGCGTTGAGCACCACCTGCGGATAGAAGGCGTTGATCAGGCTCATCACCAATACCACAGCGCCGGCCAGGATCCCCAGCGAGTTCGCAATGATCACCATGGTGCTGGCTACGACCGCCTTCGGATGATCGGGATCGATCTTGCCACCCAGCAACCACTGCAAGCCCAGCGCACGGCCAAGGTTGCCGTGTACCTTGATGATCGCCGCCGCCGCATCGAGATAAAACAGCAGCGAGCCGACACCGATCAGCAGATAACCGAGCATGAACAACGCCGACGAGTCGGCCGTCCACAGCCCCATCCCGCGTACCGGCAGCGGGTACAGGAACGTCCACAGCGCGCCGTAGCCGTAGACGAAGATCGAGACGATGATGCACAGCGCACCGAGCAGGAACAGGACGTAGTTCGTGATCACTGCCCACAGGTGCAAGCGTACATACTTGCGCAGGAAGAACCACATCACGCCGGTTGTTGCGAGCGCCATGGTTCCGACCATCCCGGCGCCATGCATCGACAGCAGTTCATAGAAAAGACCGGACGGCACGTCCAGCCATCCCGACTGCGCCAGGCGCATGGTCAGACCCAGCAACATCATCAGCACGAACAGAGCGACGGCGGTGACCATGTAAAGGTTGAATGCAACCCGGTCGCCGCCGGTGAGTCGCTCATCTTCCGGGTACATCTTGAGGGTAGCCATGGTTGGTTACTCTCCCGCCGCGAATGGCGGCTGCACGCCATTATCGCGAACAACAGTGAAAAAGCGCAGGCTCGGGCGTTGCGTCCTCTCCCGGGCCTCCATCACGGTTTCTCCAGCGAACGGATGTAGGCGACGATCGAGTCGATATCCGCATCGCTCAGTTGCTTGTCGTAACTGGAGGGCATGATGCCTTTCGTATAGCCCTTGGTGACTTTTGCATTCGGATCGCGAATCGACTCCGCGATATAGGCATCGTCGGCCGTAACCGTGCCACCGCCCTCGAGCTGCACCTGCGAGCCGTACAAACCGCCCCAGCCCGGACCCACCCGGCGCGCGTCAGTGGTCGCGTGACAGGCAGTGCAGCCGTGATCCTTGACCAGTTTCTTACCGCGTTCCACCGGATCGCCCGGCCTTTCGGGGGCAGTCGGGGCGGCTGCCGCCGTTGCGCTTGCGGCAACGGCTGTTCCCGCGGCGACCACCTGAATCGTCGCTTTCATCGGCCCATGGCCGACTCCGCAGTATTCGAGGCAATGCACCGTATAGGTCCCGGGCCGGTCGAAGGTGTACAGCAGTTTGTTCGTGTAGCCCGGCATCGCCTGGGTCTGCGCCACGATTCGTCCGTCCGGCGAGTAGATGGCGAACCCGTGATTGACATCGTCGCTGGTGACGCGGAACTCCACGACGCTGGCGGTTTCGACGGTAGCGGGTGCGATCTGCCACGACCACTGGCGTCCGACCACGTCGACAACCTGATCCGCATCGAGAGCGCTGTGCTGTGGGGGAATCGGAAAATGACGCAGCGTGGCCCAACTGCCGGCAATGAAGCCGATGAGCAGTACCGCAAAAAGCCACCCCTGCAGTACGTGCGCTTTGTGGGCTGACTTGCGCGTTGCGTCCTCGTCAGCGGGTTTGCCCGCCTGGATGATGACGTAGGCGAAACCCAGCGCAACCAGCGCAATCCCCACCAGCGCGATCGCCGCGACGGCGTTTTGAAGAGACATGGCAACCACCTCCTCCACACCCATTAAAATTATATTTGCGTATTATTTTATTCTTATAAATACAAATGCTTATATTTTTATTTTTTTACTCCTCTCCCTTGTGGAGAGGATGGAATACCCGAAACCGCAGAATCTTGTCTTAACTCATTTGCGACAGAGGGTAAAACAGAATCCATGATTCCGCAACAGGAAGACGGGAGGCAGACCGCAGTCTGACTGCGCCGCTGGATCACCGCACGAGGAACACATGCACGATGCGGCGTTTCCCCTTATAGTTTCCGGTGCTTATCATCTTCGAGGGTCGGGTGCATGGGACGATCGGCAGTCCGCGGGGTGTGTTTCGGCGCGATTTTTGTGGGCCTGCTTACCGCGACGCTGTGGTTTGGCTCTGCGAGTGCGGCTGATGATGCCCTCCAGGTCAGGCGCATTTCGCCGTCCGGGAATGATGTGCAGCCGGGCCAGGAGGCCGTGATTCAGTTTGACCGGGCAATGGTGCCACTGGGCCAGATGGGCCGCGAGGCGGCCGCGTTGCCGGTGAGCATCAGCCCCGATCCGGGCTGCCAGTGGCGCTGGCTCAACACCAGCGAGCTGGCCTGCCGTTTGCCGAAGCAGCAGCATTTCGCACCGGCGACCCGGTATACCATCACCGTGGATACGGGACTCAAGGCGCTGGATGGCAGCCATCTGGCCGAGCCCGCGGTACAGACCTTCGAGACCCAGCGCCCGCATGTGGATTGGGCGCACTTTCAGACGTGGCGCTCCCCGGTCACGCCGGTGTATCGGGTTCGGCTCAACTGGGCGGTGACCGCGGCGCAGCTTGCCGACCACATTGGCTTCGATGACGGGGACGGGGGCTGGATTGGCGCGAAGGTCGAGCCATTCACGAAAAAGCGCCAGGGACCGGTCTGGCTGCCGGTGCCCGGTGTGCCCGGCGCCATAATTGAAATCGACAAGCCCTCCCCCGACATGCCGCTCGATGCGAATGCCGACGCTGCGACGGGGCGGCGGGTGTGGCTGGTCGTGCCCGACAAGCCGCTCGCAACAGCCCAAAAATACAGCCTGCGCGTGAAGCCCGGTCTGCGGTCGCCGCTCGGCCCGCTTGCCGGAACCCAGAACGAGGCACTGGACGAGTTGGCCACCTACGGCGATTTCGCCTTCGCTGGCGTGGGCTGCAACGGAGGCGATATCGCGGTGAAGCCGGGGGACGCCAATCCGCCGCGCTGCACACCCGGCGATATCGATCTTCTGTTCAGTGCGCCGGTGCCCCGCGCCACGCTGGCGGCGTTGCGCTGGGATCCGCTGCCGCTGCCGGAAGACCGGCTTGCGGCGATCTGGCGCGACTATCCGCAATGGTTCCTGCGCGAGCGGAATGACCCGCGGGACGCCACCCGCCGCGACCGTTACCCGCTCAGCTTCGTGCCCGAGCCCATGCGCGAATACACGGTGACCGTGCCGGCCGGGGTGGAGGATCGTTTCGGTCGCCGGCTCGCCGAGGCCGCCAGTGTGACGTTCCGGACCGGCCACCGGAAGCCGTTCCTCGATCCGCCGCCGCGGGAGGCGGTGCTGGAAGCCGGTCAGTCCACTATTGTGCCCCTGCGCTTCACCAACCTGGGCCGGTTTACTTTCAGCTACCGACGCTTGTCTGCGGATAATCTGACCACCGCCAGCCGACCCCCCGAGGCACGGACGGAAGACCTGCTCGCGCGGCCCGATCTTGCCGGCGCCGAGGACGAAATCGTGCGCGGCGGTCTTGGCATCCGGGATCTGCTGGATGGACATTCCGGTGTCGTTTGGGGAGCGCTCGACTGGGAGCCGGCCTCCTATGGCAAGTACCCGTTCATGGGCCAGGTCACGCCCTGGCAGGTGCTGGCCAAGATCGGTCATTACGGCACGCTGGTACGGATCAGCAGGCTCGATACGGGCGAGCCCGTATCCGGCGCGCAGGTGAAATTGCTGCACGGTCACAACCAGGATCTCGATCGGCTGACGCCGGCCGGCGACGCTGCAACGACCGATGTCGCCGGGCTCGCCGTGCTACCGGGGACGGCGGAATTGCCGGCGTCGTGGTTCCGGCCATCCAAGGACGACTCGAACTTCTATGTCGCCGTCAGCCGCGGCGACGACATGGCCCTGCTGCCGCTCGACTATTCCTTCCGGCGCTACGTGGGCGCCGCCAGCAATAACGCCTTCTGGTCGCGGACCGCGCCGCCGCACGGGCACATGCGCGCCTGGGCGGTGACGGAGCAGGGCATCTACAGGCCCGGCAGCGACGTGAAATACGCCGCCTTCGTGCGCGCCGAGGGTGCCACCCGCCTCGAGGCGCCTCCGAAGCTGGATTACACACTCTCGGTGACCGATCCCGAGGGTAACGAAATCCTCAAGCGCGACCCGGTGAAGCTGTCGGACTACGGCGGCGTGAAGGGCCAGTTGCACATTCCGGCGACTGCCGCCATGGGCCGCTACCGCATCACGCTGAGCTGGCCTACCAGTACCGGCATGGTGCACCGCGATGCCGGGCAATTTGTGGTGACCGATTTCGTGCCGGCCGCGTTCCAGGTGCGCACGCTAATCGAGGGCACCCGTTTCGCGCCGGGTGACGAGGTGACGGCGCAGGTCAGCGCGACCCTGCACGCAGGCGGCCCGTACACCGATGCCGAGGTGAAGTTCACCACGCGGCTGGTGCCGGAGGTGTTTTCTCCCGGTACGCCGGTGGCATCCGGGTTTCGCTTCGGCAGCTACGACGAACCGTCACCGCGTGCCAGGACGCTTGTGGAAACCCGGAATCGGCTCGATCGTTCCGGCCATGCTCGCGCGGATGCCACGCTGCCGGAAGACGGCGACATCATTTACGGCGAGGTGAAAGTCGAAGGCGCCGTGAAATCCTCGCGCGGCACCTGGGTCGCCAACAATGCCAGCGTGCCGTATGCGGCGCGCGACCGTTTTATCGGGCTGCGCACGGAAAACTGGATGCAGACGGCGACCCGGCCGTTTCGGGTCGAGTATCTGGTGGTCGATCCTTCCGGCGAGCCCCAGGCCGGCAGCCGGGTCACGCTGACGCTCGAGCGCAAGGCCATCGATCGCGTGCGCGTGAAAAACGGCGCGGGCGATTTCACCGGCGAGGAACACGTCCGCTGGGTTGCGCAGGACGACTGCGCAGCCGTATCCACCGTGGCGCCGGCCACCTGCGAACTGACGCCGAAGCAGGCCGGTCGCTACCGGGTCGTCGCCACGGTCGAAGACCGCCAGGGCCGCATCCAGCGCAGCGTGCTGCCGACCTGGGTGACCGGCGCCGGCGAGGTAGTGTGGTCACAATCCGGCAAGGGCGTCACCCTGGTGCCGGACAAATCCGAATATCATCCCGGCGATATCGCGCACGTGCTGGTGCAGAATCCGTATCCCGGTGCGCGCGCGCTGGTTACCGTCGAGCGCTATGGAGTGTTGTGGAAAAAAACCCTCACGCTGGACGGTTCGGCGCCCGTCATCGACATACCGGTCGATGACGGATTCTTCCCGGGCGCCTATCTGTCGGTCGCCATCTTCTCGCCGCGGGTGAGCCCGCCCGCCGATCCGGATCTGGGCAAGCCCGAACTGGCGCTTGGTTACGTGGCCCTGAAGGTCACCGGCAAGGGCAGCTCCCTCGACATCGAGGTTGATCCGGCGAGGCCGGAATACAAGCCGCGCCAGAGTGTGGACGTGAATGTCACCGTGCAGGCCCGCGACGGTACCGCGCCCGGCAAAACAAGGCTGGTGGCAGCCGTGGTCGACCAGGGCGTGCTCGATCTTCTGAGCGACGGCGCAGGTTACTACGACCCGCGCGCAGTCTTCTACGCGCCGCCTGATGGCCCGGATGTCGTCAATTACAGCCTCGTCGAACAGCTGTTGACGCGCCTGCAGCCCAAGGCCGGCAAGGGCGAGAGTCCCGGTGGCGGTGGTGGCGAAAGCAGCGGCCCCAATGTGCGCAGCAACTTCAAGTACGCGGCCTACTGGAACCCGGATCTCGAAACCGACGCGTCCGGCCACGCGCATTTCAGCTTCAGGCTGCCGGACAACCTCACCCGCTGGCGCATCCTGGTCATCGCTGTGCGCCCCGGCGATGCCATGGGGCTGGGCGATGCCAGCGTACGCGTCAACCTGCCACTGCAGATCGAGCCGGCGCTGCCCAACCAGATGCACGTCGGCGACCACTTCGGCGCCGGCTTCAACGTAACCAACCGCACGCAGCAGCGCCAGCAGGTGTCCACCCGCATCGAAGCGCGGGGCGCGATCGAGGGTGGCGAGGCTGCGGCCGCGGGCACGCTCGACCTGGCCTCGTTCGGCCACGCATTGTCCTGGTTGCCGCTGTCGGCTTCGCGGCCCGGCGATATCGCCCTCACGGCAACGGCGCGCGCCGGCGAGCTGGGCGATGCGGTGGAGGCGCACATTCCGGTGACGCGGGCGCGCAGTGAAGTCGTCGCTGCGGAGTACGGCAGCACCACGGGTGCCGGCGAGCAGGTACCGGTCAAGGTGCCGTCCGATGCCTTGCCGGGCACGTCCCGGGTCACGGTGACTTTCGCGCCCACCCTGGTGGGCGGCCTGGACGGTGCCTTCCGGGTCATGCGTGACGATCCGCTGCAAACCTGGGAGATCCGGCTCAGCCGTGCGGTGCTGGCCTCGGACTACCTGCGTCTCAAGCCGGTGCTCGGTGATTCCATGAACTGGCCGGACGCTGCCGATGCCATCGACAGCATGCTGCGCCACGCGGCGGACTTCCAGGCGCCGAACGGTGGCATGGCATTCTGGATACCGCGCGACGATTTCACCAGCAAGTATCTGAGCGTGTATACGGCGCTCGCCTTCGACTGGCTCGACGCGGCGGGCCATGCGCCGCCCGCCACCGTCCGGGAGCGGCTGTGGCAATACCTGCACGCGCAGATCCTCGACAAGGAGGGCGACGGGCCGGCCGCGCCGGTGCTGCGCGCCGGGGCGATGGCCGCGCTCGCCATGTCGGGTGACGGCAAACTCGCCGATGGCGCGGTGGCCGGCATGCTGCCCGATCTGCACAAGCTGCGCCTGTTCGGGCAGGCGCTGCTGCTGAACGCGGCGCTGGCCAGTGATGACCGCACAAGCGCCGATACGATTGCCCGCTCCCTGCTGTCCTACGCCGAGGAGTCGGCCGGCGAGATCTCCTTCAACGAAAGGCGGGAGGGGGCTTATGTCGACCTGCTGGCCACGCCCCTGCGCTCGAACTGCGCCATCCTCGATGCGCTGTCGCGCTACAGGTTGGCCTATGGCGACGAAAACCTGCTCGGTGCCACGCCACAGAAGCTGATGCGCTGGGTCGCCGGCCAGCGCCGCAATGCGGGCGGATGGCCGAACAGCCAGGAAAACGTTTTCTGCACGACGGCGATCACCCATTATGCCGATGCTTATGAAACACCCGTAAACGCGCTGGCCGGACAGCTCAGGCTTCCGGGGCAACCGCCCGCCCGTGCCGGGTTTGCCTCGCGCGCCGCGCCCGCCGTCACCCTCGAGGGCCCGGTGGCGGAGCCTGGTGCGTCCTTCGATGTGCAACTCGATCGCAGCGGCCAGGGGCGGCTCTACTACGGCGTGCAGGTGCACTACGCGATGCCGCCGGATTCGCTGCCGGCCGCCGATGCAGGCATGACCGTCGAGCGGCATTATTACGTCCAGCGTGAGGGCGGCTGGGAGCCGGTCGACGCGGGCACCACGCTGCAACGCGGCGACATCGTGCGTGTGGATCTGGACGTCGACACGCCGACCGAGCGCCACCACGTCGTCCTGACCGACCCGCTGCCGGGTGCGTTCGAAGCCGTTAACCGGCTGCTGGCGACGTCGGCGCAAACCACGCCGGCGGCGCAGCCGGGTGTGTCGATCCTGATGTTCGATGGCGGCGCATGGCCCAACATGTCGATCGTCCAGGGCGGGTTCTACCACCGCGAGACGGCCTTCGATGCGGTGCGCTTTTATGCCGATGACCTGCCGGCGGGCCATTACCGGGTAGTGTATTCGGCGCAGGTGATCGCGCCGGGCACCTTTATCGCACCGACGCCCGAGGTGAAGGAAATCTATCAGCCGGACGTGTTCGGTCGCGGCACGCCGCAACACCTGACAGTGGCCATGCCGGAGCAGTGAGGTGCTCCGGCGCCGTGCGTTACCGGCTCTCGTCGCCCTGGCGGCGTTGGCCATGCTGGCACTTGCGATCGCGACCTGGCGCGCATTGATGCCGTTGCCGGTCGCGCTGGGCGATGCTGTTCCGGCGGATACGGTGAGCGCCCTGCGTGTTCTTGCCGCCGATGGCACCCCGCTCAACCGCAGTTTCCAGGGCCGTTTCAATCGGGTGGCGGTGCTTCCACTGTCGCGCATTCCGCCCCTGATCCGCGAGGCCTTCGTGGCGTCCGAGGATCATCGCTACTGGCAGCACGGCGGCGTCGACTGGCGCGCCCGGTTCGCCGCGTTGTGGGGCAACCTGCGTGCGGGACGCGTGACGCGCGGCGCCAGCACCATCGGCGAGCAGGTCGCGCGCATCCTGAAACCACGTCCGCGGACCTACTGGAGCCACTGGATAGCGGGCTTTGATGCCGGGCGTCTGCTGCGCCGTTTCGGCCATGCACGAGTGTTCGAGTTCTATCTCAATCAGGTGCCATACGGCGCGCAGCGACGCGGCGTGGTGCAAGGCGCCCGCTACTATTTTGGCCGCGAGCCTGGCGCCCTCGATCCGGCGGAGCAGCTGGCACTGGCGGTTCTGGTGCGCTCGCCCGCGCGCTACGATCCACGCCGGCACCCGCAGGCGCTGCGGCGCGCGGTCGACCAGTTGGCCCAGCGCATGCGGCGCCGGCAGACCATCAGCGCACGCGAGGCCGAGGCCATCCGCCGTGCGCCGATCCGGCCCGGAAGCACGCCGCTGGCGGTGGACGCCGGTCCGTTCGTGGTTTATGCGCGGCAGCGGGCGCGCCATCGCGGCATCTCGCGGCCGCACCTGCGTACCACGCTCGACCCGGACCTGCAGGTTTTCGTACAGCAGGCATTGCGCCGGCGCGTGAATGCCCTGGCGGCGCGCGGCGCGCGCAATGGCGCCGCATTGGTGGTCGACAATACGACAGGTGCCGTGCTGGCG
Organism: uncultured Salinisphaerales bacterium; assembly: GCA_964646895.1. Taxonomy (GTDB): domain Bacteria; phylum Pseudomonadota; class Gammaproteobacteria; order Nevskiales; family CAZYIP01; genus CAZYIP01. The sequence goes on along the minus strand of CAZYIP010000071.1, from coordinate 5,238 downwards.
TGGGCCGTGGCGCCCAGGGGCGGCGCGTATGCCATCGACCCGGTGGTGACGCCGCGCCAGCCGGGCTCCGCGCTGAAGCCGTTCATCTATGCGCTTGCGCTGGCCGAGCTGGGCTGGCAGCCTGATCACGTCCTGCAGGACACGCCGTTGGCGGAGCGTGTCGGCTCGGGGGTGCACCGCTACCGCAACTACAGCGGCCGCCATTACGGCCGCGTCAGCCTGCGCTATGCACTGGCCAATTCGCTCAATATCCCCGCCGTGCGCACGGCCCAGGCGGTGGGCGTGGCGGAAACCATCGACCTGCTGCACCGGCTCGGCTTTACCACCTTCGACAAGAGTGCCGCCTACTACGGGCCGGCGATCGCGCTGGGCGACGGCGCGGTGAGCCTGTTCGACATGGTCCAGGGGTACGCCGCCCTTGCGCGGCGCGGCGAATTTTTACCATTGCACGTGCTCGCGGGTGTGCCGCGGCCCGATCCGGTCAGAGTATTGCCGGCGACGGTGACCTCCGTGCTGGCCGATATTCTGTCCGACCCGGGAGCGCGCAGCGCCGAGTTCGGTGCCAACAGCGTGCTCAATCTGCCGTTTCCGACTGCTGTCAAGACGGGTACGTCCAGCGATTATCACGACAGCTGGACGCTGGGGTTCGACGATCGCTACACGGTCGGCGTCTGGATCGGGCGTCTGGATGGCGGCGCCACCGACGGCCTGACCGGCTCTCTCGGGCCGGCGCCGGTACTGCGGCGGATTTTCGCACGCCTACGCACCGCGGCCCCTTACGCTGGCCTGTGGCGCAGCCCCCGGCTGCGCGCCGTGGAAACTTGCGAGTGGATCGGTCCGCCACCGTGCGTGCACCGCCAGGACTGGGAAATTCCTTCCGCCTCAGGCACGCGTGTTTCGTCCGATAAGTCAAGGCCCAGGCCCACCATTGCGCGGCCGCTGCCGGGCGAGATGCTTGCCATCGATCCGCGCCTGCCGCGCACGTCCCAACGTCTGCACTTTGCCCTCGATGCGGCCGGCCTTGCGGTCCGCCGCGTGGTTTGGCATGTGGATGACCGTCAACTGTCGCGAGCGGGAACCGATGCTGCGAGCTGGGTGCTGGAGCCGGGGGTGCATCGGGTCAGCGCCCGGGTGTGGCTGAACGGCGCGCGCTCGGCCATACTGGTGGAACCGGTCGAATTCGGTGTGGCGGGTGTAAAGCCCGGTCGCTGAGCGCAAGCCGTGGTGGCGGCACAGCCGACAACTGCGGCTACGGTGGACAACACCGTTGAGATCGGCCGGCTATCCTGTGGAAGGTTCGCTTGTCGACCGCGTCGATGCAATTCACACCGGCAAGGCAGGCAACGACCTCGCCGATACGGAAACGCCACGCGGTGCTGAAACTATCCCCTGGAACTGCTCCTCCAAGGTATTGCGACAGATTGCAAAGGCATTGCCGTGAAGAATGTATTTGTAGTTGGCCTCGATCCCTTCAATCACCGTCTTCTGGAAGCGCTGCCGCAAGCGCGTGACGTTCGCTTCCACGCCTTGCTTGATTTCGATGAGGTTCGTGGCCGGAACGAGTACCCGGCGGAGGCGCTCCTCGCCCGCTGCGAGCAGCGCCTGGCGCATTTCAACGGCAGCATCGACGCGTTTATGGGTTTTCTTGATTTCCCGGTCTCGCTGATGGTGCCGCTGCTGTGCCAGCGCTACGGCACCCCGGGGCCATCTTTCGAGTCGGTGTTGCGCTGCGAGCACAAGCTGTGGAGTCGCCTGCTGCAGCAGGAAATCATTGCCCACAACATTCCGCGCTTTGTGGGCTTCAACCCCTACGAGGCGCAGTCACTCGCTGGCTTTGGGCTGCAGACTCCTTTCTGGATCAAGCCGATAAAATCGTTTCAATCCTATCTCGCCTTCCTGATTCATGACGAGGCAAGCCTGGCTGCGGGCATTCAGGATATGCGTCGCAGTATCGGGCGTCTTGCCGATCCGTTCAACCAACTGCTCGAGCGCACGATGCTTCCCGAGGTCATCGCGCGGCAGCGTGATGCCATCGGTATTGCGGAGAGTCAGCTGGCCGGCAGCCAGCATACGGTCGAAGGCTATGCCTTCCAGGGCGAGGTCACGATCTACGGCGTGGTGGATTCCATTCAGGAGGCGGATTCCTCCTCCTTTCACTGCTACGAGTATCCCTCCCGTTTGCCGGCAGCGGTGCAGACCCGGATGGCGCGAATCTGCGAGCAGCTCATGCCTCACCTGGGCTATGAGTACGGTGCCTTCAATGTAGAGTTTTTTTACGACCAGGGCGATGATCATCTGTGGCTCCTCGAAGTCAACTCCCGACACTCCCAGTCGCATGCATACCTCTTCCAGCAGTTGCACGGCGTTGCGAATCATCAGGTCGCGCTTGAACTTGCGCTGGGCCGGCGCCCGGCATTTCCGGCGCTTGACCCTCAGGCCGGCATCGCCGCCAAGTTCATGCTGCGAACGCGAGTTGATGCCTTTATAACCGGTGTGCCAACACCCAGGGAGCGCAGCGCGGTGGCCGATCGATTCCCGAATGCACACCTGGAAGTGCTGGTACGCCCCGGACAGCGCCTGTCGGAGCTCGCGGCACAGGACAGCTATAGCTACGAGATCGCGGATCTGTACCTCAGCGCGACAGACAGCGAGGCGCTCGATCGAGCCTACCGGGGCGCGCTTGAGGAGCTGACATTTCGCGTCGCCCAGGAAGTGGAGAGACCGCTGATCATTTGACACGCGGGGCAAATCGAATCGAACGCCCCAGGCTGGCGCAGTTGAGGGGGCGGTGAGCCCAGGCCTGCCTGGCAGGCTGTCCTTGACCAGGAAGCTCTATGGAGATTGTCGAAGCATTCCGGCATCGGGTACAAACCGTGGAGAATCTCTGGATCCCTCTCCCCGACGGCATGCGTCTCGCGGCGCGGGCGTGGATCCCTGAAACCGCTGACGATCAGCCGGTGCCGGCGGTTCTGGAGTACATCCCGTACCGCAAGGGAGACATCACCCGCCGGCGCGACGACGCGGTCCACCCTTTTCTCGCCGGGCACGGCTATGCCTGCCTGCGGGTCGACCTGCGTGGCAGCGGCGACTCCGACGGCCTGCTCACTGACGAATATCTGCCCCAGGAACTCGACGACGGCGAGGCGGTGCTCGCCTGGATCGCCAAACAGAGCTGGTGTAACGGCAGCGTTGGCATGCTCGGCATCTCCTGGGGCGGCTTCAATGGTCTGCAGCTTGCCGCGCGCCAGCCGCCGGCATTGAAGGCGATCGTCACGGTCTCCTCCACCGATGATCGCTACACCGATGATGTACATTACATGGGTGGCTGCCTGCTGGCCGAAAACTTTGCCTGGGCGAGCGCGATGTACGCACACACGTCGCTGCCGCCGAATCCGGCGCTGGTGGGCGAGCGCTGGCGAAAAATGTGGCACCACCGCATGGAGGGCAGCGGTTTCTGGCTCGGCGAGTGGCTTGCCCATCAGCACAAGGACGATTACTGGCGTCATGGATCGGTGAATGAGAACTACGACGCCATCGAGATTCCCGTGATGGCTGTTTCCGGCTGGGCCGACGGCTATTCCAACGCGGTCTTCCGCCTGATGGCAAACCTGCGTGGGCCGCGCGCCGGCCTGATTGGTCCCTGGGGACACAAATATGCCTACGAGGCGCGACCCGGGCCCGCCATCGACTTCCTTGGGGAGGTGGTTCGCTGGTTTGATCGCTGGCTCAAGGGCGTGGCGAGCGGAGTTGAGGCCGAACCCATGCTGCGGGTGTGGATGCAGGACGCCATACCGCCCGATGCCACGCTGAAAATGAGTTCCGGGCGCTGGGTGGGCGAGCAGAGCTGGCCGTCGCCGAGCATCGAGACGGTCCGCTACCCGCTGCACTCCACGCGCATTGCCGGCTCCGACGAGGGGCCGGGCCAAGGTTTGCACAGCCTGCAGTCACCGTTGTCGGTGGGCCTGTTTGCCGGTCGCTGGTGCTCATTCTCGGCGACCCCGGATTTACCATACGATCAGCGCGAAGAGGACGGCGGTGCGCTGGTGTTTGACAGTGAACCCCGAACCACGCCCATGGAGATCCTGGGGGCACCGGTGGTAGAGCTGCGTCTGAGCGCCGACCGTCCGGTAGCTCAGGTGGCTGTACGCCTTTCCGAGATCGCGCCAAACGGTGAGGCGACACGCGTGACCTATGGCCTGCTGAACCTCACTCATCGCGACAGCCACGCCAGGCCGCAGCCGCTCGCCGAGGGTGTCTTCTATGCCGTGAAGGTACGGCTTAACGAGATTGCCCAGCGTTTCCCCGCCGGGCACCGTCTGCGTGTCGCAGTATCCTCCTCGTACTGGCCAGTCGCCTGGCCGGCACCGGAGCCGGCGCGCCTGACCCTGGACCTGGCCGGTTGCGCGCTGAAGCTGCCGCTGCGCCGTGGCGACGGCGCGGACGCTGCGGTGAGCCCGCTCGGCGAACCGCGTCGTGCGCCCGGGCCGGCGACAACGATACTGCGCCCGCAAGACTACAAGTGGCAGGTGATCCGCGATTTGCTGAGCAACCGCACCACGATGGAGATCAAGAAGGACGAGGGTGGTGTTCGTTTTGATCGGCTGGGCCTGGCCATGTGGATCAACAGCGAGGAGCGCTACCATTGCAGCGGCAATGACCGTGATTCGCTGCGTGCCGAGAAATTCAGTGAGCGGCGCCTCGCGCATGGTGACTGGAATGTGCGTGTCCTCACCCGCACCCGGCTCACCTCGGATTCCCACGCTTTTCATTTACGCGCCGAGATGGATGGATACGAGGACGATCGACGGGTGCACAGCCATAATCTGGAGCAGACAGTACCTCGCGACCTGGTCTAGGGCCTGGGCTGTGTTCACAATCATTCACGCGTGCGTTGCCGTCGAGAAGTCGCATCCGGCCAGGCGCGCAACACCGCGAAGGGGCCGATGCCAGACATGCCTGGTGATGTCCTTGTTCGTTGTAATTTACGGCTTCAGTCGCGATCATCCAATGGCGGTTCGTCCGGCGGCGGCAGCGCCCGATGGCTGAGGCGGTAGGTGAAGGCGAGCACTTGCGCTACCGCCAGGAACAGGGCCTCGGGAATTTCGTCGCCCAGGGGCACGCGGGCAAGGACGTCGACGAGGTGCTGGTCCTCGTGGATGGGCACATCGCTGGTTTCGGCCACAGCCAGGATCTGTTCGGCGACATGGCCTTCGCCCTTGGCCGTGACGCGTGGTGCGC
>CAZYIP010000070.1:3370-17605 GCA_964646895.1 uncultured Salinisphaerales bacterium | reverse complement strand
GGCTGGCCGATGTTCACGATCAGGGGATCTTCATCCGGGGCCGGTTCTTCCAGCACGTCGAACTGGCTCGACAGGAGGCTGGCGGGCATGAAATGTTCATGCCGGCTGACCAGGCGCTGCGCGATCAGGGACTGGTCGCCCTTCAGGTACACCAGCCGCACATCCTCGCGATCGCCGATGATGATATCGCGGTAGCTGCGCTTCAGGGCCGAGCAGGTAATCACGCCGTTTTGCCCTGCCTGCCGCCAGGCATCGATCTGTTTTGCGATCGCGCGCAACCACGGCTCACGATCGGCATCGTCGAGTGGCGTTCCGCTGTGCATCTTGGCGATGTTGGCGGCGCTGTGAAAATTGTCGGCCTCGGCAAATTCCCAGCGCAGACGCCCGGCCAGCAGCGCGCCAATCGTCGTCTTGCCCGAGCCGGAAACGCCCATGACGACGATCACCCGAACACTTGCACTCCCAGGCTGTTGACGCTTCATATGCCCTTTTCTCCGTTGGGAGCCCCCGCAGAGGCTTTCTGGTTATCGATGCCTTTCAATATCCGTCGGCACCCCACGTCCAGCCGGAAATCCGCGGATCGTCTTCACCATGCTCGCGCGTGTAGCGCCGGGCCTGCAGGCGGGCATCGGCCATCTCCTGGCGCAACACGGCCTGTCGGCTGCCGAGCGACGGCACGCGGTCGATAACGTCCATCACCAGGTGGAATCGGTCGAGGTCGTTCAGCATGACCATGTCGAACGGCGTGGTGGTCGTGCCTTCTTCCTTGTAGCCCCGTACGTGGATGTTGTGATGATTCGTGCGGCGGTAGGTCAGGCGGTGAATCAGCATGGGATAGCCGTGGTAGGCGAAAATCACCGGCTTGTCCACCGTGAACACGTTGTCGAATTCGCGGTCCGGCATGCCGTGCGGATGTTCGCTCTCCGGTTGCAGGCGCATGAGATCGACCACATTGACAACGCGCACCTTCAGATCCGGCAGGTGTTTGCGAAGCAAATCGGCGGCCGCCAGGGTTTCCAGCGTGGGAATGTCGCCCGCGCATGCAAGCACCACATCCGGCTCTCCCGTCGTGTTACAGGCCCACGGCCAGATACCGAGGCCTCGCGTGCAGTGCGCGACCGCTTCGTCGACGCCCAGATAGGTCAGCGCCGGCTGCTTGCCCGCGACGACGACGTTTACGTACTGCTTGCTGCGCAGGCAATGGTCCATGACCGAGAGCAGGGTGTTGGCGTCCGGCGGCAGATACACGCGAACGATTTCAGCCTTTTTGTTGACCACATGATCGATGAAGCCAGGATCCTGATGCGAAAACCCGTTGTGATCCTGACGCCAGACGTGGGAGGACAGCAGATAGTTGAGTGACGCAATCGGCGCGCGCCAACTGATGTCGTTGGTCGTCTTGAGCCACTTCGCGTGCTGATTGAACATCGAATCCACAATGTGGATGAACGCCTCGTAGCAGTTGAACAGGCCGTGCCGGCCGGTCAGCAGATAGCCTTCCAGCCAGCCCTCGCACAGATGCTCGGAGAGCACTTCCATGACCCGGCCGTCCGGAGCAAGGTTTTCGTCGCCGGGCACACGACGCGCCTCCCAGGTACGGTCAGTGCGCTCGAACACGGCATCGAGCCGGTTCGACGCGGTCTCGTCCGGTCCCATCATCCGGAAGCTGTCCGGGTTGGCGGCGATCACGTCGCGCAGGAACGTACCCAGCACCCGTGTCGCCTCGCGCTGCTCGGCTGCCGGCCGTTCGACTGCCACCGCATAGTCGCGAAAGTCGGGCAGCCGCAAGTCACGCAGCAGCAGGCCGCCATTGGCGTGGGGATTGGCACTCATCCGCCGGCTCCCCCGCGGTGCGAGGGCCCGCAGCGCGGGCATCAGCCGGCCCTCGCGATCGAACAGCTCCTGCGGGCGATAGCTTTCGAGCCACGCCTGCAACTGCTCCCGATGATGGGCGTTGGTTCGGGTTGCGGGCAGCGGCACCTGGTGGGCATGAAAGGTACCTTCCACCTGCACCCCATCCACTTCCTTCGGCCCGGTCCAGCCCTTCGGGGTACGCAGCACGATCATTGGCCAGCGCGGAAGACCACCGGCACCGCTTCCGTTGCGCGCGTCATGCTGAATCGCTGCGATGTCATCGAGTACCGTATCCAGCGTTGCGGCAAACTGCTGATGAACCACGGCGGGCTCGTCGCCGGAGACGAAGTGCGGCTCGTATCCGTAACCGCGCATCAGGTCCATGAGCTCTCTTTCCGGAACGCGCGCCAGAACCGTCGGGTTCGCAATCTTGTAGCCGTTGAGATGCAGAACGGGCAACACGGCGCCGTCGGTGATCGGGTTCAGAAACTTGTTCGAGTGCCAGCTCGCCGCCAGCGCCCCCGTTTCCGCCTCGCCGTCGCCGATGACGCACAGAGCGAGCAAGCCGGGATTATCGAAGACCGCGCCGTACGCATGAGCAAGCGAATATCCCAGTTCGCCCCCTTCGTGAATGGAGCCGGGAGTTTCCGGCGCGGCGTGGCTCGGAATGCCGCCGGGAAACGAAAACTGGCGAAACAGCGCCCGCAGTCCGTCCTCATCCTGCCCGACGCGTGAATATACTTCGCTGTAGGTGCCTTCGAGGTAGACGTTCGCCACCACGCCGGGCGCACCATGGCCGGGACCGGCAATGTAGATGGCGTCGAGATCGCGCTTGCGGATTGCGCGATTCATGTGAACGTAGATCAGATTGAGGCCGGGCGTCGTGCCCCAGTGCCCCAGCAGACGCGGCTTGATGTGCTCGGGCCGCAGCGGTTCCCGCAGCAGAGGGTTGTCCAGCAGATAGATCTGGCCGACCGACAGATAGTTCGCTGCGCGCCACCAGGCATCGAGGGCCGCCAGCTCATCGTCATCCAGCGGAGCCGATGGCGCGGCTTGTCGCTGAACGGCGGAGGCATCGGAAACATCCTCAGCCATGCCAGCCTCCTGAATCGGCGGTACCGTTGATTGAACCGGGAATTACCATCTCTTGTGGGAGCGGCTTCAGCCGCGATCAACTGAAAGAATCGCGGCTGAAGCCGCTCCCACAAAAAGCTGTGGTGTGAAGACGCCGCAAAACAGAATACGATGCACGGAATCCCGAAATTTCGACTGCAGTGGCCCGGATTGGTTCGGCGCAGGAAGCGTCGCCAACGCCCTGTCAGCGACGCTCGCAGGTGCCCACCAACCGATTCATGGCGATGACTCGCGACTCCGCTCGCTCAAGGAGCTGCCATAGCGTCAGCCCGGCGTCGAGATCGGGCTTGCCGCTCATCGCCAGCAGCCAGAAATAGTAGCGGTGGCTGCCATGGCCGTTCGGCGGCATGGGACCGCCGTAGCCGGTTTTGCCGAAATTGTTGCGTCCGGAAGTATACTCGCCGACGCCTTCGGGCAAACTGTCGACCGATGCGGGAATGTTGTAAAGCACCCAGTGTACGAAGCCATAGGTGCCGTCCGGCGAGACCAGCGGCGCATCGGGATCGTGACAGAATACCGCGAGGCAACCTGTGCCGTCCGGTATGTTGGTCCACGACAGCGGCGGGGAGATGTCTTCGCCCTCGCCGGTGTATCGGGTCGGAATTGTCCCGTCGGCCGCAAACGCGGAACTCGTCAGTTGCATATCCGATAATGCGAATCCCATGGGGTCCTCCATTGCTGTGGTGCATTTGTCTGCTTTATGAAGGATAGCGGACACGGCGGGTTGGCCGAGTATCGATCTAGCGCAAAAAATTGTCGCGCACCAACTCCACCACCTCGCTCGCGCGCCCGTTGAGCACGGCCTTGACGCCGAACAGGGCGGTCGATGCCACCTGCGACAGTTCGACCCTGGGTGGCATCACCATCTCCATCCGGTTGACCCGCACATCGAGTAGCGCCGGGCCGTCCGCCGCCAGCCAGCTTCGCATCGATGATTCGAGCTCATCGTCATTTTCCGCGCGCCACGCCTGCAGGCCGCAGGATTCGGCCAGCTTCACGAAGTCCGGATTTTCCAGTCCCGTGAACGCATCGAGCAAACCTTCGACACGCTGTTCCATCTCGACAAAGCCGAGCGTGGCATTGTTGTAGACGAGCAGCTTCACCGGCAGCTTTTCCTGGCGCAGCGTCAGCAGATCTCCCATCAGCATCGTCAGGCCGCCATCGCCGCACATCGCGATGACCTGACGACCGGGGAAAGCGGCGGCCATGCCCATCGCCTGGGGATACGCATTCGCCATCGTGCCGTGCAACAGGCTGGTCAGAAAGCGCCGGCTCCCGTTGGCGGTGAGGTGGCGCAGCAGCCATACCATCGGCGAACCGCCATCCGCGGTAAACAGCGCGTCCCTGTCCGCCAGCTTGTCGAGCACCCGGGTCACGTGTTGCGGATGCACGAAGTTCGCGTCACGATCCGTCTCCGTGTGCGCGTATTCCTTGCGGTCCGCCTCCCATTGCTCAAGTGCCTTGTGCAGATGCCCGTCCTTGCGAGCCTCGTCGAGAAGCGGCAGCAATGCCTCGATGCTGGCGCCGATGTCGCCGACCAGCCCCATCTCGATCGGTGCGCGCCGGCCGAGGTGCGTCGGGTCCCGGTCGATCTGCATCACCCGCTTTCGAGCCGGATAAAATTGCGTCCACGCGAAATCGGTGCCCAGGCACAGGGTGATATCCGCGCCTTCCACCGCGTCCATGCCGGCGCGATTGCCCAGGATGCCGGTCATGCCGACGTTGAACGGGTTGTCCGGCTCGATAAACTCCTTGGCCCGGCTGGTATGCACCACGGGAGCCCGCAGGCGCTGTGCCAGTGCCACGACTTCATCGTGGGCGCCGCGGGCGCCATATCCGACGTAGAGGGTGATGGCTTCGGCCCCGTTCAGGGCAGACGCCAGCCGCGCGACCTCCTCGCCGGACGGGCACAGCCGCGGTTCACCGCGGTGAACCGACCATTCGAGCGCATCATCATCGGATTCCGTAAACATGTCGCCATTGACGATCACCACCGCGACACCGCCACGGGACAGCGCAGCCTGCGCCGCCAGCGCCGTGATACGCCGGGCTTGCGAGGGGTGCGCGATGTATTCGCAGAACACCGAGGCCTGCTCGTAAATGCGACGCTGGTCGACCTCCTGGGGAAACTGCAGACCGGTCTCGGCGCGGGCAACATCCGAGGCGATCAGCACCACCGGTGCGCCGTTGCGGTGGCTTTCGAAGATGCCGTTGACGAAGTGCAGACTGCCAGGGCCGCAGGTACCCGCGCAGACGGCAAGCTCTCCGGTCATGTATGCTTCGCCGCCTGCGGCAAGCGCGCCGGCCTCTTCGTGGCGCACGTGAATCCAGCGCAACGACGACTTCCGCACCGCATCGGTAAAGTGATTGATAGTGTCACCGACGATGCCGTAGCAGCGCTGCGCCCCGGCCTGCACCAGTGTATCCACGATGATTTCTGCAACCTTCCGGGCCATGGCGGATTCCTTGTCGATTCGATGAATCAGTGCGCGGGAGCGCTCTGCTTGCGCGCACGCTCGACTTCCAGGTGAGTGACCGGGCGGAAGCTGTCGGCGCGCGCGGCGCGCCACCACGGCGCGTAGAGGGTCTCGTCGGGGGCATCGAGCAATGCCCGCTCGGGGAGGAATGTCTTGACCTCGTCGATCGGCACAGCCTTTTCCGGGCCAACCCGAAGGATCAGTTGATGCGGCTGCAGGTCCCGGGGATGCTTCAGACCGACGGCCGAGACAACCGTGGCCAGGGACTTCAGCGTCTCCGCATGAAAACGCGCGGCGCGCGGCCCCTGCACCTCGGGAATCAGGCCACGCTGGCGATGCGGATTCTGGGTCGTGATTCCGGTGGGGCAGGTGCCGAGATGGCAGCGCTGGGCCTGAATGCAGCCGATCGAGAACATGAAAGCACGCGCCGCGTTGCACCAGTCGGCGCCCTGGGCCAGGTTGCGCGCCAGCCCCATGCCGGAATAGACGCGGCCGCTCGCCGCCAGCCGGATCCGGTCCTTGAGACCGCAGCCGACCAGTGCGTTGCGCATCACCACCAGACCCTGGTCCAGCGGCATGCCGACCCAATCGGACAGCTCCAGCGGTGCTGCGCCAGTGCCGCCCTCGCCGCCGTCGACCACGATGAAATCCGGCGCGATGCCGGTTTCCAGAATCGCCTTCATTATGGCGAACGGCTCGTGCATCTGGCCGATGCAGAGCTTGATGCCAACCGGTTTGCCACCGGACAACTCGCGCATGCGGGCCGCGAATTCCAGCAACTCGATCGGCGTCGAAAACGCCGAATGGCCGGGCGGACTCAGGCAATCCTGATGCGCGGGTACGCCGCGCACACGGGCGATTTCCTCGCTGACCTTGGCGGCCGGAAGCAGCCCGCCGTGGCCCGGCTTGGCGCCCTGGCTCAGCTTGATTTCAGTCATCTTGACCGCGTCGTGCGCGGCCTGATCGGCGAACCGGGCGGGATCGAAGCGCCCCTGCGCATCGCGCGCCCCGAAGTAGCCCGAGCCGAGTTCCCAGACCAGATCGCCGCCATGGGCCAGGTGGTAGTCGCTCAGCCCGCCCTCACCGGTATCGTGGTAAAAACCGCCGAGCTTCGCCCCCAGGTTCAGCGCCTTGACCGCGTTGGCCGACAGTGCACCGAAACTCATCGCGGAGATGTTCAGTACCGATGCGGAGTAAGGCTTCGAGCACTGCTCGTTGCCGACCATCACCCGGGGCGATTCGTCCGGCTCGTTTTCGGGCTTGATCGAATGGGCGAACCAGTGATAGCGGGCGTCGTCGGTGTTGCGCTCGGTACCGAACGGGTGCGTGTCGGTACGCCCGGTCGCGCGCGCATGCACCAGATTGCGCGCCTCGAACGAGTACGGCTTGCCGCTGAGGTCGTCCTCGACGATATAGGCGCGCAGGAACGGACGCAGGTCATAGAACAGCCAGCGTATCCGGGCCGCGACGGGATAGTTGCGGGTAATGGTCCACTCGCGCTGACTCCAGTCGTAGACGCCCAGCGCGACGACCGGCAGGGTGACGATCAGCGGCCAGCACCAGGCGGGATTCAGCAGCCATCCGAGGACGATGAATGCAATCGACAGCAGCAATGCCACAACGGGCACGATGGTGCGTTTGAGCGTATCGAACATGGGCCTGTCCTTGTCCTTGTTCCAGGCGGAACGTGGCGCTGGCCAGTCCAGCGCGCGGCATCGGCCGGCTCGTCATGGCGGTTGTGTTCGCCATGCAACGCCTTGTCGCGCCTGACACTGAGACTCAGGCATTTCTGTTTGTTATTCCCGTCCCGGGCGCCACGGTCGGCCAACGCGAACAACGGGGTTGCGCCAACCGACGATTCGGGCCCATCGGACGTTCCGATACTGAAACCTTATCCGCCCACGCGTCAAGCTTTCCCGGCCCGGGAGTTATTATCCACAGTTGCCCACGGCGCCACAGGCGCTGCAGTGATCGCAGCCCCCGGTGCGAACGACGGCACGGTGGCCACATTCGCGGCACAGGCGCCCGGTGGGCACTTCCGCCGCCGTCGTCGCCGAATCCGTGGCCTTGCCTGCCCCGTCGTCGCCACGGTCGAGAAGCCCCATCGCATCGACGGCGACGCCCGACTCGTCAAGCAGACCGAGCATGGCGTAGCGATGAACCAGCAGGCGCACGACATAGGCCAGCGTCGAAGGGAAGGTCTCCTGTCGCGCCTCCCCCGGCACGCGAGCCATGAATTCGCCACGTGGCTCGGCGTAGTCGAGTAGCTGCGCGAGCTTGCTGCCGATCCAGGCCACATCGAGTACCCGCATGTCGAACGACAGCGACTTGCACAGACCGTCGAACACCCGCGGATACTCTCCCGCCATCCAGACAGAGTACGGCCGGCGGCCCCCGTCCGGCATGATCAGCTCCTTGACCATGAGCACGAAGTCGTCTCCGGTGGTCGGATTGACCGCATCCACGCTCCAGGCCATGGTGCCGTCCGGGCCGGTTTTCGGCTCTTTGGGGCTCATCAGCGCATCCAGCACCGGCGTCGAACCGATCGAATCGAACACCCCCAGTTCCTCGCAACGGGTGAGCACCAGTCGCGCAAAGCCCGCGACGATGCTGGGCACGGGTGTCAGCTTGCCGTGCGGCGGCATGGCCATCCAGAAGGCATCGTCGCCACGGGCACGCGCGAGCGAATCCAGCTTGGCCTTCAGCCAGCCGCGATCCTCCGAACGCATGTCCATGGAAAGCGACTTCGCCAGCGCGCCCAGGCCCCGCGGCTGCTCCGCGCCGTTGATCCAGACCTCGAATGGCTGGCTGCCGCCGTTGTCCAGATGGCCGATAAATACCGCGAAGCGGTAGCCATGCGGATGATCGACCAGGTAGGTCCAGGCCGGATTGCCGCCCGGCGGCCGCGGGCGCTTGCGCCAGCGCAACGACGCCATGGCTGGCACCGGCACTTCGGTCAGGCGCACCCGGCGATCGGGGTCGCTGGCATCGAGTTCCGACACGCTTACGGGCCGCGCCGCCTCGCTCTCGCTGAGTACCGCGCCGGTGACGTCATTGGGTCGAAAGGTCGCCAGCCCCTTGGCACCCCCCTGCCACCCGTGCAGATACAGATCCTTGAAGTCCTCGAAGGGGTAATCCGCCGGCACATTTACCGTCTTGGAGATCGAGGTATCAATGTAGGGCATGACCGCGGAGATCATCGCAGCGTGATCCCGCGCGCTGATGCCGAGGGCGCTGACGAAGGACGCCGGCAGATCATCCACGTCGCCACCCATCTCGCGATACACCCGGTAGGCATGATCCTCGACGGTGTAGTGCTCGAAACCGTCGTCGGTGCGTTTCCGGCGATCGTAGCTCCAGGAGAAGGCCGGCTCGATGCCATTGGAGGCGTTGTCCGCGAACGCCAGCGTAATTGTCCCCGTGGGCGCGATGCTGAGCAGATGCGAGTTGCGGATGCCGTGCTCCCGGATGGCGGCGCGAATGTCCTTTGGCAGGCGCTTCGCGAATCCGGACTTGAGGTATTTGCCGGCTTCCAGTTTGGGGAACGCGCCGCGCTCGCGGGCAAGCGCGACGGAGGCGCGGTAAGCCGTGTCCCGCAGGACCTGGGTCACCTGCCGCGCCATGTCGCGCCCTTCCTGCGAATCGTAGCGGTAACCCAGCATCACCAGCATGTCTCCGAGACCGAGATAGCCGAGACCGATGCGGCGCTTGTCCATCGCCTCCCGGTGCTGTTTCTCCAGCGGCCAGACGCTTGCGTCCAGCACGTTGTCGAGCATGCGGACCGCGATCGTGACCAGATCGGAAAAGCCGGTGAAGTCGAATGCGGCATCCGGGGTGAAGGGGTGCTTCACGAAACGGGTCAGGTTGATCGACCCCAGACAGCAGCAGCCATAGGGCGGCAGCGGTTGCTCGGCGCAAGGGTTGGTGGCTTCGATCGTCTCGCAGTAATACAGGTTGTTCTCGGCGTTCATGCGGTCGATGAACAGCACGCCGGGTTCGGCATGATCATAGGTCGAGGCCATGATCGAGTCCCACAGATCGCGGGCACGGACACGGCGGTAGACCCACATGCCATCGTCACGCCGGTAGGCGCCTTCGATAGCGGCGCCGGGTTCCGCTCGATGCACCAGCTCCCAGTCGCCGTCATCCACCACGGCCTGCATGAAGGGATCGGTGACGCCGACCGAAATGTTGAAATTGGTCAGCTCGCCCTTCTCGTTTTTCGCGGCGATGAACATCTCGATGTCCGGATGATCCACCCGCAGCACGCCCATCTGGGCACCGCGGCGGGCGCCGGCGGATTCGACCGTCTCGCACGAGCGATCGAACACGCGCATGTAGGACACGGGGCCGGATGCGCGGCTGAGCGTTCCCCTGACCAGCGCGCCCTTGGGGCGAATGGCGGAGAAATCGTAACCCACGCCACCGCCGCGGCGCATCGTTTCCGCCGCTTCCAGCAGTGCATTGTAGATGCCGGGCTTGCCCTCGTTGTCGTTCCTGATGGAGTCGCCGACCGGCTGCACGAAGCAGTTTATGAGCGTGGCCGCAACGTCCGTGCCCGCCGCGCTCATGATGCGCCCCGCGGGCACGAACCCGTCGCGCAGCGCCCGTTCAAACGCGGGCGCCCATTTCCCGGGGTCCTTTTCCACCGCTGCGAGGCCGCGGGCTACCCGCGCGAGCACATCATCGATGGTTTTCTCATCACCCTTGGCGTATTTCTCCTGCAGGACATCGATGCTGACTGCCTGTGGCGACAATGTTCGTTCGCGCATGGTCCTTTCTCTATTCGCTGCTTCCGGAGTCGGGCCCGCGCCCCCGGCCCGGCGGCAAGCGATGATAAGCCATTACCGGCACGCGATAGTCCACGACCCGCTTCACTCCGGGTATGCCTTCGGCGGCAATGCGCGAGGCATCGCGCTCTTCCTCCGACCGGTATCTGCCCCAGTATTCCACCACGCCTTCCCGTACCGTCACGTTGACAGCCCCGACGGAGGACCAGTGCTCGGCATGCAGCGTTGCGAGCACCTTCTTGCGGAGTTCGGCATCGTCGACGTCGGGCATCAGCGGTGTTGCCGACGGAGCGGCCGCCAGCGCCTGGACCAGGTTGGCACGGCTGATGATGCCGACGGGCTTGCCATCCCGCACGACCGGTACGCGCTTGATGTGATTTTTCTCCAGTATGGCGGCGACCTCCGTCAACGGAGCCTCCTCCGCCACCGTTATCACGTTCCGGGTCATCACATCGCGCACGCGGGTAGCATGGGTCTTGATATATTCCGCCGCAAGCGTGTCGTTATCGGTAAACAGGCGCAACCACCAGGAACGCGGGCGCTCGGCGGTGCCGATTTCGGCGCGTCGAATCAAATCGCCCTCGCTGACGAGGCCGACGAGTTTGCCATCGTCGATCACCAGTACCGCGCTGATGGCATTGTCCAGCAGAACCGTGGCCACTTCGGCGACAGTGGAATCGGGCTTGACCGATATGACGTGGGGCGTCATCACCTCTTTCGCTTTCATTCTTTCGACCTCATTGTGCTGGGCTGCATGAAAAAGCGGAGAGTTTTGCCGGCCGCACCTGTGGGCTGCATCGCCACGAGCGGCGGTCATGATAACGATAGTGGGCAGAGTACCGCGAACGCGCGTCTACGGCCACCGGTCCGTTTCGCTCCGGGTCACCAGCGCCGGAACACCAGGGAGGCATTGGTGCCGCCAAACCCGAAACTGTTAGACATCACCACGCCGACGTTGTGCTTGCACAGCTCGCGCAGGATGGGGTAATCGGCACAGGCCCGATCGAGGTTTTCAATATTGGCCGAAGCGGCGAGAAAACCGTCGCGCATCATGATCAGGCTGTAGATCGCCTCGTGAACGCCGGCCGCGCCCAGCGAATGGCCGGATAGCGATTTGGTGGACGAGATCAGCGGCATGTCGGGCCCGAATACTTCGCCGATCGCCCGGAGCTCGGTCACGTCGCCGCTCGGCGTCGACGTGCCATGAGCATTCAGGTAATCGACCGGCTCCGCCAGGTGCGCAAGCGCCTGACGCATGCAGCGCACGGCGCCTTCGCCCGAGGGTTGCACCATGTCATGACCGTCGGCGGTGACGCCAAAGCCCACGAGTTCGGCATAAATGCGGGCGCCGCGGCGGCGCGCGTGCTCCAGTTCCTCCAGCACCAGCATGCCGCCGCCGCTGGCGATGACAAAGCCGTCGCGCTGCGCATCATACGGCCGCGACGCGGACTCCGGGGCATCGTTGCGCGAGGCGGAAAGCGCGCCCATCGCATCGAACAGGCACGTCAGTGACCAATGCTCCTCCTCTCCGCCACCACAGAACATCACGTCCTGATGATCCCAGCGAATTTGCTCGGCCGCGGCGCCGATACAATGCGCACTGGTCGCGCAAGCGGAGCTGATCGAGTAACTCACGCCCTTGATGTGAAAGGCCGTGGCGAGATTGGCGGCCACGGTGCTGCACATTGTGCGCGGGACGCGGGTCGGCCCGATCTTGCGCACGCCGCGTGCACGCAGCACATCCGCGGCGTCGACGATGTTCGCGGTCGAACCTCCGCCGCTGCCGGCAATGACGCCGGTGCGTGGATGACTGACCTCGTCTGCGCTCAGGCCGCTGTCGGCGATGGCTTGCGCCAGCGCCACGGACGCATACGCCGCGGCATCGCCCATGAAACGCCGGTTGCGGCGCTCGACGTGGGCGTCGAGATCGATTCGCGGAACACCCGCGACCTGGCTGCGCAGGCCGAGCCGCGCATACTCGGGCATCGCCGTGATTCCCGACCGCCCCTGTGCAAGTGCGCGGCTGACGCTATCGAGATCGTTGCCAAGGCACGAGACAATGCCCATGCCGGTCACCACGACACGGCGCATCAGACGGTCCCGCCCTTGAGCGCGGCACCGCCCGCCAACGCCTCGCCGTCGAACAGACCCACGCGCAGATCCTCGGCCGTATAGATCTTCTCGCCATCGGCGGCAAGCGTGCCATCACCGGTGATCATCGTGAGCTTGCGCGCGATAACGCGCTTGATGTCGATCTGGTAGGTCACGCGCCGCACCTGGGGCAACACCTGCCCGAAAAACCGCACGCGACCGACACCGAGTGCCCGGCCAAGACCGCGATG
Source organism: uncultured Salinisphaerales bacterium (assembly GCA_964646895.1). Taxonomy (GTDB): domain Bacteria; phylum Pseudomonadota; class Gammaproteobacteria; order Nevskiales; family CAZYIP01; genus CAZYIP01. Next base: position 5,008 of record CAZYIP010000070.1, on the reverse strand, counting down.
ATCGCTCCAGGCGAGAAAGAAGCCGATCAGCTGCCACATGGCATCGAGGCCGAGACAACCGGGCATGACCGGATCGCCGCGAAAATGGCAGCCAAAGAACCAGAGCGACGGATCGATGTCCAGCTCGGCGCGAATTTCGCCACGTCCGTGCGCACCACCCTCGCGCGAGATCCAGGTGATACGATCGAACATCCGCATCAACCCGAGCGGAAGTCGCGGCGAATCGGGCCCGAACAACGTGCCTTCGCCGCAGGCGATCAGCTCCTCGCGCGTAAACGAAGACTGGCCGATGGCGGCACTGGTGCGCTGCTTGTCCCCATGCATAGTATTCATGGGGCGTATTGCAGCAGGTACTTCACATCATCAACTTGATGCAGATCAAGCAAATATGAAATTACCACCCAACGCGTCACTTGGCCGCGGGAGGCGGACGCCGGCGCGCTGCTGCGCTGGATACAGATTGCAGACGGCGTCTCCTATCGGGGCGTGCTGGCACGGCGGTGATCAATCGCAGCGATGCAAACAGGTTGATATCGTTGCACGGCGCGCACCAACACTTCTCCCAACAGGCCCTGGGGCCTGGTATTTGAGATCGAGATCGGCCGCCACACCCGCCAGCCGCTTGTCGCGGGTCCACAGTCGCGCGCTGCCCGCCAATGCGGTACTCGCCAACAGATGCACGTCCACCCATCCAATACCCCGACCAGCCAACCCATGACGATCGAGAAATACGAGTGCTTCCTGGTGGGTAGCAACCGGAGCAAACGGCAACTGGCTCAGCGTGTTCAGAACGCGTGCGCCATCACGCAAATGACCACAGGCGAGTTCGCCGACCACGAACGGGTGGCACAGCACAAGGGTAGACTCGAGCGCCTGTGCCAACGACGGCTCTCCTTGTCTCAAATGGTCTACCCAGACGGAAGTGTCTACCAGGATCACGACGACGCGTGCTGCTTTGGCGCAGCGGGAGTGCTTCGACGCCGCGATGCCGCAACGGCGTCGGGATCGCTCCCACCGAGGCGCGCCAGACGTCGTGCGGCCTCGCGTTCGATCAACGCCTGTAATGCCTCACGCAACACCACCGACCGTTCGGTGGTGCCTGCGGCAGCGCTGGCAGCCTTGAACAGCTCTTCGTCAAGAGTGACGGTGGTTCGCATCACATTTCTCCCGTGAAAATCGACAACCATTATACACCAGTAAACGAATCAAATGATTCGGTTATTGGTGCGGAAGAAATAACGATGAGCGTAGGTTCTTCGCATCCCTGATCTCCCCGCACCAGCTGCGCTTGAACACAATGTCGTCGATGAACCAGACCGAGGCCACTGCGTCTCCAAACGCGCGAAAAATAATTTACGCTATCGGTACACCACGATATGCAGCCGACTCCCGCAAAATTCCCGCACGTTCCCTAGTCGGAAATTCGGGAGCGGCGCAGATCAGGAACCGATGGGGATCCTTCCGGATCTGTTCCGCAATCTTGCTCGACGGAAACCCATTGAGCGATGCCTCGGTGACTTTCGCGCCGCCGTACTCATGCTCTCCCGAGAAGGCGACGATCGCCCGGTGCGGACTCTTGCGTTCGATCAGGTACTCGCGGATAGCAGCGTAGTACTGGATTGCGCGCTCGATGCCGTT
>CAZYIP010000070.1:0-3270 GCA_964646895.1 uncultured Salinisphaerales bacterium | reverse complement strand
CGATCAGGTACTCGCGGATAGCAGCGTAGTACTGGATTGCGCGCTCGATGCCGTTGATGAACAGCACCAGATCCAGCGCAAGCTGAGTTTCGTCGCGGCTGTAGCGCAGTTGCCGCGTCACCGAAAAGCGGTTGGATGCAAACCGTTCCCGCGCCCTGGCGTTATCCTTCGATGGTGTGCCGAAGAAAACGTCGATGTGGTGTGGCCCGTGCTTGATGCCGTGGCGCAGCACATCGATCGTGCCGCGCTTGCTGATTTCGCCCTGCAAGCGCGCCAAAAACTTGCGCCGGGTGGGGCTGTCGCTGCTCAGATCCAGCGCCTCGGCTGCGACCGGCTGAGTATCCTCAAGGAACGCGGCGAGTTGCGCCAGATCCACGCAATATTCGCGGTCATAGTCACGCCAGTGGCCGAGCAGCCAACCGCCTGCGCCATACAACGCAGTGGGTTCACCAAAGTCGGTGACGGATTCCGGCACCGGCCGCGTCATCGATCGGACAATCAGGTCTTCAAGACCCTTTTCGGTGGTGTCGGTGGGCTCGGCGCTCACGGCGGCTCATCCTTGACAACAAGATCAGCCAAAGCCCGGGCTGCCGCGATTACATCGCGCAGTAACTGTTCATCCGGGTCGAGATAGCCTTCGTATTCGGCGAGGTTGCGCTTTTCGTGCGCCTTGACGAGCACGCGCCATTGCCCGGTGCCCAGACCCGTGGTGGTGTGGGGCAGCGTCTGAAACGCCATGTAGCGGTGATCGGGCCGATAACCGGCGCGCCGCAGTGCATACAGAGCCAACGCATGAGCCGCACTGTAGGCCAGATCGAATCGGCTCTCGAACGACAACTCACTGCGCCCAGCATCGGCCAGCCGGGCCAGCCCCGAACGTTTCAGCCCCGTCAGTTCGTCACCGCGCGCCGGCTCCTTCTTGAGCTGACCAATGCGAAACAGGTTTTCCAGATTATCCGAGGTCATCGCTGGACCCGATCACGAAGAGCCGTGGCCCTTGATCCAGTCGGGCGGCAAAACTATCCGGCTGCGCGCGCTTGCGGCGCCACTGCGAAGCGGTCATCAGATTGGGATTAACCGGCCGACCGAGCTGCTGCTCCGCCATCTGCACCGCCTCGAACAACGTTGCATAATCCAGATCCTCGGCGATCACCATCAGATCGATGTCGCTGTCCGCGCGGTCTTCCCCTTTGGCCACGGAGCCGTAGACGAAGGCGGCCCGGATACGATCGGCCACTGGTGCCAGCGCTTCCCGCAACGGCTCGACCAAACCGACGGTCTTGCGGACCAGGCCAACCAACTCTGCAAAGATCGGCGAGTCGGGGTTCGCCTGATAATATTTCTGGCGACCTTGCACGCTCACCCGCACCAACCCGCTCCGCGCCAGCCGCGTGAGCAGCCGATGCGTGGCGCCGGTGCCGGAGCGAGCCAGGCGAATCAGCTCCGAGCTCTGGAAGCACCGCGCCGGCTGGGCGAAAAGCAGTCCCAGCACCCGCTTCTGGACAGGAGTGAACAATGCATCGGCCAGCGCCGTCGACGCCGAGGCGGTTTCATTAGCAGGATCGATTCCCATAACGGGAACGAATATACCCGAAATGGGAACGCTAGCCAATCCATTCATACCCGGCTTTCCGTCGCTTCTGGTATCTCAACCTCGCTGAGTATCTCCCCGTCAACCTTGGACAGCGTCTCGATCTTATCGAGTGATTCCAGCTTATCAACGTCGTCCGGCAACCGCGCCACCGCCTCGCGCACATCCAGTTTACCCGTGACGACATCCGTGATGAGGCGCGTGCGGTATTCGCGGAGGAGGGAAATCTCACGTCGAGCCACATCCTTCGCTTCGGTGTTATCACTCACCGCTGCATCGATACCATCAACAATCCGGCGCTGTTCACCAGGTAGCGGCACAATAATCCGCCAAGCCCTGATATGCCGCTGCGCGATTTTGGGCATTGTGCCACTGGAACCACGAGCATCACGCTCAATGTGCCTCCGGCCCAATGGGCCAAGCAGTTGATACATCAGAAAACGCGGGTCGAGAACCGAGCGCTTGACATCCAGGCGATAAATAAGATCGCTCATTACTGTCTTCGGTCGAGCTCTCTGAACAACACAAACATCGCCAACAAGTTCACGAGTATTAGAACGAGTTAGCAACAAATCCCCATCCGCAATTGCAATACCATCGGGAATATCGGCAGAGTCAGGTGTAGGCTTAAGGGCGGTGGTAATAAAACATCCTCGCTTGACGGATGACAACGTTAGAACTGCCCATTGATCTTGCTTAAGTGCGCCTTCGGCCGCGACTGGACTCCAACCCTGTTCGATGCGCTCAAGACTTCGCCCAAGGAGAGATATTTCCCAGTGCTCCGGCACATCCGCCAGCCACTCCACACCGGAAGGTTTCCCTATCTGTCAGGTGACCATTACAGAACCTCGAACCACGACTTGATCTTCAGCGCCATCAACTTGCGGCGCTGTTCGAGGAAGTCATCGTAAGCGGCAATCTCGCCATCCAGCATCGTCTCGGGAAGACAATTCATGCGCAAGTTGGCGTGCAGTTCCTCCGCATCATCGATGCCGCCATATTTCATCGTCCTGCCGGCGCCCTGTGCGGCCAATTCCGCAAAATAGATCTCCGGTGCCTTGGCGCCGATCGCAATATTGATCTCACTTTGTGTCAGCACGAAGTTCGCAATCTGGTTGTATCGGCCGCGGGTTAAGCCCTGGTCTTGCAGGTACTTGCGTGGGTAGACATGATGCGCGTCACTGCGATTGAGCAACAGATCGAGCACGGTGATGTCGCGCGAAAGGAATCCTTTATCACCAAGCTTTACCTGCGCTGCCTTGTAAGCGAGGAAGTATGGACTGACGGAAGACGAGGTATCCATCAATTGCGGCAGCATGCCGGTCCAGAAAGTAGACGAAAGCTCGTTTTCAATTACGGCATCGACGTAGCCGGAAAGTCCGCGGCTTTCGATCTGGCGGATGTCGAAGTCGAATGATGTTTCCGGCGCGCCACTGTAGCGGCGGGTGAGCATGGACATCGCATACCAGCGTCGTACGAGTCTCTCCAGTTCGGCGGCGGCCATGCCTTCGGCCCGACCGCGCAGATACAGGATGTAGGCGAAATTGACCGCATTGCTGCCGCGGATGAGGTCGCTGGTTACGAACCCGGCAGAGCGCAAGATCATCGTGATACGCTCGAAGTGTGTCTTGCTAATGAAGGCCAGGACGCCGCGCTTCAGGCGCGCGAACGATGCTTCA
>CAZYIP010000069.1:12279-17772 GCA_964646895.1 uncultured Salinisphaerales bacterium | reverse complement strand
ACCGCTTCAGCAAAGAAGAGAATGCGTCTTCGATGAGTCATTGCTGCCCCTCCTGCTGGTTCACAACTCCCTTCCCGCGAATCCATGCGTAATTTGACATGACTCATTCAATGTCCATCCCGGGACATCCCCTGAACGAATTATGTATATCCTGTCGCTTTGGCGCAAAGCGGGGGCGCGGTCATTTCGACTGAAATGCATGATCGCTTGTGACCGCGGGTATGGCAGGTCACCGGTGCGGGCAGACGCTGGAGTCAGTCGAACAGCACGCCGCGACCGTCACCAGCGATAGCAGTGGCGCCATGCCAGCGTAACCAAAAAAGATACCGGGTTCCCGCCTTCGTGCTAATGACGGGTTTATCGGACCGCGGCCAGCACTCCTTACCCTACCCAGCAGCGCGCGTTACGAAACAGGCGTAGCCAGGGACCATCCTCACCCCACTCCCGCGGATGCCAGGAGTTGGACAGGGTGCGAACGACTCGCTCGGGGTGCGGCATCAGGATGGTGACGCGGCCATCGCTGTTGCAGAACCCGGTGACGCCGGCGGCCGCTCCGTTGGGATTGGCCGGATAGCGCTCCGTGGGCGTTCCGTGATGATCGACATAATGCAGAGCTATCTGTCCCGCGTCGCGCAGGCGTGAAACCGCCTCGTCATCCCGGAATTCGGGCCGGCCCTCCGCATGCGCGACCACGACCGGCAGACGCGATCCGGCCATGTCCGCAAGCAGGACCGAGCGGTTCCGCGGTACCTCCACCAGTACCTGGCGCGCTTCGAACTGTTCCGAGCGGTTGACTGCAAAGTGCGGCCAGTCCTCCGTGCCGGGGATCAGCTCGCGCAGGGCGGACAACATCTGGCAACCATTGCACACACCCAGGGCGAAGCGGTCCTCACGCGCCAGAAATTCCGCAAACATCGCACGCAGGGGCGCATTGAGCAGAATGGAGCGGGCCCAGCCCTGCCCGGCGCCGAGCACATCTCCGTAGGAGAACCCGCCGCAGGCGGCAAAGCCCTGGAAATCGGCGAGTGCGACGCGGCCGCTCATCAGATCGGTCATGTGTACATCGACCGCCTCGAAGCCGACGCGATGGAATGCGAACGCCATCTCCCGATGCCCGTTCACCCCCTGTTCGCGCAGGATGGCGATGCGGGGGCGGGCGGTATTGACGAATGGCGCGGCCACATCCTCGGCAGGATCGAAAGTGAGCGTGGCGGACAGGCCTGGGTCGCCGGTGTCCAGCAGTGCGTCGTATTCCTCGCGCGCGCAGTCGGGATCGTCGCGAAGCGCCTGCATGCGATAGCTGGTTTCGGCCCAGGTCCGGTGCAGATCTGCCCGGTTGGCTTCCAGCAACTCGTTGCCGCTGCAGCAGATGCGAATACGCTGATCGGTTCGCGGACGGCCGACCCGCACCACACCAAGACCGGCCGTACTCGCGGCATCGCGGACAGCTTCCGCATCCGCCGCCCGAACCTGCACCACCGCACCCAGTTCCTCGGCAAACAGGGCCGCCAGCGCGTCGACGCCGGCCGCGCCCAGCAATTCGGAGAGGTCGATGTCCAGCCCGGCATGCGCCGCGAACGCCATCTCCAGCAGGGTCACGATCAGGCCGCCATCGCTGCGATCATGGTAGGCGAGCAGCCGCCCCGCTTCGGTCTGGGCGCGGATGCACTCGAAGAAAGCGCGCAGACGCGCCGGATCGTCCACATCCGGGGCATGATTGCCAACCTGCCCGTGGACCTGCGCCAGCGCCGAGCCGCCCAGGCGATGGCGCAATCCCGGCGCGATCAGCAGTAATTCGGTATCGCCGGCGTCGCGCCGCAGCTCCGGCGTCAGGGTGCGGCGCACATCACGCACCGGCGCAAAGGCCGAGACGATCAGCGACAGGGGTGCCGCCATCGACCGCGGCTCGCCCTGCTCCGCCCACGCGGTGCGCATGGACAGCGAATCCTTGCCCACGGGAATGGCCAGCCCCAGTGCCGGACACAATTCGGTGGCAACGGCCTGCACCGTATCGAACAGGTGCAGATCCTCATCGCCATGACCCGCCGCCGCCATCCAGTTTGCGGACAGGCGTACATCCGACAGGCGCGCCACATCCGCCGCCGCAATGTTGGTAACCGCCTCGCCCACTGCCATGCGGCCGGAGGCCGGCGCGTCGATCAATGCCAGCGGCGAGCGTTCACCGACGGCCATGGCCTCGCCGCAAACAGCGGTGTAGCCACTCGCGGTCACGGCCACGTCACTCACCGGCACCTGCCACGGCCCGACCATCTGGTCGCGCTGCACCAGCCCGCCGACACTGCGATCGCCGATGGTGATGAGAAAATTCTTGGATGCCACCGCCGGCAGGCGCAATACCCGCTGCAGCGCATCTTCCAGATCGATCCCGCCCAGATCCAGTGCATGCCGCTGCGACGGCCGGCGCTGCGCCGAGCGATGCAGACGCGGGCTGCCGCCGAGCAGCACGTCCATGGGCAAATCCACCGCGTGCCCGCCGGTGACCTTGTCCTCGATCAACAGCCGGCGCTCGTCCCCGGCATGCCCGATCACCGCAAAGGGGCAGCGCTCGCGCTCGCACAGGGCACGGAAGCGCTCCAGGTGCGCCGGGCTCACCGCCAGCACATAGCGCTCCTGAGCCTCGTTGCACCACAGCTCCATGGGCGACAGGGCAGGATCGGCCGTGGGAATCGAACGCAGATCGATGGTCCCGCCGCGACGATCCGCATCGACGATCTCCGGGACCGCGTTGGACAGGCCCCCCGCACCGACATCATGGATGGATGCAATGGGATTGTCCGCATCCATCACATAGCAGGCTTCGATGACCTCCTGGCAGCGGCGCTGCATTTCCGGGTTCGCGCGCTGGACCGAGGCGAAATCCAGCTGTTCCTCGCTGGCCCCGCTCTGCATGCTGGACGCGGCACCGCCACCGAGGCCGATGAGCATCGCCGGGCCCCCGAGCACGATCAGGCACATGCCCTCTTCGACCGGTGCCTTGTGCACATGGGCCGGGCGCACGTTGCCGAATCCGCCCGCGAGCATGATCGGCTTGTGGTAACCGTACAGCGCCGGTGCACCACTGGCGTCCGGCGCCTGCATTTCGAGGCTGCGGAAGTAGCCGGCCAGATTGGGGCGGCCGAATTCGTTGTTATAGCGCGCCGCGCCGATCGGGCCGTCGAGCATGATCTCCAGCGCCGGAGCGACGCGCGCCGGGCGCCCGTGATCGTGTTCCCAGGGCTGGATGAAATCCGGTATACGCAGGTTCGATACGGAAAACCCGCACAGTCCCGCCTTGGGCGCACCGCCGCGCCCGGTGGCGGCCTCGTCGCGAATCTCGCCCCCGGCGCCGGTCGCGGCACCGGGCGCCGGGGAAATGGCCGTCGGATGATTATGGGTTTCCACCTTCATGAGGATATGCGCCGGCTCGCGAACCAGCCGGTAGCGGCCCGTGCTGTCGCGCAGAAGGCGCTCCGCTTCCGCCCCGGCGATCACGGCGGCGTTGTCCGCGTAGGCCGAGAGCACGCCCGCCGGATTGCGCTCGTGACTGACGCGAATCATCTCGAACAGACTGCGCGGCATGGGCTGGCCATCGATGGTCCAACGCGCGTTGAAGATCTTGTGCCGGCAATGTTCCGAGTTGATCTGGGCAAACATCATCAGCTCGGCATCGGACGGATTGCGCCCCAGGCGCTGGAAACACTCCGCCAGATAGTCGATTTCGACGTCCGAAAGCGCCAGTCCCCAGGCCTGATTGGCTTCCACCAGCGCTTCGCGTCCGCCCGCAATCAGATCGACCCGGCGCAGCGGCCGTGCTGCCTGTGCGGTGAACAGGCTCTGGATCCGCTCTGCGTCGTCCACAACGGTTTCGGTCATCGGATCGTGCAGCAGCGGTCGCAGGCGTGCACGATCCGCGGCCGACATCGGCCCGGCACCGCGCAGCACCAGCACCGTGCCGCGTTCGACCCGCTGGAGGGTTTTCAGACCGCATACGGCGGCAATCTCGGTGGCCTTGCTCGACCACGGGCTGGTCGTGCCCCCACGCGGCACCACGAAGAGGCGTTCAGCGGAGGTACCCGGCAGCTCGCCTCCCGCATCGGCGAGCAGGCTGGACAGCGCCTCCAGTTCGGAAGGTGCCGGTTCACGTGGATAAAGCGCCATGTAGAAATGGCGCGCTTCCAGGTCTCGCAGGGCAGGCCACGCCGTCGCCAGCCGGCGCAACAGGCGCTCGCGGCGAAAATGCGTCAGGGCCGGACCACCCGGCACGATGTGCAGGGTTGGGGTCATTTGCGACATGTCGGCGGATCCTTGCATCTATATCGAGCGCCAGTCGAAGCCCGTGCGCTGGTCGGCCACGCCCACCCACTGCGGCTCGCAGTCCAGCCCCGACGCAGCCGCTTCGCGCGCCAGTTCGGGCGTATTGTTCTTCTCGCTGATGTGCCCGATGACCACATGACGCAGGCGATGGCTGTCGAGGGTCGCCAGCAATGCCTGTGTCTGCGCGTTGCTGAGATGGCCCAGCTGGCCACCGACGCGCCGCTTCAGATGCATCGGGTACGGTCCGCCAGCGAGCATGTCGGGATCGTAGTTGGTCTCCACCAGCAACGCGTCGCAACCGTCGAGCTGCGAGCGCATGAACGGGGTCACGTGCCCCGCGTCGGAGAGTACGGCCAGGCGCACGTCGCCGTTGGAAAGCAGATACTGGCAGGGCTCGCGCGCATCGTGCGGCACCGGATAGGGATGCAATTCGATGCCGTCGATGGCGAATGGCTCGTGCGTGTTGATCAGGTTGAGCTTTGGCACGTCCGGGTCATTCCAGGCGACGTGGGTACCCGGCGACATCCATACCGGGATGTCGTAGCCGCGTGCCAGCCGGGCGACGCCACCAAGATGGTCCGAGTGCTCGTGGGTGACGACGATGGCGGTAAGGTCGTGTATGGACAGACCGAGCCGGGCGAGGCGCTTTTTTACGGTCGTGACCGAGAAGCCGCAGTCGACGAGAATACAGGTGTTGCCCTCGACAACCACGGTCGCGTTACCACGGCTGCCGCTACCCAGGGATGCGAAGCGCAATTCAATACCTGCTAACAATGATTGATGAGTCCACCCGTCAGCGTGTCCTCTGCGATGAGTTATCGGACTCCTTTTTGGAACCAAACTTTGGCTTTCCTGCACTACTCAGAAGTACGAGCAGCGTGATTGTCAGTATGGCCGCAAACACATACTCGCCAAATATATAAAAGGCACCCCACGCCAATCCAGCGCAAACAATACATGCAAGTAAAAACAAGACACTTCTGATCATGAGGCATGCTCAAAACTGGAAGGCGCAATCCTGGCTATTGCTCCAAAATCCGACCTGGATGCTCCACTTTTATCAATTATCTCAGGATGGTGCATATAGAAGGACACTAGCCCGCTGAACGGGATGTTGTGCTGACGGGTAAAAACAAACAAATCTGATATGCGACTACCACATGCGAGCGTGCGACCGCT
>CAZYIP010000069.1:0-12179 GCA_964646895.1 uncultured Salinisphaerales bacterium | reverse complement strand
GGGTAAAAACAAACAAATCTGATATGCGACTACCACATGCGAGCGTGCGACCGCTTGCCACCGCAATACTTCCAATCACGGCACCCGTATATGCTGACGCACCAATGGACGCCGCGACCATTAACCGCTCCAATCCGATTGTAGCCCCGATAAGTTCCTTTAACGTAGCTCCTCGCCCAAGCTTCGCTAACGTAGCTGCTAACGTGCCTGCCGTTGCAACAGCGGTTTGATACGTATCGAACAGACCAGACGGAACGGGAAGCCCCAGCCCCTCCATGTTTTCCGTAAAATACCTCTTGAAGTCGCCAGACCGATAGCACGAACTCATTTAACGCCTCCCTGATTATGAGCTTACTCTTCCAAGTGAGCGACACCTGATCACGCTACTTGGGCTGAGGATCCTTGGTCCCGGTATAAATCGGAAACGGCGTCACTTTCGAGCCACTGTCACTGGTGGCGGTAATCTTGGCGGGGCCGCGCTTTTCCACCTCGTCGATGCGCACGACGGCATGCATCGGGATGTACGAGCGCTTGACTCCCGCGAACTCGGTCTGCAACCGTTCTTCGCTCGGGTCGATGACGACGGAGGATTTCTCCCCGAACGCAAAACCTTCGATCTCGACGAAGCCGTACAGGCCGCCCTGGCTCACCTGCTTGACGTAGACTTCGTAGATCTTGCCCTGATTGAAAAAACTCACCCGATACATGGAGTCGGTCGCAACTCGTTAAAAAATCAGCGCCAAGTTTACCATAAGCGGGCGCTCAGCCAGCCCGTGCGGAGGCCGAGGCGGGCGCTTCCCGCTCGATGACCGCATCGGTCACCTGATCGACACTCTCCGCCCACACGAAGCGAAGCTGCTCCCGCGCCTTTTCGGGAATTTCCTCGAATTCCTTGCGGTTGCGCGCCGGCAGAACGACCGTCTTGATACCGGCGCGCTGGGCTGCCAGCACCTTTTCCTTGATGCCGCCCACCGGCAGCACCAGGCCGCGCAGGGTGATCTCGCCGGTCATGGCGGTATCGCTGCGCACGGTACGATCGGTAAGCAGCGATGCCAGCGCCGTAAACATCGCGACTCCGGCACTCGGTCCGTCCTTGGGAATGGCCCCGGCCGGCACGTGCACGTGGATATCGCTCTTCTCGAAGACGTCGGCGGCGACACCGAGCGCATCGGCACGCGTCTTGACGAGGCTGAGCGCGGCCTGCGCGCTTTCCTTCATCACGTCGCCGAGCTGTCCGGTCAGGATCAGGTTGCCCTTGCCGGGGAAGCGGCTGGCTTCGATGAACAGGATATCGCCGCCGGTCGGCGTCCACGCCAGCCCGGTGGCGACGCCGGGCACGCTGGTGCGAAGCCGGACCTCGTTCTCGAACCGGCGGGGACCGAGAATCGGCTGCAGATCGTCCGGCCCGATATGCATCTTCGCAGTGCTGCCCTCCGCGATTTTCATCGCCACATGCCGGCACACCGCGCCGATCTCCCGCTCCAGATTGCGGCAACCGGCCTCGCGCGTGTAATTGCGCACGATCGCGCGCAGGGCGTCGTCGCCGATTTCGCACTGTTCCGCCGTCACCCCATTGGCCTTCAACTGGCGTCCGACCAGATAGCGGCGCGCGATCTGTACCTTCTCGTCCTCCGTGTAGCCGGGCAGCTCGATCACCTCCATGCGATCGCGCAGCGGCCCGGGTATCTGGTCGAGCACGTTGGCGGTGCCGATGAACATGACCTGGCTGAGATCGAACGGCACGGCCAGGTAGTTGTCCCGGAAGGTGTTGTTCTGCGCCGGATCGAGCACTTCCAGAAGCGCCGACGCGGGGTCGCCGTGAAAACCGGTGCCGAGCTTGTCCATTTCATCGAGCATGAACACCGGGTTGCGCGTTCCCGCCTTGTGGATACCCTGAAGGATGTTGCCCGGCAGCGCGCCCAGATAGGTGCGCCGGTGCCCGCGAATCTCGGCCTCGTCATGAGTGCCGCCCAGACTGGCGCGCACGAATTCGCGGCCCATGGCACGCGCAATACTCTGCCCGAGCGAGGTCTTGCCCACGCCGGGCGGCCCGACGAAGCACAGAATCGGACTCGTGCCCTCCGGGTTCAGCTTGCGTACCGCCAGATGCTCCAGGATACGGCGCTTGACGCGATCCAGGTCGTAGTGATCGTGGTCGAGGATTTCGCGCGCCCTGGGAATGTCGATCGACTCTTCCGACAGCTTCGACCAGGGCAGCTCGATCAGCCAGTCCAGGTACGTACGCAGCATCGAGTACTCGCCGGCGTTTTCGGGCATGCGCTCCAGGCGGTTCAGTTCCTTGCGCGCGTGCGCCTCCGTCTCCTCCGGCATCCGGGCATCGGTGATCGCCTGCGATAACTGCTCGATCTCCGCCCCGCGCTCGTCGCCCTCTCCCAGCTCCTTCTGAATCGTGCGCAACTGCTCGCGCAGCATGTACTCCCGCTGGCGCTGACTCATCGTCTCCTGGGTCTGCTGGTTGATCTGCTGCGACAGGCGCAGCACGTCCAGCCGATGACCCAGGAATTCGCTCACCCGCTCCAGGCGCCGCCTGAGGTCGGTCGCCTCCAGGATTTCCTGCTTTTCCTCGGGCTTGAGGTCCAGGTAGCTGGCGACGACATCCGCCAGCATGCCCGGCGCCGACATGCCCTGGATTGCATTGACCAGCTCGTTCGGCGTCTGCGGCAGCAGGCGCAGGGCCTCCAGCGCCTGCTGCTTGATGTTATGGCCGCGCGCCTCGATTTCCTTGTCGTCGGTTTCCCGCTCGGGCAGGCGCTCGATGCGCGCAAGCAGCAGCGGCCCCTGCTCGATGAAATCGAGTACCCGAAACCGTTCCTCACCCTGGCATACGAGATGATGGCTGCCGTCCTGGCCGGTAATGAAACGCAGGATGTTGGCCACGGTGCCCATCTTGTACAGGTGCTCGGGCCCCGGTTCTTCCTGCTCGCCGTCGCGCTGCAGGATCAGCCCCAGGGGGCGGTCGTTCTTGACCGCTTCCTCGGCCGCTGCCACCGAGCGCTTGCGCCCGACCGACACCGGCACCACGATGCCGGGGAACAGCACCAGATTGCGTACCGGCAGTACCAGGATGACGTCTTCATCCGCCGGACGTGGCTCGCCCTGCGCCTCGCGGGTCTGCGTCACTTCCGGATTCTGCTGCGTATTGTCCATAGTTCGACCTGACCTACAGCTTGCTCAAGCTGATGTAGAGACAGCCATTGACCAACTCATGCCGCTGCAACTCGTACCGCCCCAGCGGTAACTCGACCTGGCGCTCGAAGCGCCCGTGGGGGATTTCGAGACGCAGAATCTCGCCGCCGGATGCCGGAACGGGAAGCGGGCGCACCCCGGCAACCACCAGATAGCCGGCGCGGAAACCCACCTCGAAACGCTTGGGCTCGACCCCCGGGAGCGCAATGATCACCCAGAGTTCGTGCTCGGTCTCGACCATGTCGACCGGTGGTTCCCACGCGCGCGAGCGGCTGGGCGGCGAGCCCGGCTGAAAAAACTGCCGGTGCAGGCGTTCCGCACGTTCGAGCATTTCGCAGGCTTCCGCCCACATCCACCTGTCGAGGTCGCGTGAAGGCATGATCATGATCTCCGGTCGATGGTCTCGTGCTGCCGTGGACTCATCGTTTCTCCATTTATGAGGGCGAATGCGCCAGATGCAACCGCCCCGCCCGCGCCGGAGACCCGGGAGCCTCCGGATGACGGGCGAGACGGCCCGACACCTGCAACCGGGCTCAGCCCGTGATCAGCGTCGGCACGGTCATATGACGCATTATTTCGCTGGTGACGCCGCCCAGGACAAGCTGGCGGAACCGGGAGTGGCCGTAGGCGCCCATGCACAGCAGATCCGTGCCCCGGTCGGCAATGGTGGACAGCAGCATCTCGCTGATACGGATGTCTCCCTTCGGGATGCGCGAAATCGAGCTCTTGATGCCGTGGCGGGCCAGATAGAGCGTAATGTCGGTGCCAGCGCTGTCGTCGCTGTCGGCACCGGAACGCCCGTCCTCGCCGATCGTCAGAATATCGACCGACTGCGCCCGCGCCAGTAGCGGCAATGCCGCCGCAACCGCCCGTGCCGCTTCGCGCGTGCTCTTCCACGCGATCGCGACGCGCTTGCCGATGACGTCGAAGCTCCCTGCATACGGCACCACCAGCACCGGGCGCCCCGACAGCAGCGCCACCTGTGCCGGCGTATCGAACTCTCCGGCGACCGCCGCCCGGTCGGGATCGAGCTGGCCCATCAGTGCCATGTCCGCGTAAAGGGCGCGCGTCGCCACGGTCCGCATCGGCTCGCCGATGACGTAGTCCCATTCGGCTTTGGATGACCCGGATTCGCGCGCTTGCGTTTCGAACCGGGTCTTGAATTCGGCATCACGCTGCCGGGATTCTTCCTCCTCCTCGCGCAACGCCGATTCCAGCCCGCTCCAGGCGTGGAGATCAGCGTAACTCGCGGATGCATAGTAGCTCGGCATGTACGTATGCAGCGCCGTCACATGCGCATCGAAATCGACCGCAAGCCGCAAAGCGACTGCTGCAAGCGATTGCGGATAGGCGGCCTGATCGACGTGAACCACGAAACTGGCATAGCTCATGGCGATATCCTCGTGTGGGGGCATGAAGCGTTTTCAGGAGCAACGCCTGAACCTCCGCCACAGCATAGCCTCAATACGGGGATGCTTGCCGTGATCGGCCGCAACAGGCCCGTCGGCGGAAGCACGCGCCCATGGAGATCCCGGGATGGCGCGCAGACCGGTCACGCCGTGGTGGCGTAGGGGGCAACACCAATGAGACGATCCAGCCGAACGGGTTCCAGACCACGCTGGCGCAAGCCGGTAATCAGAGGGCGCAGCGCGGCGACCGCGCCGACCGGGCGGCGGACGGACTTGCGCCCGCATCCGTCATGCAGAAGGACGATATCGCCGGCGCCGGCAACGGGCGCCAGCCGACTGACGATGCGTTCGGAAGTCGTCGGGATACCATCGAACGCGCGCCGGCTCCAGGTGACCACCGTGTGTCCCTCCCGTCTCGCCGCCGTGCCCAGATGGCCGGTTTTCAGCCCCATTGGCGGACGAAACAGCGCTGGCCGCTTGCCGATGATGCGCTCGATCAGGTCATCGGTCCGCCGTAGCTGCCTTCTCCAGTACTTCGTGGCGTGCAGGGTGCCGAAAGGCGCGTGATCGTAGCTGTGATTACCGATGAGGTGCCCCTCGGCGTGCATCCGCTCGATCAGTTCGGGCGAGCGCGCGGCGTTCGCTCCGATGACGAAGAACGCGGCGCGAACGTCCATCTCCGCCAGGGCATCGAGAACGTGCGACGTCGACGCGGAAGGGCCGTCGTCGAAGGTCAGCGCTATCCGCGGTGGCCCGGCAACCGGCCCGCGGTAGACCACCGGCGCCCACAGCCTGCTCCGGGGCGCGACCAGGCCATAGGCCGCGATGCCGCCAAGCACCCCGGCCGCCAGACCGGCTCCTGTCCCGATGGTTGCAATACCGATGATCCCGCTCATTGGGTTCCGAACACGTTTTTCGTTCCACAGGCCGATCAGATGATCGACCAACCGCGAGTCACAGTAAACAATGCGCCCGGGTCGCGGGCGGAATACGGATGAGGATTCGGTTCAGACAGCGGCCGGCGTCACCCGGACAGCCAGGTTGCACCCCGGCGCCGGCAGCACGACGGTACCGGCTTCACCCGATGCCAGTGAACGCAACAGGGGCAGGATCCGGGCGGCCGGATTACCCAGGCGCAGCGCTTCGAGTGCACGCTCAGGCATGTCCGTTTCGGTCACGTCGGTGGTTGTGAGTTCAAGCGTGGCAATGCGTGCGGCAGTGGCGGTCTCCACGTGCGGTCGCAGCACCAGCGCCGCCGCGAAAGGCGCCAGCGTGGGCACCTTGTCCAGCAGCGGCTGCACCGGGCGCTGGTCGCAACAGATGCAGAGCACGCTCCAGTGCTCCTCGCATACCATCGTTGCGGCCTCGACAAGCGCGGCACCTGCCGTCTCGTTGTACGCCGACAGGCATGTGGACGGGCCCCGGGCACGGGTGGCAATGCTCCAGTAGCCGGCCACGGCATTGTGCACCGAATTGTGGAACTGGGTGGGAGAAACCGCGCGCTCCGGCGTGCTCAGCGTGCGGCATATCCGGTCGAGGATGTGCATGTCACCCGCAGACGAACCGAACACCAGCGCCAGATCTTCGAGCGGCAGCGCGCAGTCCGCCACTGCCTGCTCGGCCGCCTGAAAGGCCAGGCGAGTGATCGGTGTCGCACGCCGGCGCTCGTTGGACGGCAGCCGCAGCGGCTTGTCTTCGGCCAGATCCGCGTCGACGTACGGCTGCTCGCCGCGCAACACGGCGCGCGCTTGCGACCACTGCGGCATGCCACGGGTCGCCAGGCCGATACCGGCCACCTCCAGCCTCATTCCAGCCGCCCCAGCACGAGGCTGCAGTTGCTGCCGCCAAAACCGAACGCATTGGACAACACGTGGCGCACGCGCCGTCGCTCCGGCTGCAGAAGGATTCGCGTGCCCAGCTCCGGATCGACACGCCGCGTATTGAGACTCTGCGGCGCCGCACCGCGATCGAGCGCAAGCAGCGAAAATATGGCTTCCACGATGCCCGCCGCGCCAAGCGTATGCCCGGTCCACCCCTTGGTGGAACTGGCTGCCGGGCGGTGATCGAATACCCGTTGCAAGGCCTTGTCTTCCGCCAGATCGTTGGCGCGGGTGGCGGTACCGTGCAGGTTCACGTAGTCGATGTCCTCCCCCCGCAGGCCCGCCCGTTGCAGGGCCACGCACATGGCCGCTGCCGCCTGTTGCCCGTCAGGGTCCGGGGCGGACATGTGATAAGCATCGCTGCTCTCACCGTAACCGAGCACGGCAACCCCGGTTTCGCCGGTGCGCGCCAGGCGCACCAGGGCCAGCCCGCCGGCCTCGCCGATGCTGATGCCGCTGCGATCGACATCGCCCGGCCGGCACGGCTGGTCGGACAGCAACTGCAACGCATTGAAACCGTAAAGCGTCGTGTGGCAGAGGCTGTCGATACCGCCAACCACCGCGGCGTCGCACAGGCCGGCGCTCAGCGCCCGGTAGGCACTGGCGAAGGCCTTGGCGCTGGAGGAACACGCCGTGGAGATCACCGACGCCGGACCACGCAACCCCAGCCGCGCGCGCAAATACGCAGCAACGGAATAAAGGTTGTGGGTGGTGCGGTAGACAAACCAGTCCGGCAGCGCGCCGGTTTCCGTATCGGCCTGGAAATACGCCTGCTCGGTGGCGTGTATTCCGCCGGTGCTGGTTCCCGCATAGAATCCGATACGTTCGGCCCCGAATCGGGCACACGCACGTGCGACCGCGTCGCCAAAACCGTCCTGGTCCACGGTGAGTTCCGCGATCTGGTTGTTGCGGCAGGTATAGGCGCGCAACCGGGGCGGCAGGCGCACACGCTCCACGTCACCGATGCGCCCGATCCATGTGTTCAGCTCGACGCCGTCGAAATCGCAGTGCCGAAGCCCGCTCCGTCCATTTTCCAGGGCATCCCGCTGCGCATCGAGCCCGACACCAAGGGCGGTGGTGAGCGTGATCTTTTCGACGATCAGCGGCCGCATCGTCCGCTGCTCGCGCACGCTCATGGCCGAGCCCCCGGCGACAGCGTGCCCTCGCCCCAGAACGGGTAAAAATTGAACCAGTTGTCGGGCGCGCTGCGCGCGTACTCCGACAGTCTTTCGGCATAGCGCCGTGCCCAGCGGGCCGCTTCCTGCTCGCGTTGCCCATGCGCCAGGCGCACCGCCTCCGTCACCTGCTCGAAGTACAAATCGTAACGGTTACCGCCCCGGTACAAACCCACGCACAGAACGACCGGCACGCCCAGCGAGCCCGCCAGCAGCCACGGCGCCAGGGGAAACGGCGCGGTGCGGCCCATGAAGCTGCACTGAACGCTGCGCTCGCCGGGCTCCGCGCGATCCGCCATGATGCCGACCCAGTCCCTGGCCGCCAGTGCCTCGCGTATGCGCAGCATGCAGTCCAGTTGCCCGCGCGACCGGTCGATGATGGCATCGCTAATGTCCGGATCGAACCGCTTCAGGACCGCCTCGAGCATTGCGCCCGGCCGCCGATCCATCACCATGCGGATGGGAAAGCCGAACTGCTTCCTGCCGATGACGCGCATCACTTCGAAGCTGCCCAGATGGCTGGTCATCATCAGGCAGCCGCCATGCTCGGCCGCGCGGAGCAATATTTCGCGATTGTGCACACGCACATCCAGCACGGCGTGGTGTCCGCTGAACAGGAACACCCGATCCAGCAGCGTGGTGGCGAACGTGTACAGATGATGGAATATCGCCGCGGATCGCGGCGGGCGGCCGTTTACGCGGCCAAGAAACTCACGCGACGCACGCCGCGCGCGGGGAGCGGTCAGGAAAAAGTAGAGCACGACCGGATACAGCAGCGCACGCCCCACGTCCCTGCCGCCGTAACGTGCCAGCAGCACCAGCAGATGAAGAAAAAACGGGCGCCCGCGCTCGCGTTGCCGCCACACCTGTGCCATTACCCGATGACCATTGCTTCAAACACGTCTCCCCCCGGAGCGGTCCACACACTCACCCGAACACGTCGCTCAGCGCACGCCACGCATTATGCCGCACATCCGCATGCCATCACTGCGCCGTCTCCAGCGACGCCAGCAACCGCGCACGCGGCAGCTTGCCCAGCTCGTTGCGTGGCAGGCACGCCACGCGGCGCAACGGCCGCGGTACGAATGCGCTTTCAACGTGCTCGTTCATGGCCTTGCGCAACTGCGCCTCGGTGCAGGTTGGCGCCACCACCAGCGCAGCCGGGCGTTTGGCGTCTTCCGACGGCAGAAAGACGACCGCATCCTCGACACCGGGCAGACCTTGCAGGGTGCGGGTCAACTCGGCGAGGGAGCAGCGCTTCCCGGCCACGTTGATGAGATCTCCGCTGCGCCCGAGCAGAATGAAGCTGTTTCCCCCGGCGTGCTCGATACAATCCGACAGCCTGAAAGGTGCATCCATGGTCGGGACCTGTACGATCGCGCCGTCCGCGGCCGCCTCGATCCTGTAGCCGTCATAAAGCGTCCAGCGCGGGTCCGCCGTCGTGTGCCGCGCGGCAACGCTGCCGGTTTCGCTGCAACCATAGATTTCGCATACCGGCGCCCCCAATGCCGCTTCGGCCTGCTCCGCAAGTTCGCCCGGCAATGGTGCCGTCGCCGAGATCACCATATCCAGTGGCGGTGGCGAGATGCGCGCGCCGACGATGGCCCGCAGGTGTGCCGGCGTGGTCACCAGTACGCGCGGCATGGGCAGTGCGCGTAAGGCATCCATCACGTCCGCCGGAAAAAACGGCCTCGACACGCCGCTCGCCGCATGTCCCAGCAATGGCATCAGACCAACGGTTTCCAGGCCGTACATATGCTGCGTGGGCACCGTCGCCACCAGCGCCACCCGGCGCCCGGCCAATCCCAGCGTGCTACTGGATCCGCTCACCGTCGTGGCAAGGTTTGCCCACGTCTTGCGATGCGGCTGCGGCAAGCCGGTACTACCGGACGTGAACATGATCAGCAGCGGCCGGTCTGTGGCGATGCGTGGCGGCTCGCCGGACCACGGCCCGACGTCGGGCAGGCGGATATCGTCGATCGTGGCCGCGTCGGGGTACTCGCGCTGCAATGCCGCGATGTGATCCGCTCCCCGGCTGGGCGGCAACACCGTGACCACCCCACGCAACGACGCAGCCGCCAGTGCTACGAGAAACCGATGGCGATCCTCACACAGGTTGATGACCTGACGCGTGGTTGGCCACTCGCGGGCAAGCGCGATGACCTGGGCGACGAACAGCGACTGACTGAGCGGGCTGCCGTCGGCGAGGTAGAGCAACGGCGCCGCCGGCTCGTAGTGGCGAATCAGCGGCTGCTCGTTCATGTCGCCGGCCGCTGCGCCTCCACATGCTCGGTCAGGTTGCGCAGGGACATGAAGATTTTCTCCTTGTCCTTGTCATCCGCACGCAGCTCGACGCCGTATTTCCGCGAAATTGCCAGCACGATCTCCAGTGCATCGATCGAATCCAGCTCCAGGCCGCTTTCGTCCGGGCCGAACAGCGGCGCTTCCGGGTCGATCTGGTCGATCTCGATATCTTCCAGCTCCAGGACGCTGACGATAAGCTTCGCCATTTCGCGTTCTTGTGGCGTCTGCGTGCTCATTCCCAACTCAGGCTCCCATTATCTTTGACGGGTGAATTCTACATGGTTTTATCCGGGACCACGTAACCGTCGCCAGGACCCTACAAGTAGCTGACAATCACCGCTGGAGGGGTAGTCTGCCACTACCCGCAAATCGGCTCGACCCCGCGCACTTCCCTGTGCGCGTCGAAAAATGCCGCGCTCATTTCGATCGGCGGTCAAACTCTGCCTGGGGACAATAGGCCATGCCTCGCACAAAAAATCTCGTTGGCGCACTTCAGCTCCGGGTTCTTGCGCTCCAGTTCCTTGAATCGATCGCGCCCGGCTATCGTCATGCCACCCCCTCCCCTGATCGATCTTTCCCTTGCGGCTCACGGAACCAAGGGAGTCGGAGACGATGCGGTAGTGGGTGATTGTGTCGATGCCGTTGAGGCTGGGTGGACTGTAGCTGCTACGTCGCACGACTTGCCCCCAAGGGCGGCGGAAATATCCGTCAGTTCGCAGGGCCTGCAACGGTTTTGTTCACATGGCAGTATTATTGAACGTGCCCGGTGAGTACGCCCGGATTTCATAGCCTGTATTAGTTGCGGTGACAAAGCTGGCATCGCATGGCACGGACTCACAGGCTCGCCGTCCGTGAGTAGTGAGCGAGCGCGATCGGTTCATAAATAGGCGAGATGGGTTACCAGCTTGTCGATATCCTTCCATAGATTCGCTCCCAGTTGATCCCATTTCCCCGGTTTTGCGGTCTTGGCGGTTAATGAATTTGAAAGTTTTTCGACCTCCCAGCTGTCATTGTCATCGCACGAGAAGAAGTACTGGTTCAAATAGCGTCCGGTCTCGATCTTGAGGTGCCCTTCGGTAAACGTACCTACACCTGTTTTGTCTGAAGGGAAGGACAGATGTGCACTCACCCATGCGTCGTACACCTTCACCTCGAATCCACCAAGTAAGACCATTCCAGCTCCGCTTCTCGATTGGTTGACAGTCAGTTTTTCTGCGGGTTCGATTGTCGAAAACCCGTGCCTGCTGAAATCAAAGAATGGCCAGTGCTTCTCCAAATCCGTCAGTGTGCGAATCGACATCTACGTACTCCCCATGTTGCACGGGTGAGAATAATACTCAATATTCTATTTTTGGGGAACTGGCTTGTCCGCCATCGGATGCGTGACGATTACTGGCATCTGCCTCCCTCGATCTGACAACGTGGCTTGGAGAAGCGTTTTTCTCCCCAAAACAAGGCATTCAAACAAGCCTGCAGTCCTTGTTTTCACATATTAAATTGCTGTATTAAAAGGCTATGGCAGCTCGATCCCGGTGGCCGTACAAATCCATCCACTGCACCGGAGACAAGAGCCCCCCCCACTACACTGAGCCGTCCGTCTAGGTCAACGAAGTTTATCGGATCGTTGAGCGTATAGCTGAACAGGTTGGGTTGGCCCCCTGCAAATAAGATTGGATCCTTCGCCGTCCACCGCCCGATTTCCGGATCATAATCCCGGGCGCCGAAGCGGACCAGGCCGGTGTCGGGGTCGTAGAGGCCGCCGGCGAAGCCGAAGGGCTGGAAGCCGGGATTGGTGTCGCGGATGACCTTGCCAAAGGGGCTGTAGTCGATGCGTTGGGCGATATCGCCGGTTTCGGTGTTGATGACCAGGCGCACGGAGCCGAGATGATCGGAGACGATGCGGTAGCGGGTATCGTCCTGGATCAGGTAGGCGGGCACGTTGGGCTTGTCGGCGTAGACGTAGCGCTGGGTGATGTGGCCATCGGCGTCAAGCTGGGCGACGGGGTTGAGTGGGTCGCGGTAGAGCCAGCCTTTCTGGAGCGTGCCGTTGACCTGCTTGCCGATACGGCGATCGCGACCGTCGATGAGGTAGGTGATCTCGGTACCGTCCGCCAGGGTGACACCGCGGAGGTTGCCGGCGGTGTCGTAATCGTAGCGGGTGGTGCCTGCATCCGTGGTGCGGCTGGTGCGCTGGCCGGCGGCAT
>CAZYIP010000068.1:0-17876 GCA_964646895.1 uncultured Salinisphaerales bacterium | reverse complement strand
TTTCCAACATGAAATGAGTCTGAGCTGGGCGCGTTGCTCCCACAACGTCGGTCGTTGCAGCTCTTGTGGGAGCGGCGCAAGCCGCGACGACAGTGGTCACTCCATCCACTGGCGCCATAATCGGGCCACGCCAGCCCGATATTCGCGAAATTCACTGTCTTCCGCGAGCGCGGGCATCTCCTGGAGCGCGAGTGCATGGAGACGCGCCCGATAGGCACGGTAGGCGCCGACCAGAAGCTCCTCCACCCCGGCGTCGATCAGGCCTGCCGTACGCAGTTCCCCGAGAATGTGGACGTTGTCGGTGTAGTGCGCAAGCGTTTCATGCGTTGGCGCCCAGCGCAGTACGGCGTATTGGCACATGAATTCGATATCGGTAATACCGCCTTCGCCCTGCTTGAGATCGAAGCGTCCGGCGGCACGCGCAGCCTGGCTCGCTCGCATCCGGGCACGCATGTCGCGCACGGCGGCGCGCAACTCATCGACATCGCGCCCGCGGCGCAGGATGCCTTCGCGCACTTGCGCGAAACATCGGCCCAGCCCGGCGTCTCCGGCTACCGGCCGCGCACGCACCAGCGCCTGATGCTCCCAGGTCCAGGCATTCTCCGACTGGTAGCGGCGGAACGCATCGAGCCCGCTGACCAGCAAACCCGCACGACCGCTTGGGCGCAACCGCATGTCCACCTCGTAGAGGCTGCCGGCCGAGGTCTGGGTCGACAGCAGGTGAATGACGCGCTGCGCGAGGCGCACGAAAAACATTTGCTGGGCGCTGTCGCCTCCGTGCAGAAAAACCAGATCGAGATCGGACGCATAGCTCATCTCGAAGCCACCGAGCTTGCCGTATGCGATGACGGCAAACGGCGCCTCGGTATCGCTATCCGTGATCAGCGGCCGACCGTGGCGCTCGACCACCTGGGAGCGCGCCATGCGCAGTGCCTCCTCCAGCAGTACCTCCGCGATTTCGGTGAGATGTTCGCTCACGGCGCGCAGCCTCAGGCTGCCCGAAACCTCGGCCGCTGCCACCCGCAGCGTGCTCGTCTGTTTGAACCGGCGCAGCTCGTCCATCTCCCGCTCGCGGTCGCCGGGTTCGACCTTGCGCATGTGGCTGGCCAGGATTGCCTCCAGTTCGCTGCGGTCGGGAGGGTGGTGCAGGTGGCTGCGCGGATCGAGCAGATCGTCAAGCAGGATCGGGTGCCGTGCGAGCTGATGGCTGATCCACGGACTGGCGGCACACAGCTTGACCAACTGCGACAATGCCATCGGGTTTTCCACCAGCAGCGCGATGTAAGTCACCCGGCTGGCGATTGCCTCGATCACGGCGAGCACACGGGTGAGCACCACGGCCGCGTCCCGGGTTCCCGCGACCGCCTTGAGCAACAGGGGCATCAACTGGCCCAGCCGCCGCCGCCCCTGCTCTCCCAGACCGCGATAACGGGCACTTTCCCGCAGCCCGCGGACGGCGGCCATGGCGGATACCGCATCGTCTATGCCCAGACCGGCAAGCACCTCCTGCGCCTGCTCGTCGGCGACCTCCAGGTGCCACAGTGCCGCCAACTCGCGGGTCTCGGCATCCTCGTCCGCGTCCTCGACCTGAGGCACGGCAAATACCGCCTCGAAGTGCTGATGCACACGCCGGCGATGCTCGGCAAGCGTGGCCGCGAATGCCGGCCAGTGCGCAAACCCCAGCGACCAGGCAAGCAGGGCGCGTGCTTCGTCCCCGCGCGGCAGATCATGGGTTTGCTGGTCATTGACCTCCTGCAAACGGTTCTCCACCCGGCGCAGGAACTCATAGGCGGCCCGAAGGCCGGAAACCACGTGTGGCGGCAACAGATCGAACTCGCCCAGCAGCGCCAGCACCGGGCGCAGGGCACAGTTCTGGAGGCGCGGCTCGTGCCCGGCGCGCACGAGTTGAAACGCCTGCGCGATAAATTCGACTTCGCGAATACCACCGGCCCCGAGCTTGATGTTCTGCTCCAGGCCCTTGCGCGCCACCTGCTGCTCGATCAGGCGCTTCATGCCGCGCAGCGCTTCGAAGGTGTTGTAGTCGAGGTAGCGCCGGTATATGAACGGCCGCAGCATGCGCAGCAGCCGGTGGCCAGCGCTGCAGTCGCCTGCCACCGGGCGCGCCTTGATCAGCGCGTAGCGTTCCCAGTCGCGACCGTGAAACTGATAATAGTCCTCCATCGCGCCGAAACTCATGACCAGCGGCCCGCTGTCGCCAAATGGCCGCAGGCGCGTATCCACACGATAGACGAAGCCATCCTCGGTGGGCTCGTCGAGCACGCGGATCAGCCGCCGGGCCAGCCGCCGGAAGTAGTCGTCGTTGTCCAGCGCGCGCTCGCCGTCGGTACGGCCAGCACCGGAGTAGGCAAAAATCAGATCGATGTCGGAGGAAAAGTTGAGCTCTCCGCCCCCCAGCTTCCCCATGCCGAGCACCGTGAACCCGACTGCTGCGCCGGTGGCGTCGCGCGGCTGCCCGTACCGAAGGCGCAGCGTCTCGTGCAGAAATTCGACAGCGGCGCCGACGATGACCTGCGCCAGCGCGGACAACTCCGAGAGGGTTTCATCCAGCGACGCCCACCCTGACAGATCGCGCCAGGCGATACGCACCAGTTCGCGTTGCCTGAACCGGCGCAGAAGGCGGGCAAGCTCCGCCTCGCTGGCAACGCCGTCCAGTGTCCCCGCCAGCGCTCGCTGATAGTCTGCCTCCGCACAGGCACGCTCCAGCTTGCCGTCGCGAACCAGGTCGACGAGCAGCTCGCCGTTGGCCAGGCAGCTTCGCGTCACGAAGGCGCTGTTCGCCCATACCCGCGGCAGGCTCGCAATAACCGTCGGCGGCAGGCTCGCGACATCGGCCACGCGTTCGAAGTCAAGCCATTGCAGACGCACGCGCTCGCGGGCGCTTGCGGGAATGGGGCTGAAGTCGGGCTGCTGACGCATGATGGCGAGCGTATCACCCGGCGGTGCGGATTGGCAGTATGTCGGCTGTTATCGCCACTTCGGTGCGGCGGCACGTCGGGCCAGATGTTTCTCAACCGCGTTTGTCCGGTTCGTTTGCCATCCGCTTCGCTGCCTGCAACATGCCCTCACCTACCGTATCGAACATCGCCGCAGGAAAGTCTGCCGACAAGCGGGCCGCCACGCTATGATGCGCTGCCACCACGTGCCATCGCGCGAAAGCTGGCGATCGAAGCGCTCGACGATCAGGGCCTTCTGATCCTCTAAACAGCCGATTTCGGCACGCGCCACGGGTAAGCCCAGTGCTTCATCCAGATATCGAGCGCCTTGATGCGACGAGCCACGGGTCACCACTCCGATGAAAGGTGTTCCTGACTGGCAACCCGGTCTTTCGGTCTCAGGACAATTTCCAATCCGAGCAGCAGGGACAGGCGGTGCAGGCGATCGAAGGAGGCGCGCCCGGCATTTTTTTCCAGGCGCGACATGGCCTGCGGTGAAATTCCCATTTTTTTGGCCACTTCCGCCTGCGTCATGCCTTGTTGTAAACGGGCGGCCCTCAGCACTACACCAATTTGCTCCGGTACCCGGATGATGTCCACAATAACTCAACCTCTGGGTTGATAAATGCAAAAACAATCTACAGGTTGTTTATTGCAGAATCAACCTGAGGGTTGACAACAGCGGAAACGGCACGAAGGCAATGCCCGGGCCTCGCAACAGTGCCAGAGCTTCTTCCTTCGGTTCGCGTCACGCCAGCGAATGCTCGCTTTCCAGCACAATCACCGGCCGCTCCTCGACTGCACCGGGCACAGCTTCCATCGGTACCTCAGGATTGGTGCGGTGTGACGCCGGAAATTGATATTCGCCGCCCGAGCTGGCTGGCCG
This sequence comes from uncultured Salinisphaerales bacterium, assembly GCA_964646895.1. Classification (GTDB taxonomy): domain Bacteria; phylum Pseudomonadota; class Gammaproteobacteria; order Nevskiales; family CAZYIP01; genus CAZYIP01. Next base: position 14,036 of record CAZYIP010000068.1, on the reverse strand, counting down.
CGGGTGCGGTCGTGGCGTGTGGAGCTATGCGCTTCTCCGCTCCGGTTGCACCTCCGGCAGCGGCAATGGCTCGCGCCGCATGGGTGCCGGATCCACCGGTCGGGGCGGATTCGGTTCGCTTCGGATCACTGGTGGAGACGGCGACGCGGCCGGCGGATCCGCGATCCGCGGCATCGATGGCTCCGGCGCCGACGGTCCGGTCTGCGTCGATACCGCATCCGTCGGCTGCGACATCGGACGGTAGAGTCGAATCAGCCCGCTCGCGGTCGATACGACCACATACAGCACGATCACCGCCAGCGAACCCGCCAACAATACCGTCCCCGGCCTGACCCTGCCCCAGACAGCCATCGTAACATCCCCCTGACGTGCGCCGACCGCACGGCACTCATTCGCGCACGTGAACAGTGCATACACGTCCTGTCATCATATTCTGGTAGAAGCACTTTTTATAACGTCTGGCAAGGACAAAAGTTCCAGCGCAAACCCCGGGTCGCACGGCCTCTGCCCTGTGACTTCGGGCAAAGATAAGATTAAACTACGCTTTTGTGTCGAGTTCAGGGGCTATGCCGAAAGTCCAACATCTTCTCGCCGTCAGCGCTCTGGGTCCGCACCGCGACGACGGCGCGGAACAGTTTCTGCGTGCGATCGTCGACCGCGGTGGTGAGATCGCAGATTGCCGGATCATGACGCTGGGCACCAGCCTGTCGCTGAATTTCCTCATCGCGGGCGACTGGAGCGCGCTGGGCCGGCTCGAATCGGCGCTGCCCGGCCTCGCCGAGCAACTCGAACTGCATGTGCACTTTCATCGCACGCAGCGGCACCCGCCGCACACGGAGCAACGGCCCTACAACGTGGAGTTGCTGGCACCACGCGACGCCACGCTGACATTGCAGCTGATGCGCTTTTTTGCCGGCCACGGCGTCGGCGTGGTCGAACTGACCAGTCAGGACTACGAATCCGCCTACACCGGCGCCGAAATGTGCAACGTGCAGATGCTGGTGCATATCCCCCTGAACCAGCATCCGGCGGCCCTGCGCGAGTCGTTCATGGACCTGTGCGATGAGCTGCACGCGGACGGCATCCTCGATCCGATCAAGACCTGACCCTCTCCCCGGCCCTCTCCCGCATGCGGGAGAGGGCGAAGAAAATGCGGCGGGCGCGGCCCCTGCGCAGAAAGGGGGATAGAGATACGGTGGCAAATTCTTTCAGGAGATTTTACATGACCGTGGAAATCGACAAACCGGTAGCGGATTTCAGCCTGCCCGCGACAGGCGGGCGCGACATCAGCCTGTCCGGGCTGCGCGGGCGCAAGGTGGTGGTGTATTTCTACCCCAAGGACAACACGCCCGGCTGCACCCAGGAGGGGCAGGATTTTCGCGATCTCCATGGCGAGTTTCAGGCCAGTGGTGGCGAGATTCTCGGCATCTCCCGCGACAGCGTGCGCTCGCACGAGAACTTCAGCGCGAAATACGAGTTCCCGTTTCCGCTGCTGTCGGACGCCGACGAGGAGGCGTGCAAGCTGTTCGACGTCATTCGCGAGAAGAAAATGTACGGCAAGACCCACCTGGGCGTTGAACGCAGCACCTTCCTGATCGATGGCGAAGGCGTCCTGCGCCGCGAATGGCGCGGAGTCAAGGTCAAGGGACACGCGGCGGCCGTGCTCGACGCGCTCAAGGCATTGTAACCGGCCCCATCGTACCCTCATGGCAGGACGCATATTCGTTCTCGATACCAACGTGCTGATGCACGACCCGACGGCGCTGTTTCGCTTCGATGAGCACGACATCTTCCTCCCGATGATCGTGCTCGAAGAACTCGACGCGGCCAAAAAGGGGCTCAGCGAAGTGGCGCGCAACGTGCGCCAGGTGAGCCGCTTCCTCGATGCGCTGATGCGCGGGCGCAGCCAGCACGACATCGAAGAAGGCCTGCCGCTGACCGGTCCGCCCGACGCCGGGGTGGGTGGACGCTCGCACCCCAGCGGACGGCTCTTCTTTCAGACGCATGCCTCGGCGGCCTCCCTGCCGGATGCCCTGCCCGGCAACAAGGGCGACAACAACCTGCTGATTTACGCCCTGGCGCTGAAGGCGGAGCACGCCAGCCGACCGCTGACGCTGGTGTCCAAGGACATCAATCTGCGCATCAAGGCGGCGGTGCTGGGCATTCACGCCGAGGACTACAAGAGCGACAAGGTGCTGGAGGACCTGGACCTGCTGCCGACCGGGTACAGCGCGCTCGCCGACGACTTCTGGACCACCCAGAGCGACACGCTGGAGTCCTGGCAGGCGGACGGGCGCAGCTACTATCGGCTGCACGGCGAGCAGGTTCGCGACTGGGCCAGCAATCATTTCCTCTACTTCGACAACGGCGCGGGACCGGAACTGGCCGTGCGCACGATCGAGGACGATAGTGCTGTCGCGGAGGTCATTCGCAACTACTGGGCGGGCCACCAGACCGTGTGGGGCGTCAACGCCCGCAACCGGGAGCAGAACTTCGCTCTCAACCTGCTGATGGACCCGGAAGTGGACTTCGTCACCCTGGTCGGCGCCGCCGGTACCGGCAAAACGCTGCTGACCCTTGCGGCGGGCCTGGCGCAAACGCTGGATCAGCAGCTTTATCGCGAAATCATCATGACCCGCATCACCGTCCCGCTCGGTGACGACATCGGCTTCCTGCCCGGCACGGAAGAGGAAAAGATGACGCCGTGGATGGGCGCACTCATGGATAATCTGGAAGTGCTCACGCACTCCAGCGACAGCGGCGACTGGGAGCGCGCCGCGACGCAGGAGCTGCTGTCCAAGCGCATCAAGATCCGCTCCATGAACTTCATGCGCGGGCGCACGTTCATCAACCGCTACCTCATTCTCGACGAGGCGCAGAACCTCACCGCCAAGCAGATGACAACCCTGATCACGCGCGCCGGGCCGGGTACCAAGATCGTTTGCCTGGGCAACCTGTCCCAGATCGACACCCCCTACCTGACCGAAACCACGTCTGGCCTGACCTATGTCGTGGACCGTTTCCGCGGCTGGCAACATGCCGGCCACGTCACCCTGGCGCGGGGTGAGCGCTCCAGGCTGGCAGACTATGCCGCAACAGAGCTTTAACGGGGTAAAGTCCCGCGCGAGCGCGAGAGGCTGCATGCCAGGTGTTCAACCGCAGATTCCTCCATTCCGGTACGGGCCGGATACCCCAGCCGCAGGAAGGTTCGCGCCGATTCGATTATCATGGAGGGTAACATCGGGTCCAGAGAAGTGATTACCGTGACCCCGCGAGGCTCGTCCATGTTACGCAAATGCTGCGCCGCACTGCTGACGCTACTGCTGGCGCTGACACCCTGGGCCGCCACGGCCGCCTATCAGCTACCCGATCTCGGCAATCCGGCCGACACGGCGCTGCCGCCAGCCAAGGCGAGCGAAATCGGCGCGCAAGTGGTGGAGCAGCTACGCCGTCACGACATGATCCTGGACGATCCCGAGCTGTCGACGTTCATCCAGAATCTCGGCCAGCGCCTGGTCAAGCACAGCAGCCGGAGCACGGGCAATTTCCACTTTTTCGTCGTGCGCGACAATACCATCAACGCCTTCGCGCTGCCCGGGGACTACATCGGCATACAAACCGGCCTGATCACCGCCACTCGCGACGTCAGCGAACTGGCCGCGGTGATGGCGCATGAAATCGGGCACGAAGTCCAGCATCACATCGCACGACAGATGCAGGCGCAAAAGACCCTGAGCTGGACAACGGGTGCCGCCATTCTCGCCGCCATCATCGCCGGGGGTGGCAGCCCGGAGGTTGCCCAGGCCGCGCTCGGCCTCGGCATGTCGTCGTTCTATCAGAACTCCGTGACCTTCACGCGCCAGAATGAAATGGAAGCGGACCATGTGGGCATCCGCATCCTCGCCGAGTCCGGATTCGACCCCAACGGCATGGTGACATTTTTTCAGCGCCTGAATGAACAAACCCGGCTGTACGGCAACATCGTGCCTGACATTCTGCTCACCCACCCTGTCACCAGCGTACGTATTGCCGAAGCCCGCGAACGGGCCCAGCAATATCCCGAAGTCCGGCCGGCTCCGGATCTCGACTACCAGTTGATGCGCGCCCGCACGCGGGTACTTGCGGCCAGCAATCCGGCCGATGCGGTCGACTACTACCGGAAATTACGCGCCAGCGGCAACTCCGGGCCGGAGTCCACCTACGGCTACGCCGTCGGCCTGACCGCGTCCGGACATGTCAACGAAGCGCTCGACCTGTTGCAGACATTGATCAAGAGCCAGCCCGACAACGTTCACTATCTGCTGGCCGAGGCTGACGCACTGCTGAACGCCAACAAGGCGGAACAGGCCGTTGCCCTGCTCAAGCCACACTGGCAAAAAAACAGAAGCTACAGCCCGTTCGCGCTCGGCTACGCCAATGCGCTGATCCGGGCCGGCCAGCCATCCGAGGCGCGCGACATTATCGTCGGCGCCAGCGAGCAGCTTTTCCACCTGCCGCAAAGCCGGCAATTGCTGGCGGATGCGGCAGCGGCGCAAGGACGCAAGGGCGAGGCCTATTACCAAAGCGCGGAATACTATCGCCTCAAGGGGGATATCGATCAGGCGATCAAGCATCTGCAGGCCGGTCTGCGCCTGCCGAATCTGGACGACAACGACCGGGCGCGCATGAGTGCCCGGCTGGAAACCCTGAAAAAGCAGGCAACTCACCTGCGACAGGTCGACCGGTCGGGATTCCGGCTGCAGATCGAGCAGTCGCCGGCGCAACCGTTCGAGGGGTGTGCGCCGTGTGGGTGGTAGGCTGGTCGCCGGTTATCACGGCTGAAGCCGCTCCCACAACTGGGGTCGCCATCGGGCTTGTGGGAGCGGCTTCAGCCGCGATTCGGCTTATGGCGAAGTTGGCCTGAGGTCCTTGAGCGGGCGCACGCTGTTCCAGTGCAGGCAACCCGGGCATTGCCAATGAAGGCTGCGGCCGCTGAAGCCGCAGTGGGCGCATTGATAGCGCGCAGTAGTCTGCATGATGTGTTGCAGCGATTGGCGCAGACTGTCCAGCGGGCCACTCAGTCCGCCCGAGTTCGCCGACGTCAGATCGAGCAGATGATAAAAACCCAGCCAGCTCGGGAAACGCTCCAGGTAAACACCCAGATGCTCCGTCGCCGCATCGCCCTGCCCGGTTTCCTGTAACAGCCGCGCCATGGCCACATGCGGCGCTACGCCGTTGTAACGCTGGCTGGCCTCGATCAGGAAGTCGCGCCAGCCATCCAGCGCTTCCATCTGGCGATAGCAGCGCTCCAGCGGCTCCAGGATCTCGGTAATGAATTCGCCATTCTGGCGCATGACGCGACTGTAGGCCCTGGCCGCCCCGCTGTAGTCGCCCGAATGCTCGTGCATGCGCCCGCGCAGCAGGCTTGCCCGCACGCACCCCGAGTCTTCCGACAGCGCGCGGCGTACCAGGCGCCGCGCCTCCTGCGGCTCACGCCGGCGCACAGCGTCCTCGGCCAGTTCGCACCAGTAGTGCGCAATGGCAAAGCTCAGCGACTCGCCTTCGACGGCCTCCAGTCGATGAGACGTTTCGATCGCCCGCTGCCAGTCGCGCTCTTTTTCGTAAATGGTGATCAGGTTGCGCAGTGCTGCATTGCGCGACTGGCCTGCCTCGACCAGTTCGAGGAACAGTGTCTCCGCCCGGTCAAGCACCCCTGCGCGCAGATAGTCCCGTGCCAGCTCCAGGCGTGCCCGCTCCCGATGAGCCGCCTTGAGGTTGGGTCGTACCACCAGATTTTCATGAATCCGCAGTGCCCTTTCGACTTCCCCCCGGCGCCGAAACAGGTTACCCAGTGCCAGATGGGTTTCCACCGTATCGTCATCGACATCGACCAGGCGCTCGAACAGCTCGATCGCCTTGTCCGGATTTTCGCTGACCAGATAATCGAGCCCTTTGGTGCCACCGGAGCTGCCCGCCGGCGCGCGCTCCTTCTCCCGCGCCTGGGAACGGCGCGCGACGAGCCAGCCCGATGCCGCCGCAACCGGCAGCAGCAGCAGCGCCAGGCCAGCGATGTCAAACATTGTGCAAGGGCGGGTTGCGCCGATCCTTCAACTGCGCGTCGAGGCTGTCCATGCGCTTGCGCAAGCGCCGGGCTTCGGCGCGCAGCAGCAGAATGCGGGACGAGCACAGCAGCAATGCCAGCAGAAAGCCGACAATCAATGCACCGATGGTGACCACCACCAGCGACAGATCCACCTGCCCCGCCAGATAGTCCACCGTGACCACCCGCGAATTGGACAAGGCAAACGCCACCGCCAGACAGACCACCACCAGTACAACGAGGACCTTGATCGCCCGTAGCATCACGTTCCCTTCAAATTGATGGATCAGCTTCCGCGGGCATTCACGCGCTCGCGCAACTCCTTGCCCGGTTTGAAGTGCGGCACATACTTGGCGGGGATCTGGACTGCCTCGCCCGTTTTCGGGTTGCGCCCGGTGCGCGCCGGACGCTGGTGCAGCGAAAAGCTGCCGAAGCCGCGGATTTCAATACGGTCGCGCTCTGCCAGCGCATTGGTGATGCGTTCCAGCAACAACTTGACGGCGAGTTCCACGTCCTTATGGGAAAGATGCGCCTGCTGCTGCGCCAGACGGTCGATCAGTTCGGATTTCGTCATAGCCATCTCAGTAGCTCGCTAATCGCTTGAATTCGCTAGCTTAATATAAAAAGCGGGGATCCGCAAGACGCCGGATCCCCGCCATATTGATGAAACATGAACCGGTCAGGAATCGTCCGAATGAGAACCCATTTGCTCCTTGAGCAAATCGCCCAGGCTGGTGGTCCCGGTCACCGCACTGCGGCTGTATTCCTGCACCGCTTCCTCTTCCTCGCGAACTTCGCGTCCCTTGACCGAGAGGCTGATCACCCGGTTTTTGCGATCGACGCCGATAAACTGTGCCTCGATCTCGTCGCCGACGTTGAGCACCTGGCGTGCGTCCTCGACCCGATCCCGCGCCAGCTCCGATGCGCGCACGTAACCGGTGACGCCACCGCCCATGTCCGCCGTCGCGCCCCTGGCTTCGACCTCGGTGATGGTGCCCTTGACGACGCTGCCCTTGGCATGCTCCGCGAGATAGGCCGACAACGGATCCTGCTCCATCTGCTTGATGCCCAGCGAGATGCGCTCACGCTCGGGATCGATCGACAGGACCACTGCGTCCACGGTCTGCCCCTTCTCGAACTCGCGCACGGCTTCCTCGCCCTGCTCGCTCCAGGACAGGTCGGAGAGATGCACCAGCCCGTCGATGCCGCCTTCGAGGCCGACGAAAATGCCGAAATCGGTGATCGACTTGATCTGCCCGCTGACCTTGTCGCCCTTCTGGTAATTCTGCGAGAACTCTTCCCACGGGTTGGGCATGGTCTGCTTGATACCCAGCGAGATGCGGCGGCGTTCCTCATCGATGTCGAGGACCATGACCTCCACCTCGTCACCGATCTGCACGACCTTGCCCGGATTGACGTTCTTGTTGGTCCAGTCCATCTCGGACACGTGCACCAGACCTTCGACGCCCTCTTCGATCTCGACAAAAGCGCCGTAATCGGTGATGTTGGTGACCTTGCCGAACAGACGCGTGCCCTCGGGATAGCGCCGTGCAATGTCTACCCACGGATCCTCGCCGAGCTGCTTGAGTCCGAGCGATACGCGCATGCGCTCGCGGTCGAACTTGAGCACCTTGACATCGATTTCCTGGCCGACGGTCACCACCTCGGATGGATCCTTGACCCGTCTCCAGGCCATGTCGGTGATGTGCAGCAGGCCGTCGATACCACCCAGGTCCACGAACGCGCCGTAATCGACCAGATTCTTCACGATGCCGCGCAGAACCACACCTTCCTGCAGGTTCTCCAGCAACTGCTCGCGCTCTGCGCTGTACTCTTCTTCCAGCACCTCGCGCCGGGATACGACGACGTTGTTGCGCGCGCGGTCAAGCTTGATGACCTTGAACTCCAGCGGCCGGCCTTCCAGGTAGGTGGTGTCGCGCACCGGTCGGATGTCGACCAGCGAGCCGGGCAGGAACGCCCGCACGTTGTTGACATCGACGGTGTAGCCGCCCTTGACCTTGCCACTGATATGGCCGCTGACGATCTCGCTTTTCTCGAAGGCGTCGGTGAGGAAGTCCCAGGTGCGGATCCGTTGCGCCTTTTCCTTCGACAGCCGGGTTTCGCCGAAGCCGTCCTCGACGGTTTCCAGCGCGACCTCGACTTCGTCGCCTTCGGCGATGGTCAGCTCGCCGGCATCGTTGGTGAATTCATCGACCGGGATTACGCCTTCGGATTTCAATCCGGCATCGACGATCACCACATCGGGCTTGATCTCCAGCACCGTTGCCTGGATGATCGATCCCGGCTGCATGTTCTGGCCGGCGATGCTTTCCTCGAACAGTTCCGCAAAACTCTCACTCATCAGATTCGTCGTTCCCGAAAAAAGGGACCCTTTTTTCACAGTTTAATGCGCCGAGCCCGTCCCGTGGCCAGCGTGTTACGATAAAAGACCCGCATCGTCCGTGTGTGGGCCACCTAGAGAGGAGAAAGGTCGCGCAGAGCGATCAATTGCATCGCCCGGGCGACCACATCTTCCACTGCCAAATCAGTGGTATCGACGACCACTGCATCGGCGGCCGGCATCAGTGGTGAATGCAAGCGCACCTGATCGCGCTCGTCCCGCCGCCGTATCTCCGCCAAAATCTTATCGAGATTAGCACTGATACCCAGTTCGTTCAACTGCTTAAATCGACGCCTGGCACGCTCCTCCGCGCTTGCGGTCAGGAACAGTTTGAGCGACGCATCCGGGAATACTACCGTGCCCATGTCCCGGCCGTCCGCCACCAGCCCCGGCGGGCGGCGAAATTCCCGCTGCACCGCCAATAGCGCCTCACGCACCGGTTGCAACACCGCCACTCGCGACGCCTGACCCGCAATATCCTCGCTGCGTGCCGCCCGGGTGACATCGATACCGCCGAGGCGGATGACTTCATGCCCATCCCGGTCGGCCTGAAAATCGGCCCGCAATCCCGCCGCAAGACCCGCAATGGCTTCCGCGGCGCCGGGCGTCTCCGGATCCAGCCCATGCTCGCGCGCCTGCAACGCAGTAAGCCGGTACAGCGCCCCGCTGTCCAGAAAATGCCAGCCCAGCCGCGCTGTCAGGCGTTTGCTGACGGTACCCTTTCCGGAGCCGCTTGGTCCGTCAACGGTGATGACCGGCGCCGGATTCATGCCGGCCGTGGCGCATCCTGCGCGGCTGAAATATCCAGGCCGACCGAGCGCGCCGTCTCGACGAAGCCTGGAAACGATGTGGATACGTTGGCGCAGTCGTCGATTTCGACCACGCCCCGGGCGCGCAGCGCCGCCATTGCAAAGGCCATCGCCACCCGATGGTCACCATGGCTGGCCACGCGTCCACCATCGAGCTGGCCGCCGCGAATCACCATCCCGTCGGCGCGCGCCGTGGCATCTGCCCCCAGTGCGCGCAGGCCATCGGCCATGACCTGGATACGATCGCTTTCCTTGACTCGAAGTTCCGCCGCGCCACTCAGGATGGTTTCACCTTCGGCACACGCCGCGGCCACAAACAGTGCCGGAAATTCGTCGATTGCCAGCGCCACCAGCCGCTCGGGAATGTGCACGCCCTGAAGGCGCGCGCCACGCACGTGCAGGTCCGCCACCGGTTCGCCGCTGAACTGGCGCCGGTCGAGGACATCGATATCCGCGCCCATGAGGTCCAGGATTTCGATCACCCCGGCACGGGTCGGATTGATGCCGACATCCTCCAGAACCAGATCGCTGCCTGGCGAAATCGCCGCGCCCACCAGAAAGAACGCGGCCGAGGACAGGTCGCCGGGCACCTGGACCGGGGTTGCGGTAAGGCGCGTACCGCCTGTCAGCGAGACGATACCGCGCTGGCTGTCGACGCTGCAGCCGAAGGCGCGCAGCATGCGTTCCGAGTGGTCACGGCTGATGCCGGGCTCGCGCACCAGTGTGCGGCCATCGGCATAAAGTCCCGCGAGGAGCAGGCTGGACTTGACCTGGGCGCTGGCGACCGGCATCGCGTAGTCGATTCCGCGCAGCCGCTGCCCGCCGCGGATCGATAGCGGCGCGCAGCCCTCGGGGCTGGCATCGATCAGCGCGCCCATGGCCGCAAGCGGCTCGGTGATCCGGCGCATCGGCCGGCGCCGCAGGGAGGCATCGCCCGTAAGCACGGTGTCGAAGCTCTGCCCGCACAGCAGGCCCGTCAACAGGCGGATCGAAGTGCCGGAGTTTCCCAGATCCAGCGTCTGCGACGGCGCCTGCAAGCCATGCAAGCCGACGCCCTCGATGGAGACGCGGTCGCCGTCGCGGGTGACGGGCACGCCCATGGCCTCGAACGCATGCAGGGTTGCCAGGCAGTCCGCGCCGGTGAGGAAATTGCTGATCTCGGTACGCCCGTCTGCCAGCGCGCCCAGCATCAGCGCGCGGTGCGATATGGATTTGTCGCCGGGTACACGCAAGCGCCCGTTGAGGGAGCCGCCGGGAGCGACTCTGTAATCGGTATCTCTGTCGATCGTCTGCATATCAGAACCTGTCACCGTCACGTCTCATCCGGCGCCAGCGGCGGCAAATGATCATCGCGCAGCGCCTTCGCCCGGGCAAATGCGGCTTGCAGGGCCTCGCCGTCCCCGTGCGCGATCGCCGTCCGCAGTTGTGCCAGATGCTCACAATAGCCGTCCAGCAACGGCAACAGCGCATCACGGTTGGCGAGCGCGATGTCCCGCCACATTTCCGGGCTGCTTGACGCGATACGGGTAAAGTCGCGAAATCCGCCCGCGGCGTAGGCCAGCAGGCTTGCGTGATCATCGAGGGCCGCAATCTGATCCACCAGCGCGTAAGCGAGCACATGTGGCAGATGGCTCACTGCCGCCATCACCCGATCATGCCGCTCGGCACTCATCTCCTCGACCAGCGCGCCGCCTACCTGCCACAAGCGCCGCACCTCGTCGACCGCCCCGGGGTCGGTATGCGGAAGCGGCGTCAGAATCACCCTGCGACCACGAAACAGGGTCGCAAACGAGGCATCGACACCACTGTGCTCGGTGCCGGCGAGCGGATGGCCGGGGACGAAATTGGCCGGCACGCTGCCGCACGCGCGTGCCGCGGCGGCCACCACATCGCCCTTGGTACTGCCGACATCGGTGACGATTGCGTGCGCACCGAGCACCGGCGTGAATGCGCGCAGCAGCGACTCGGTCGCGCCGACGGGGGTCGCCAGCAACACCACGTCGGCGCCACGCGCCGCCTGCGCCGGATCGCTGGTGTATTCATCAACGACACCCAACTGGCACGCGCGCCGCAATTGCGCGATGTCGCGACCGCAGCCGATCACACTGCCGACCTCGCCCGCAGCGCGCAGCGCGCGCGCAAACGAGCCGCCGATCAGCCCCACGCCAATCACGGCAAGTCGCGAGATCATGTCTTAACCGCCGTCCAGCACGCGCTGCAACGCGGCGATGAACCGCTGGTTCTGCGGCTCGGTACCGACAGTTACGCGCAGGCTTTGCGGCAGGCCATAGCCGCCCAGCGGGCGCACGATGACCCCTTCCCGCAGCAGGCCGTCAAACACCACGCTGGCCGGGCGCCCCACGTCCACGGTGATGAAATTCGCCTGCGAGGGCAATGTCGCCAGACCCCGCTCCGTCAGCGCTGCCCGCAGCCATTCGCGGCCGGTACGGTTGAGTGACGCGGAGCGCGCCACATGCTCCGCATCGTCCAGCGCGGCTTCCGCCGCCACCATGGCGAAGCTGTTGGCGTTGAAGGGCTGGCGGACGCGGTTGATCAGATTGATGACATCGGCATCGCCCAGGGCATAGCCGATGCGCAGGCCGGCCAGACCGTGGATCTTCGAGAACGTACGGGTCACGACCAGATTCGGGTGCCGATCGAGAAGGTGGCGACTCGGCACAAGCAGGGCGGGATCCATGTACTCGCGGTACGCTTCGTCCAGCACCACCACCACGTCTTCCGGTACCGCATCCAGAAAAGCGACCAGCGCATCGGGCGCCAGCCAGGTACCCGTGGGATTGTTCGGATTGGCAATGTAGATGAGGCGAACCGACTCGTCCAGCAGTTCCCGAAAGCGATCCAGGTCGTGGCCCAGCGACATCGCATCGTCTCGCGGACGTGCCGCCGCGACCTTCGCCTCGGCGCCCACGGCACGCACCACCAGCGCATAGATCGCGAACGCGTACTCGGAGAAGATCGCCGCCCGACCAGGGCCGAGAAACACCCTTGCCAGCAGATCGATGACATCGTTGGAGCCATTGCCGAGCGCGATGCGCGCCGGGTCGATATCGAGGTGATCGGCCAGCTTGTGCTTGAGGCGGAACCCGGTGCCATCCGGGTAGGCGGCAAAGCCGGGTGTGGCATCGCGCAGCGCGGCGAGCGCACGCGGACCGGGGCCAAGCGGATTTTCATTGGACGCAAGCTTGATCACATCGCTCAGGCCCAGCTCGCGCTGCAGTTCCTCCACCGGCTTGCCCGGCTCATACGGACGCAGCGCATGCACGCCGCTCACGGCCCGATCGAGAAAGGAAACGCTCATTGATGTTCTCTCAGCAAGTACGTGTGATGGTCGTGGGTGCGGCTTCAGCCGCGATGAACACGAAATTCATGCACGCCACCATCGGGTCTCGTCGTCTTGGCAAACTGTATTGCCACCACACAGCCTTACAACGCCGCGCGGGGATAGGATCCCAACAGTCTGAAGAACTCCACCTCACCGCGAATGCGTTCCAGTACCGGCTTGATCGACGAGTCCTCCGCGTGGCCTTCCAGATCGATGAAGAAGATGTAATCCCAATTGGCACGCCGGGACGGGCGCGACTCGATGCGCGCAAGATTGAGGCCGGCCTCGGCGAAAGGGCGCAGCAAACGATACAGCAGACCCGGGCGGTTGGCACCGGACAGCACCAGCGATGTCATGTCGTTGCCGGTCGGCGGAACATGCTGCCGGCCGATGACGAGGAAACGCGTGGTGTTGTCAGGCTCGTCCTCGATATTGGCGGCCAGCACACCGAGATCGTACAGGTCCGCCGCCGCACGTGCGGCAATGGCGGCGGCGCCCGCTTCGTCACGGGCGATACGCGCGGCTTCCGCGTTGCTGCTGACCTGCATGCGCTCGATGTTGGGCAGCTTGCCGTCCAGCCACTTGCGCGTCTGCGCGAGGGACTGGGCATGTGCGTAGACTCTTTTCACCGCCGCCAGCTCGCGCGCCCTGGACAGCAGGTGGTGATGCACCGGCAGGCTCACCTCGCCGCACACCTTGAGAGGGGATGCAACGAGCAGATCCAGAGTGTGCGTCACCACACCCTCGGTGCTGTTTTCCACCGGCACCACGCCGAAGTGAGCCTTGCCCGCCTCCACCTCGCGAAAAACTTCGTCGGTCGCGGCAAGCGGCCGGGCGCGAACGAACTGCCCGAAATGCTTGCTCACCGCCGCCTGGGTATAGGTTCCCTCCGGCCCCAGATAAGCGACCGTCAGCGGCGCCTCCAGCGCCAGGCATGCCGACATGATCTCGCGCATCAGGCGCCCGATGGTTTCGTCGCTCAACGGGCCCGTGTTGCGCTCGATGGCACCGCGCAGCACCTCGGCCTCGCGCTCGGGCCGGTACATGTCCGGCTCCTGCTCTTCGCTGCCCGGAGCGCTGCTCGTCTTGATATGCCCGACCTCGCGGGCGATCGCGGCGCGTTCGCTGATCAGGCGCTGAATCTCGCGATCGAGATCGTCGATCCGTGCGCGTGCACGCTTCAGCTCACTTTCACTCATACGCCCGGGGCCTGTTAACAGTCACCCGCCGAGACCGCGCCCGAAGTGCGCTCACCCGGCGTTGCTCGTCGTTCATTTGAAGTCACCAGACTTCTCTCCTCGCGCCCTGGCTGGCCGCATTTTGGATGCCACGCGGCCCCGTGGGTGATTGTGAACAGACCCTAATACACCGCTCGTACCGACAACACGCCGTCGATCGAGCCGA
>CAZYIP010000067.1:4087-18052 GCA_964646895.1 uncultured Salinisphaerales bacterium | reverse complement strand
GGGAATTGCCAATAGTAATGAGTAGATTTTGTGGGAGCGGCTTCAGCCGCGATTCAACGCGAAATCCACATGCCACTGTAAATAATACCTTACACCACAAGCCTCGAATGCATGCCGAATCCCCCAATTGTGTAAGGAATGATTTACACATATCCGGAAAACTCAGCGTACAGTTTTCTGGTAAATCCCCATGAATCAATCATCTGCATAAAAGGCACAAAGCGTGCTTGTGTTCCCGGGGAACAATGCGTGTGTGAGAAGCGCCAGCGCCATCGCCGATCACACGGGCGAGGTTCGCGTCGCCCCGGCCACTACTGGGGTCGCTTAGCGGGATCGCGCCCTGAAAGGGCAGCGTAACGGGACAGGAGAGGTGCGGCCAAAGCCGCGTGTACCGCGCCGGGCTTTGCCTAACCAAGCTCGAATGCCGCGGCCGTCCGTCCGATCTCCCGCGGGACAGGCCGGGGCGACGCATTTCGCCAACCAATAATCTCGGGCGGCGCCATATGAAAGGTCCAAAACGCCTCGGCAGATTTCTCCTGGCAACAGCGGGTGTTCTGATCATCACGGCACCCGCGCAGGCGCAGCAAACCACAACCCTGCCACAACTTCAGCAGCAACTGGACCAGCAACAACGGGCGCTGGACGCCCAGAAGGCGGCTCTCGAACGGACCCGCCGGCAACTCGAAGAGCTGCAGATCCAGTCGCAGACCCCACCGCAGGCCTCGCCCTCCAGCAAAACCGAAGCGGCGCCCGAGCAGGTGGGAAAGGCACCCCCCAGCCCGCAAAAGGAGAAAGGCGCCGAGGTGGCACCGGTGCTCGAACAGCCGGGCGTGCTGACCCCGGGCGGGCACTTCGTGCTGGAACCGTCGCTGCAATACGACTATTCGACCAACAGCCGCGTGGCACTGGTCGGCTACACCGTGATTCCCGCCATCACCATCGGTCTGATCGACGTGCGCGAAATCAACAGCATCACGGCGGTCGGCGCGCTCACTGGCCGCTACGGCGTGACCAACCGGCTGGAGATGGAGGTCAAGGTGCCCTATGTGTATCGCCACGACGAGGCGATCACACGCCCGCTGGCCGAGGGCAGCGACCACAACGAAGTCTTCAATACCACCGGGCATGGCCTCGGCGACGTCGAATTCGCCCTGCGCTACCAGTTCAACCAGGGTGGCGCGGCATTTCCATACTTCATCGGCAGCCTGCGCGGAATCTTCCCCACCGGGAAAGGGCCCTTCGACGTAGACTACGCCCCGGCGGCCGAAGCGCCGTCAGGAGAGTTGCTGCAGGAGGAACTGCCCACGGGCTCGGGCTTCTACGGCGTGGAGCCCGGGTTTCTGGTGATCTTTCCGTCCGACCCGGCGGTGTTTTTCGTCGGTGCCAACTACCTGTGGCGCATCAAGCGCGATGTCGACAAGTGGATCGGAAACAGCTACGTGGGGGAGGTGGATCCGGGCGATTCCATCGACGTCAACTTCGGCATGGGTCTGGCGCTGAACGAGCGCTCGTCGTTCAGCGTGGCCTATCAGCATACCTACATCGAAAAGACCCGCTTCGACGGCGACGTCCCCTCCGATGCCACCGACACGCAGCTGGGCCAGCTGCTGTTCGGCTATGCCTACCAGCTCAGCCCGAGCACCAGCCTCAACCTGACCCTGGGCGCCGGCCTGACCCGCGACACACCGGACGTGGAAGTCGTCCTGCGGGTGCCGATCGGATTTTAGCGCCGGCCGTCATACCCGCCCAGGCGGGTATGACGGATTGAGTCGACCTCTGGATGCGGGCGACCCCTCCCCTACACGATCGACACGATATCCGCCGCAATCGGATCCTTCTTGCTCTCGTCCGGCTGCTGCTCCAGGGTGAACTCGAAAATGTGGTCGCGCGACGGCAGGCGCCGCGTATCGTACCCCTCGGGCAGATAGCTGACGTGGAAGAAACAGGTGCCGAACGGCGACTCCGGCATGCGCCCGTCGGTGACGTAGAGCCGGTCGCTGACAGTCTTGAGGAAGCGCATGAAGCCGAAGCCCTTGTCCTCGTCGTAGTGATAGCAGTAGCCGCGCACACGCGAGCCCAGTTCCCCCCACGGCACGGCCTCGGCCGCGCCGACCGGCAACAGGTCAGGTACGAGATAGCCGGAAATGAACAGGTCCGCTTCGCGCTTCAGTCCCTGAGAAACATTCTTGAACGCCAGCACTTCGACACGACAGCCGTTGGTTTGCAACGCCTTGACCACCCGGACGAAGTCGCCGTCGCCGGTCACCAGCATCACCTTGTCGAGGTTGCGGCTTTCCATCAGCGCATCCACGGCCATGTCCAGATCGGTGTTCGCCTTGCTGTAACGGCTGCCGCTGTCGTCCGTATACCAGCGCAGCTTTTTTTCGATAGCCTTGAAGCCGATGTCCCGGATCGCCGAATGGTAAGTGTTCATGCGGCGTTTGTAGTCGACATCCTCCAGCGCCTTGTGCTCGTCATACACGACGTAGGCATTCAGTCGCAGCGGCGCGCTGCCGTCGCGGCACGCAAATTCGCGCAAGGTATCGAACTGCATGCGATAGCCGCCATTCATGATGATATTGGCGACATCCACATAGACGCCGGTTTTCAATCCTGCTCCATCCAACATAAGACCTCTTGAAAAAATTTCTCTGCCCTCCGGGGCATGCGCCCGCAAAAAACCAGAGCGTATCAACAATTTGCCAGGCCGCTGACAAGATCGGGAAAGCGCAGCGTCACGCCAAGTTCTTCGCGCATGCGCCGCACGACGAGGCGCCGCGACTCCTGCAGAAAGGACAGCAGTGCCGGCGGCATCTGCTCGAGCGCCTCGGCAAACGTGATTTGCGGCGGGCGCGGCAGACCCACGGCATCAGCGACCTGGTTGAAATAATCGGCCATGGAACTCGGTTCGCCGTCAGCGACATTATACGCACGCCCGGACCTGCCGCACACGGACGCGGCGATCGCCACGGTGACCAGATCGTCGACGTGAATGCGATTGCTGTAGCCGCTCTCCTCGGGGCGAACCACCGGCAAGGCCCGACGCAGCCGCTCGATCGGCAGACGTCCGGGACCATAGATGCCGGCGATGCGCAGGACCACCACCTCGCATCCCGTGCGTCCGCTCCACTCGTGCAGGCACGCTTCCGCGGCCGCGCGGCGGCGGGCACGCGGGGTAGCCGGTGCCAGGGGGCGTTCCTCATCCACCCACTCTCCGGCGCAGTCCCCATATACGCCGCTGGTGCTGGCATAGACGACACGGCGCGGCAACCCGCGCGCCTCGCACAACGCAAGGAACCGCGCCAGGCGCGGGTCATCGGCGCCCCGATCCGGCGGCGGTGTGAAATAGAAGACCTGGGCACCGCTGACATCGGGCGCTCCTGCGTCCGGACTCCGGTCCAGATCCCATGACCGCACCGCCGCGCCCGTCGCAACCACTCGTGCCGCGGCCTCCGGTGAGCGCACCAGACCCTCCACCGCGTGCCCCGCCGCGACGCAGCGTGCCGCAAGACGGCAACCCGTATAGCCGCAACCGACGATAACGATCCTGTCCACACCACCTCCTGCAAACCGCTGAAACGGCCGTTGCACCGTGCAACGCCTGTTACCATAGGGCATCCCCATGCCAGGCTGATACCATGACTTACCGGGTACATCTACGGCCGGGCGGCACGACTTTCACCGTGGAACACGGAGAAACGGTCCTCGAAGCGGCCGAGCGCCAGCACATCGCGCTGCCGTCCGGATGCCAGAGCGGCGGTTGCAGCGCCTGCCGGGCGCGTCTGATCGATGGCGAAATCGAGTACGCGACCACGCCCCATGCCCTCGCTCCAGCCGAAATCGAAGCCGGCTATGTACTGCTGTGCCAGGCGCGCCCACTCTCGGATCTCACTCTCGCGGCGGAGCAACTGCCGCCCGAGAGCCGCCGCATCATGCACAATATGGCGGTGCGGGTGGAGCACGTGGAGCGATTGTCGCACGATGTCGCGGCGCTGCACCTGAAACTGCCGCGCGGCCGCCCGTTCGCCTTTCGCGCCGGCCAGTACGTGGATATTCTGCTCGCCGGCCAGCGCCGCCGCAGTTTCTCCATCGCCAGCCCGCCATCGCGCACGGGCGAGCTCGAACTGCACCTGCGCCGTGTCTCCGGCGGCGAATTCACCCAGCGCGTGTTCGCCGGGCTCGCGCCGAAAACCATTCTGCGCATCGAAGGGCCGCTGGGGGCTTTCTACCTGCGCCAGAGCGAGCGGCCGATCCTGATGATGGCGGGCGGCACCGGATTCGCCCCGGTCAAGAGCATGATCGAGGAAGCGCTCGAACAGGGCCTGCAACGCCCGCTCCATCTGTACTGGGGCGTGCGTGCGCGGCGGGACCTTTACCTGCCCGCTCTGCCCGAGCGCTGGGCCGCAGACCACCCCAACCTGGCCTACACGCCGGTACTGTCGGAGCCACCGCCGGACGAGCGCTGGGCCGGGCGCACCGGCTGGGTACACGAAGCACTGGTCGCCGATTATCCCGACCTGCGCGACTTCGACGTCTACATCAGCGGCCCGCCGCCGATGATCGACGCCGGCAAGGCGGAATTCAGCCGCCGCGGGCTGCCGCTGGACCGGCTGTTCTACGATACGTTCGAGTACGCGTACGAAACGTGGCCGGAGCGCGGCTGAATCCGGTCGTTCTCAAGGGCAAGCGGCGCCGACGTGCCTTATGATTCACCCACCGTCTCGGCCGACGTGGGCTCGGCACTCACCGCCGGCAAGGCTGCCTCCGCATTCAGCGCCAGTTCGAGACCCTGGCGAAAGGCGTCGCGGGCGGCATCCG
Organism: uncultured Salinisphaerales bacterium; assembly: GCA_964646895.1. GTDB lineage: Bacteria > Pseudomonadota > Gammaproteobacteria > Nevskiales > CAZYIP01 > CAZYIP01. The sequence continues at coordinate 13,234 of CAZYIP010000067.1, read as the reverse complement.
GTTCGTTCGTCTCCTGCGCCAGCCGACCCAGTTCGAACCACGCCTCCGCGCACGGCTGCACGCGATTGGCTGCATCGAGGTAGCTGCGCGCCCGCCCCCACAGGCGATTGCGCAGGCAAAGGCGCCCCGCCATGAGCAGCAGTTCGGGTTTGTCTCCATAACGCTTGATCCACTCCTCGGCGGTGGAGAGCTGGCTCACCGGATCGTCCGCATGCAGGCGGCCATACGCCAGCGCCAGGTCGGGATCCCAGCTCTTGCGCAGGAAGACGGTGATGCGGGCCGCCGCCTCCTGCTCCGCGCCGTTGCGGACCAGCTCGACGCAGTATTGGCGCAGCAGCTCCGGGCGCTGGCGCAACGGCCGCGGAATCTCGTCCCACACCCCGGCCAGGCGATCCGGCCCGCCGGCCGATGCCGACTGCAGCAAGTGGAGATAGACCTCCAGCGCCAGGGCATTCCACGCCGCCGGCGGATAAACCTTGTGCTTTTCCAGCGCCGGCAGCAGCTTGCCCATTTGCACCCAGTCCTGCAGAGCGCGGTACAGATCGGCCAGCAACCGCAGCACATGCGCTTCGGTTGGCGCCAGTTCGCGTGCCCGCGACAGGCACGCAACCGCCTGCGCGTGCTCCCCCTGATGCATATGCAGTTCGGCCTGGGTCATCAGGGTGGCCAGTTCGGCTTCGCCACCGTCTTCGCTCCCGTAGGCCAGCTTCAGATAATGGTCGCGCCGGTCGAGCGCACCCTGGTGCTGCGCTGCCCGCGCCGCCGGCAGGTAGTGCACCACGGGCAATGTGCTGTCATCGGCGCGGCGCGTGAGTTCGGATTCCGCCTCGCGCCAGCGTCCTGCCCAAAAGTGCAGCAATCCTCGCAGCAGACGGCGTTGTACGCGCTGATCGCGATGCCGCCTGCGTCCATGCCGAATGCGCCCCGGCAGGCGCCAGCCGAGCAGCAGGGTACGCCAGATCGCGTACAGCACGATCAGCGCCGCGATTGACGCGAACACGAGGAAAACCAGCGACGTTTCCAGGATATAGGGGCCGAAGCGGATCAGCACGTAACCGTTGTGGCCATGGAATACCAGCGCCGCCGCGACCCCGACCGCGAGCCATACGATCAGCCACAGCGCGCCCCGGATCATAGGGTGTTCTCCCGCGCATCCGTTGCAGCCGGCGAATCCGGCGGGGTCGTATCCGATTGTTCGGATGGCGGCGAGTCGGCGTTATCCGGCTGCGATTCCGGCTTGTCCGGATGCTCGGGCTGCCCGGAATGTTCCGATGGCGCCGACTGTTCTGGAGTCTGCTCCGGCGCCTGTTCGCGATCCGGTGCCTCTGCCGGTGGCTCGGACGAATGCGGCGAATCCGAGGGCGCCGTGCCCGCGTCTCCGGACGGTTTCGACTGCTCCGGCGGCTTTTCCGATTGCTGTGCCGGCGGGGATTCGGGTTCGGGTTGCGACTCCTGCGACTGCTCCTGCGTTTTCCCGGCGGGCGGCTGAGGCTGCGTCTTCGGCGACCCGGATTTTTCCGGCGACGGCGGGCTGGTGGGTACGGACGTGGCATTCAACGCATCGAGGCGTTTGCGAATACCCTCCAGTCCCGCCGAAATATCCGGCAGCGGCGGGCTCAGTTTCGCGTCCGCGAGGTCGGCAAGTTGCGATTTCATCGCCTTGACCGCCGGCGCATCGGACCTGAAATAGGTGTTGAGCCAGTCGATGGCGGTCGCAATGCTGACATGGAACCCGGCGTCATCGCCCTGCAGCAGCGACAGGCGCGCGGACTCCAGCTTGAGCTGCAGGTTCTGATACAGGAAGTACTCATGGCGCGGCGACAGCAATGCCGGGCTTGGCTTGTCGGTACGGCGAATGGCGACCACGCCGCGCAGCGCTCCAACCACCGAATGCCAGCCACGCTGCCACCAGGGGGCATTGGCGCCGGCCTCGTTCCCGCCCTGCGCCTGGCCCTCGAATCCCGCCGGCACCTCGCGCTGCAACGGCAGGCGCGACACCGATTCGTCCAGACTGGACAGGGTCAGGGCCATGCCCTCGACATCCGGTACCGGTACCGCGTGCAGTTTCGTGATCGATTCCTGCACCGACTTGCGCACCGAGTACAGAGCCGGGTCACGCAGACGGGCGAGCTGCTGCTGCGCCAGGCGCAGCGCTGTCTCGGCACCACGGACATCACGGCGCAGGTTCAGCCGGCTGTTTGCGACTTCGAGCAGATGCTCGATTTCCGTGAGCGCCCAGCTGCGCTTTCCGGTCTGGAGCAGATCGGTCAGATGCGCCACGTCCTGGCGCGTCTCGCGCAGGCCGTCACGAACCTCGGAAACGCCCTGGCTCAGGCGCTGCAAGCGCTCGCCCTGGCTATTCTGGGTATCCGCAAGCCCCTGCAACTGCTGCACGCGCGCACGTGCTTCATCCACGGCCGACGCCTGACGCTCGATACGCTGCTGCAGCTCCTGCATCGTCGCTGTCATGCGGTCGCCCGAACGGGCACCCAGATACCATACGGCAGCGGCGCAGCCAATGGCGATCAGGGCCACGATCAGCGCAATGATGGCGACGATCAGCGCGCCGCGGCCATTGCGCGGCTCGCGCGCTTCCGGCTCCGGATCCGGCGCTGAATCGGCGTTGCCGTCCCCACCGTCGGTCGCTGCCGGTTGTGCGGCGGCCACTTCCTCGTCGGCGCGTGCGCCTGACGTTTCTGTCTCACTCATTGAATGGTGTGTCCTTGTTGCATCTTCGTTTCAGCTGCAAGGATGGTTTGCAGGTGTCGGGTATGTTCCTTGGTCCCCGCCTCGGTGGCAATCCCCGCCCGCCTGTCGCGGCTGGAGCCGCAATGAGGGCGAAATCCATGCCTGTTTGCCGACCCCGATTCACAAGCTCCGTCGATCACGCGCCCAGGCGACGACCAGGTTCACAAAGTCGATGTCCGACACACTCGCGGGCGCGAGCGGACGCGGGCCGAAGCCCGCTTCGATCGCATTTTGTACCACACGCGGGCTGGGCACGACCAATTGTAGCGTGAGCAGGCGCCCGCGAGACTCCGCGGGCGTGACGTGCAGCAGCCGCTCCAGAATCTCGCCGCTGGTGACGATGGCGATATCGCTGCGCTCGAGCAGGGCGGTGACCCGATCCGGCGCCACCGCTTCCGGTACGCGCCGATAAACGATTGCCGTCTCGACCCGGGCGCCGCGCGCAGTCAACGTCACGGGCAATATGTCGCGCCCGCCGGCGCCACGAATCAGCAGCACGCGCAGCCCCGAGACCTCGTTCATGGCGGGGCTGGCGAGCAGATCCTCGCTGGTGAAACCACTCTCCGGGGTCAAGGCCGGCGGGAAGCCGGCCGCTGTCAGCGCCGCGGCGGTGGCGGCACCGATGCAGGCAATGCGCGGACGTCCGGCAACGGGCGTCGGCAGCCATGGCGCCGCCGCGCGTACCGCATTGACGCTGGTGAAGACCAGCCAGTCGAAATCGCCCGACTGCCGCAGCAGCGCCTGCGCCGCTGCCGGATCGCCTGGCGCATCGATTTTCAGCAACGGCAGGCGCAAGGCGGTGGCGCCCGCTTCTTCCAGCAATCGACACAGATTATCCGCCTGGTGTGCCGGGCGCGTCACCAGCACCCGCACGCCCCGGACCGCGTTCATGCCGTATCGATCGATGCCAGAATTTCGTCCGCGCCACGGGCGAGCAAACGCTCCGCCAACTCCGTGCCGAGGGCCGCGGCGTCATTCGCGGCGCCCGAGATCTCGTCGCCTACCACACGACTGCCATCCGGCATGCCGACCATGCCGCGCACACGCAGGCGTCCGGCCTCGAGTTCGGCAAAGGCGGCCAGTGGCGTCGAGCAACTGCCGCCCAGGCGGGCATTGAAGGCGCGCTCCGCGGTCAGGCGCGTATGCGTCGCGCCGTGATCGAGCGGCATGACCCGGTCAAGCACAGCGGCATCGTCCGCACGCACTTCGATCCCGAGCGCACCCTGGCCGACCGCCGGCAGGCACTGTTCCGGCGACAGCGGTGCCCGGATGCGCGCATCCAGACGCAGCCGCTTGAGACCGGCGCAGGCCAGCACGATGGCGTCGAAGCGGCCTTCGTCGAGCCGGCGCAGGCGCGTCTGCACGTTGCCGCGCAGCGAGTCGATCCTGAGATCCGGTCGTGCGTGATGCAGAAATGCCTGCCGACGCAGGCTCGACGTGCCCAGGGTCGCGCCGGCTGGCAGGGCGTCAAGGTTGGCGTAGCGCCCGCTGACGAATGCATCGAACGGGTCGTCGCGCTCCATGATGACGGGCAGCGCGAAACCCGGGGGCAGCTCGGCCGGCACGTCTTTCATCGAATGCACGGCGAGATCGGCCTCGCCGCGGAGCATGGCCTCCTCCAGCTCCTTGATGAACAGGCCCTTGCCGCCCACCTTCGCCAACGGTCGGTCCTGTATGCGGTCGCCGGTGGAGGTCATCGGCACCAGTTCCACTTCCAGATCAGGCCAGCGCTGGAGCAGCGCCTGGCGTACATGTTCCGCCTGCCACAGGGCAAGCTCACTCTTGCGGGTGGCGATACGCAGGCGCGTAACGGGCATCATGCTGGGTCCTCTTCCTTAGGGTCTGTTCACAATCACGCACGGGGCCGCATGAAAAACAGGCCTAGTCCTCTTCCACCGACAACAGGCGCCTGACCTCCGCCAGCCGCCGGCGACTGATCGGCAGGCTGGGGCGAACGTGGCGCAGCTTGAGGCGATACTGCTGATCGGCGCCGCGTTCCAGTCCGGCGATGAAGCGCTTGGACACCAGCGTCTTGCGGTGGATGCGCAGAAACCACGTGCCCAGATCCTCATCCAGCGCGCGCAGCGAATCCTCGATCAGCAGTTCTCCATTGAGATGATAGACCGTTGTATATTTCTGGTCCGCCTGGAAATAAAGCACATCCTCGATCGGCACCCGCGCCAGGCCGTCGCGCGTGTGGGCGACGATAAAACTGCGCTTGGGCTTGTCCAGCGTCATGTCGTACAGCGCCATGAGCTGCGCACGGCTCGGACGGCGCGCCCGCGACAGCGCCTCGCACAGCCGGTCCTTGCGCACCGGCTTGAGCAGATACGCCACGGCGCTGGTATCGAAGGCGGACAGCGCATGCTCGCTGAAAGCCGTGGTGAAGATGATCGCCGGCGGGGTCGGCTGCTCGGCCAGGCGCCGCGCGACCTGCAGTCCGTCCAGCCCGGCCATGCGAATATCGAGCAGCACCACATCCGGCTGCTCGCTTTCGATCAACGCAAGCGCTTCGCTGCCATCTCCACTCTTCCCGGCAACCTCCCAGCCGGGCAGGTCGTCCACCATCCGGACCAGGCGTTGCCGGGCCAGGGGCTCATCATCGACGATGACCAGTTTCATTCCCGTCTCCTTGCGCGGGCAACTTCAAGCGCGCGCGATGCACCATTCCGATTCTGTCGACCTCCAGGTTCGTCTGGTCGCCAAACAACAATTGCAGACGCTGGGTAATATTATCCAGAGCGAGGCGCTGACCGCGACTTTCGCCGGGCGAGCCCGGCAGCGGATTCTCCACCTCGAGCACCAGAAACCGCTCCTGATAGTAAGCACGCACCGTAACACGGCCACCACCGGGGATTTGCTCGATACCGTGATAAATCGCGTTTTCCACCAGTGGCTGCAGGGTCAGGATGGGTACCGGCGCACGCATCAGCTCCGGCGGCACATCCCAGTGCATCGCCAGCCGTTCCCCCAACCGCAGGGCCTCGATACGCACGTAGGTGCGCGTGGTTTCGATCTCTTTCGCCAGGGTCACGGTACGCTCCCGGGAGTTCAGCGTCTCCCGGAACAACTCCGACAGATCCTCGACCAGGCGCTCGGCATCGGCCGGACGGATGCTGATCAGCGCCGCCAGGCTGTTGAGGCTGTTGAAGAGAAAATGCGGCCGAATGCGCGCCTGCAGCGCCTGGAAGCGGGCTTCGGCACCGGCAAGCACATGCTGATCGCGCATGTAGCGCATGTACAGGTAGCGCAACAGCACGGCGGAGACGATGGCACTGATGCAGACGTTGCGCAGGAGAAAGTCGAAGTGGGAATCGGACGTGACGAAGACGGCGAGCCCGCCCATCGTGCCAATCCGGTACGCTGCCTCGCTGATCAGCGCCGACACGCCGACCAGAAGCACATAGCTGACCGAAACCACCAGGCTCGGTCGTACCCGTTCCAGCCAGCGCCGGGCGCCGCACAGCACGATGCAGCAGGCAAGCCCGATCCATTGCAGATAGAGCGAGAGCAGCAGCACGCCGGCCCAGATGTTGCGATCGCCGATGGCGCCGGCCAGCGCCAGCACGATCGCCACCAGTTCGGTAAGCAGAACGACGCCCAGCACCGCTCGACCGTTGCAAAAATCGGGAATGAAGAAAATGGTCGGGGTCTCGTCCGCCGAGCGCACGCTGTTCATCCTGCTAGTATTTTTTTGTTGCCAGTATCAGGTCAAGTTGCGCCGCAGCAGGCGCCGTCGGGAGCGATGCTATAATCGCCGTCCCACTGTCCGCCGGGGCCACGCCGCAATGAGCCAGGATCACGCACCCGAACCCGCCGCCGCTGGCAAGCTCTGGGGTGGCCGTTTCACCGAGGCCACCGACCGTCTGGTGGAAACGTTCACCCAATCGGTCAGCTTCGACCGGCGTCTGTATCGCGTCGACATCGAAGGCTCCTGTGCTCACGCCCGCATGCTGGCGCGGGTTGGCGTACTCACCACCACGGAACGCGACGCCATCCTCGAAGGCCTGGCCACCATTCGCGACGAGATCGAGCGGGGTGGATTCGAATGGTCCGAGGCGCTGGAAGACGTGCACATGAACATCGAGGCACGGCTCACCGAGCGCATCGGCGCCGCCGGCAAGAAGCTGCACACCGGGCGCTCGCGCAACGACCAGGTGGCGACGGATCTGCGCCTGTATCTGCGTGGCGAAATCGACGCCATGTGCGCCCTGCTGCGCCGCACACGCTCGGCCCTGCTGGACATGGCCGAGCGCGAAGCCGACACCATCATGCCCGGATTCACGCACATGCAGGTGGCGCAACCCGTGACTTTCGGGCACCACATGCTGGCCTGGCACGCCATGCTCGGGCGCGATCTCCAGCGCCTTCGCGAGATCCGCAAGCGGGTCAACGTGTTGCCGCTGGGCGCGGCCGCGCTCGCCGGCACCACCTTCCCGATCGACCGCGCTTACGTGGCGGAGCTGCTGGGCTTCGAAGCCGTAAGCGAAAACTCCCTGGACGCCGTGTCCGATCGCGATTTCGCGATCGAATTCAGCGCCGCCTGCAGCCTCATCATGATGCATCTGTCACGCTTCTCCGAGGAGCTGATCCTGTGGGCCACGGCGCAATTCGGCTTCGTGGATCTACCCGACCGCTTCTGTACCGGCTCCAGCATCATGCCACAGAAGAAGAACCCGGACGTGCCCGAGCTGGTTCGGGGCAAGACCGGGCGCGTCTACGGTCACCTCACCGCGCTCCTGACCCTGATGAAGGGCCAGCCGCTGGCCTACAACCGCGACAACCAGGAGGACAAGGAGCCGCTGTTCGACACGATCGATACCGTCAACGCCTGTCTCGCGCTGTATGCAGAGCTGATCCCGTCGATCACGGTCCAGCGCGACGCCTGCCTGAAAGCCGCGCAAAAAGGCTTCTCCACCGCGACCGACCTGGCCGACTATCTGGTGCGCAAGGGAGTGCCTTTTCGCGATGCCCACGCCATCGTCGGCAGCAGCGTGCGCGCGGCGGTGGAACAGGGGCGGGACCTGGCGGAACTCCCTCTGGAGGCGCTGCGCGCATTTTCGGATGCCATCGATGCGGACGTATACGAAGTCCTCACGCCCTCGGGCTCGGTGGCGGCCCGCGACCATGTCGGCGGCACGGCGCCCGCGCAGGTGCGCGCGGCAGTCCAGCGTGCCCGCGCCGCATCCGATGCCCAGGCGTCCTAGCTGCTTCCCGATTCGCACATTGCCATCTGACGCGCAAAAGCCGCCAGCACGCTGATCAGGCAGCCTTTATCCGCTTGCCATTCGTCCCGCCGTTTGAGGGCGGCATCGCCCGTGTTGAAAACACCTTCTTCAACACATATTGATTAGGGTAAGCGTGAATTTCGCGATCACGACCATTCGCGTATACACCACCCCTGGAGGATGGCATGAATGGATGGAATCGCCGCTTGTACTTTCTGGCGCCGAACGTGGAAGCCGCGCACAAGATCGTCGACGACCTGCTCGTGCACCGCGTTCCCGAGAAATGCATCCACGTCATCGCACGGGAGGGCACACCACTGGACGACTTGCCCGAAGCAGACTTCCGCCAGAAGAGCAATGTCGTCATGGCTTCGCTGCGCGGCCTCGCCATCGGACTGATCCTTGGGCTGATCGTCGGCTTCATCGCCTGGGCGCTGGTGCCGGGATGGTTCAGCAGCCCGGCGCTGGTGGCCATCATCGCGCTCGCCGGCGCCCTGGTCGGCACCTGGTCAGCCAGCATGATCGGCGTCAGCGCGAGCAATCGCGATCTGGAGGCGTTCGAGTCGGCCATCCGTCGCGGTGAATTGCTGATGCTGGTGGACGTGCCGCGCCAGCGCATGGCGGAGATCAAAAATCTCGTGCACAAGCACCACCCCGAAGCCGGCAGTGGCGGCAGTGAGCCGCACAAGCCGGTATTTCCATAGGCCAAAGACAGGACAAACCGATATGGCGCCACGCATCACGCGACGCTCGGTGGTGACGACCACCCTCGTCGCCGCAGTAGCCGCGAGCATGTACGGTTGTGGTACAGCCCGGTTCGCAGGCACGGAGAACGCGGAGCGCTCGCAGCTCGCCACCATCAGCGGCGACGCCAAGGTTGGCGTGCTCGGCAATACCCTTGCCCTCGGCAACGCGGTTGTCCATCTTCTGGCCGTGGACGGCCAGCAGTTGGGGTCGAAAGACAGCAAGGCGGTGGTCGAACCGGGCAAGCACACCATCACCGCACGCTGCAGCGTACCCGCGCGCGACGCCATCAGCACGGACCAACTGAGTTTCGACGCGCAGGCCGGGGTCACTTATTCGCTGCAACTGCGCCTTCTTTCGCGCGCGCCGGGCTGCGCCACCGAACTGGTGCGATCCGATACCGGCGACGTGGTCGCGCGGCCGGAAA
>CAZYIP010000067.1:0-3987 GCA_964646895.1 uncultured Salinisphaerales bacterium | reverse complement strand
TGCGCCACCGAACTGGTGCGATCCGATACCGGCGACGTGGTCGCGCGGCCGGAAAAAATGACTGATACGAGGCCTTGAACCGGATTCCGCAGAGAGGCGAACAACGCCACCGGGCGCTGCCACCACCGTTTCCGGACGAGTCCCCGGACAGATCCGAAACCGCTCAGCGCTCGCCCGTCCCCCGCTTCAGGCGATACAGGCTGGAGATGTCCTCGTCACCGTGCCCCTGATCGAGCAGACGGTCATAGGCGGCCAGGGTTTCTTCAACCAGCGGCAGATTCGCTCCGTGGCGCGTCGCCATGCGCCGGCAGATTTCGAGATCCTTGTGGTGCAGCGCCACCTTGAAGCCAAGCGGGAAACGCCCTTCGACCATGGTCCGGCCGCGATTGTTGACGAACCAGCTGCCGGCGGCACCGTTGCCAACCACGTCGATCACCTGGCCCATGGGCAAACCCAGCGCCTCCGCGAAGGCGAGCCCCTCCGTCACCGCCTGGTTGATGCCGGCGACCATGATCTGGTTGACGGCCTTGGTGGCCTGGCCGGTTCCAACCGGCCCCATGTGCACAATCCGGGATGCCATCCGCTCCAGAACCGGACGCGCATCGGCGAAGGTATCCGCGTCGCCCCCCACCATCATGGAGAGTGTGCCCCTGGCTGCGCCCTCGGTGCCCCCGGACACCGGCGCATCCAGAAAGCGCGCGCCGACGTCACGCAGTTTTGCCGCCGCCGCCTCGGCGGTTTCCATGGCCACGGTGGAGCAGTCGACGACGATCTTGCCGTCGCCAAGACCGGGCAGCATCGCCTCGACCACCTCCAGCAGATCGCCGTCGGCGGAAACGCAGGTGACCACTACATCGCATGCGCTCGCCAGTTGCGCCGGATCGGCGGCGGCAGTGACGCCTTCGTTCTCCCGCGCGAAGGTCTGCGCCCGCGCCGGGCTGCGATTCCAGACGGCGACCAGCAACCCGGCTTCGGCCAGGTTATGAGCCATCGGCGCACCCATGGCGCCCAGTCCGATAAAACCAGCTTTCATACGATTCGCTCCCGAATTGTCAGGCCCTGCTACATTTCCTTCAAATAGGTATAACCGTAAAGCCCCTCCGCCAGTTCGTCCAGGTAAGCAGCGCGGACATCCTCGGCGAGTGCGGCCTCGTTCAGCTTGCGGCGATAGGTATCGAGCAGCGCCTCCGGGTCGAAATCCACGTAGCGCAGCAGCTCGATGGCGCGATCACCGCGGCGCGGGTCCTCCAGCCGCCAGCCGTCGGTATCGTCGAGGACGACGTTGACGGCATCGGGATCACCGAACAGGTTGTGCATGTCGCCGAGGATCTCCTGATACGCGCCGATCATGAAAAACCCCAGCAGATAAGGCTCACCCGGCACCAGCGCATGCGCCGGCAGGGTGCTGTCGATACCGTCGCGGTCGACGTACTGATCGATGCGACCGTCGGAATCGCAGGTGATGTCGCCGATGACCACGCGCCGGTCCGGGCGCCGGTCGAGGCGGTGGATCGGCACGATCGGAAAGATCTGGTCGATGGCCCACACGTCCGGCAAGGACTGAAACAGGGACAGATTGCAAAAATACTTGTCGGCAAGCTTTTCGCGCAACTCGTCCAGCACCTCGCGGTGGGCGCGCACGCGGCCATCGAGCAGCGGCTGGATGCGCCGGCACACCGCATAGTACATCTGCTCGGCATAGGCGCGCTGGGCCACGTCGAGACGCCCCTGCGAATAGCCGACCTGCGCTTCCGCCAGCCAGTTGGCGGCATCGTGATAGCACTCCACCGGTGGCCGCTCGCGCGGGTTCTGCAGTACGTCCCACAGATCGTGCAGCACCAGCGGATCGTCCTCGCCGGGCCGCGCGGGGTCGCCCTCCAGTGCCGGCTCGGCGTCGATCACCTGGGTGATCAGCACCGCGTGATGCGCGGTCAGGGCGCGTCCCGACTCGCTGATCACGTCCGGGTGCGGCAGGTCTGCCTCCTGGCAGACATCGTAAAGAACGCGCACCACGTTGAGCGCGTATTCCGCGACGCTGTAATTGGTGGAGCAGAAGCTGCGCGAGCGGGTTCCTTCATAGTCGACACCCAGGCCGCCGCCGACATCGATGCAGTCGACCGGTGCGCCAAGACGCCGGAGGTCGACGTAGAAGCGCGACGCCTCGCGCAACCCGCGCTGAATGTCGCGGACATTGGCAACCTGCGAGCCCAGATGAAAGTGCAGCATGCGCAGGGCATCGATACGCCCGGCCGCGCGCAACCGCTCGACCGCCTCCAGAACGCGGCTGGCGGAGAGGCCAAACTTGGACTTCTCGCCGCCGGTGTTCTGCCACTTGCCGGCGCCAATGCTCGACAGCCGAACCCGCAGCCCGATGCAGGGATCGAGGCCCAGTGCGCGCGATTCGTGCAGCACCAGATCGAGTTCGGAGAGCCGCTCGATGACGACATATACCCGGTGCCCGAGCTTCTGTCCGAGCAGGGCAAGGCGCACATAGGCGCGGTCCTTGTAGCCGTTGCACACGATGGTGGAGCCGGCCGGCGCCAGGCCGAGAACCGCCATCAGTTCCGGCTTGCTGCCCGCTTCCAGTCCCACACCGTCCGCGCGCGCACGCACGATGTCGTCAACCACGCTTCTCTGCTGGTTGACCTTGATCGGATAGACAGCCGTATAACGGCCGCCGTAGCCGGTCTGCTGCATGGCCTGTTCGAAGGCGCCGCACAGCCGGTTCACGCGATCGCGCAGGATGTCGTTGAAGCGCACCAGCACGGGCAGGCGCAGGCCGCTGGCGCGAATATCGCTCACCAGATCGTACAGATCGATCTCGGTTGCGCGCTCGTCCGGCCGCGGACGCACCACCACGTGGCCCCGGGCGTTGATCGCGAAATAACCCTCGCTCCAGTGGCGCACGTTGTACAGCGCCGCGGCGTCGTTGGCAGACCAGGCAGTATCGTTCATAGGCGGTTTGCGTATAATTCCCTGCATTTTCGGTCCGCAGCGGGAGCTTCGCAATGGTACTCGATGAGCAGTGGTTTACCGAACGGGACGACAAGGACGGACTCGCCCTTTCGCTCAAGATCAAAAGCAGGCTGCACGAGGAGACAACCCCCCTCCAGCGTATCGAAGTCTACGAGACCGAAACCTTCGGGCGGCTGCTGGTGATCGACGGCTACATCATGCTGAGCGATCGCGAAAACTTTCTGTATCACGAGATGATGTCGCACCCGGCACTGTTCACGCACCCCGCACCGCGGCAGGTGATGATCGTTGGCGGCGGTGACTGCGGCACCCTGCGCGAGGTGCTCAAGCACGCGGAAGTGGAGCATGTGCTACAGGTCGAGATTGACGAACGGGTCACCCGGGTGTCGGAGCGTTTCTTTCCGCTCCTGTGCGAGAGTAACGGCGACGCGCGTGCCGAGTTCCTGTTCGGTGACGGTATCCGCCACATGAAGCAGGCGAAAGCCGCCAGCCTTGATCTGATCATCGTCGACAGTACCGACCCGATCGGCCCGGCCGAAGGTCTTTTCGGTCGCGAATTTTATGCGGACTGCGCACGCGTTCTGCGCCCCGACGGCCTGCTGGTGCAGCAGAGCGAATCCCCGCTGCTGCACCAAAGCCTGCTGATGGACATGCACGCCGCCATGCGCGAAGCCGGCTTCGGCCAGACCCGGATCATCAATTTCCCGCAGCCAGTGTATCCCTCCGGCTGGTGGTCGGCGACCCTGGCGAGCCGCGCGGCGACGCTGCCGCAACCGCGCCTGGGGGATATCGACACCGAGCGGCTGGCCACGCGCTACTACAATGCGCGCATTCACGCCGCTGCCTTCGCGAATGGAGAGTTCATCGAAAAACGCCTGCGAAACCTGTGAGCGAAAAACGATGCGGCAGGGGTGATCGTCCGGTCATGGTCACGGCGCTGATCGCGGCTGAAGCCGCTCCCACGGGGCGGGCGAAGGTGCCGGCTCGTCAACTGCCGGCGACTGAATCGCC
>CAZYIP010000066.1:0-18128 GCA_964646895.1 uncultured Salinisphaerales bacterium | reverse complement strand
ATCCCGCGTGAGGGGTAGCTGCCAACGCTTGCGCCGGGGCAGAGAATTTCCTGGTAAGTGGGTTCGGTTTGCCCGTTGCTATTGCAAGGGCCTATACGGGCCGGCCTTGCCGGGGTTACCGCTCGCGGCGATGACCTGATGTATGCGAAGGCCGGCTGTAGCCTATTATGGGCGCTTGCACTGCGGGTTTTGTCCCCGGGCCTGGGCTTGCCGGTAAAGCGTCATGGCCTCCGGCATGTGGGCCTTGAGGTTTTCGATTCGGCTTTTGTTGGAAGGATGGGTGGACAACCATTCCGGCGGGGCGCCACCGCCTGCGGCTTTGGACATGTTTTGCCAGAGGTCGACGCTTTGCTGCGGATCGAACCCGGCCTTGGCCATGTAGTGCAAACCGATGACATCCGCCTCGCTTTCCTGCGCGCGGCTGAACGGCAGCAGCACGCCCACCTGGGCACCCACGCCGAGCAGCGCCATGATCTGCTGGCCGCCAGCGCGGCCGGCGGCGCCGCTGAGCGCCTGAATGAGTTGCAGCCCGGTTTCCGTGGCGTAGGTGGTGGACAGGCGCTCATTGGCATGACCTGCCTCCACGTGCCCGACCTCGTGGCCGATGACAGCGGCGAGCTGAGCCGCGTTTTTCGTGACCTTGAGCAGGCCGGTATAGACACCGATATTTCCGCCGGGCAGAGCGAAGGCATTGACGGTGTCATCGGCCTTGAAAAGGGTGACGTGCCACTGGTCACCGCCCTTGGGCGGGCCGGATACCGCGGTGATCGCGTGCGCCACGCAGTCCACGTAGCTGGTTTGCGCCTTGTCCTGCGACACCGGTTTCTGGGTTTCCAGTTCGCGGTACGCCTTGTCGCCCATTTGCGCCATCTCGCTGACCGGAAACAGGTGCAGTTGCCGGCGCCCGGTGGGCGAAACCGCGCATGCGACCAGCGTGATGGCGATGCCGACAGCACCCGGCCAGAACAGCCACGATCGGCGCAGGCGCCCGCGGCGGCAATGATTTTTGCGGCGGATTGCCGGTACGCGCATGCTTGTCATCGCCTCCCGGATAAGAATGCCCCCGCGGCTACCACACCTGCGGTTGCCAGTTCTGCTCGCTGCCGTCGGCCAGCGAGCCGACCCGGATGAGCGTGTCGCTCTTGTAGAAATAAGCCGGCACCGGCAGATTCAGCGGCGCGGGTGAGCCGTCCATGACCCGCCCGGCGAGATCGTAATGGGAGCCGTGGCAGGGGCAGAAAAAGCCGCCCGGCCAGTTGCTGCTGATCGAGCCTGGCCGCGGCTTGTACAGCGGCACGCAGCCGAGGTGGGTGCATATGCCCACCAGTACCGCGATGTTGGGCTTGATCGAGCGGGTGGCCGGATCGAAATTCGGCAGATCCTTGGGCTGCTGCGGCTCCTGCGACTTCGGGTCCTTCAGGCGGCCGACCAGCTTCGGCAGCTCCTCGAGCTGGCTTTCGGTCCGATTCAGGATCCAGACCGGCTTGGAGCGCCATGCGACGGTCAGGAGCTGACCTTTCTTCAGCTTGCTGATGTCCACGTCCACCGGTGCGCCGGCGGCACGCGCGCGATCGCTCGGCAGCAGCGAATCGACGAAAGGATAGATCGCCGCGGCGGTTGCGATGCCGCCGACCACGGAAGTCGCCGAAACCAGAAAGCGCCTGCGACCGCGGTTGATGTTGGGATCATGGGGTGAGGAAGAAGCGGTGCTCACCATTCTGAACTTCACTCCGTATTGGTGCGGCAGGCGCGGGCGGCTTGCCGTGATGGCCGCGGTTATTCGGACAGGCTGTTGTGAAACTGGCAAATGCGCAGCGATTGCCGCCAGGCGACATCGAGAGCGGCGACATTATAGCACTGCGCCCGCGGTGCTCGTCGACCGCCCGCGCTGATCACGACTTCGCGGGCCCGGGCGTGAATTCCCGGAGCCGGTCGCGGGATGTGCATGAAAAGGCATCGAACAGCGCGCCATCGTCATGCAGCCGCGGGCCGAATCCGGATGGGCATCCGGTGTATTCATTAGCTATCAGGCGGACACGTGCTGATCCCCTGTTAAAATGGGCCCACCATGAATTCCGACCCCCTGATCGCGGCTCTCAACGAACCCCAGCGCCGCGCGGTGACCGCCGCGCCCGGCCATGTACTGGTGCTGGCCGGTGCCGGCAGCGGCAAGACACGGGTCCTCACCCATCGCCTGGCCTGGCTGGTGGCCAGGGAGAACGTGTCGCCGTACAGCGTCCTCGCCGTGACCTTCACCAACAAGGCCGCGGGGGAAATGCGCGCGCGTATCGACGGGCTGCTGGATACGCCGGCGCGGGGCTTGTGGGTCGGCACGTTTCATGGCATCGCGCACCGCTTCCTGCGCCTGCACTGGCAGGAGGCCGGGTTGCCCGAGACCTTCCAGATCATCGACTCCCAGGATCAGCAGCGGCTGATCCGGCGCGTGCTGGTCGATATGGGCGTGGACGAGAAGACACTGTCGACAAAGCTCGCGCAATGGTTCATCAACAGCGCCAAGGACGAGGGCAGTCGCCCGCAGCTGCCCGATCACCGGGTCGACGAAAAGCAGAGACTCCTGCAGGAGGTGTATGCGGTCTACGAGGACAGCCGCCAGCGCGCCGGTTTGGTCGACTTTGCCGAACTGTTGCTGCGCGCCTACGAATTGTGCCGCGACAACACCGAATTGCTCGCACGGTACCAGGCACGTTTCAGCCACATTCTGGTGGACGAGTTCCAGGACACCAACGCGATCCAGTACGCCTGGGTGCGGCTGCTGGCGGGGCGCAGCGCGTGCGTGTTCGCGGTCGGGGACGACGATCAGTCCATCTACAGCTGGCGCGGCGCGCGGGTGGACAACATTCACCACTTCACGCAGCACTTCCGCGACGTCGAGACGGTGCGCCTGGAGCAGAATTATCGTTCCACCGGCGTCATCCTCGACGCCGCCAACGCCGTCATCGCCCACAACCGTCAGCGCCTGGGCAAGGCGTTGTGGACCGCGGGCGTCGCCGGCGAGCCGATTCAGCTGTTCAGCGCGATCAATGAATACGATGAGGCGCGGTACGTGGTCATGCGCATCCGCGAGTGGATCGCGCAGGGTGGGCAGCGCTCCGACGCCGCCATCCTGTACCGCTCCAACGCGCAAAGCCGTGTGTTCGAGGAGCAGCTGATCGGCGCCGAGATCCCGTACCGGGTGCATGGCGGCCAGCGGTTTTTCGAGCGCGCGGAGATCAAGGACGCATTGGCTTACCTGCGCCTGCTGCGCAATCGCGACGACGACACCAGCTTCGAGCGCGTGGTGAACATGCCCGCGCGCGGGATCGGCGCCAGCACGGTCGAGCGCCTGCGTGAGCATGCCCGCGCCAGCGACACATCCCTGTGGCAGGCAGCCGGGGCCGGGGCGGCCAATGGCCTTGGCGCCCGCGCCGCCGCCATGGTGACGGCATTTCGCGCCCTGATCGACGGACTCGCGGAATACACCGCGGATATGGCACTGCCACGCCAGATCGCTACCGTGATCGAGGGCTCCGGATTGCATGCGCACTTCGAGGAGGGCGGTGAAACCGGTCGCGGGCGTCTGGAGAATCTTGGCGAGCTGCTCAGCGCGTCGCGTGCCTACGAGCACCTGGAGGACGAAACCCTGTCACCGCTGGACGCATTTCTGGCCCACGCTTCGCTGGAGAGCGGCGAGGGCCAGGCCGAGCCCGACAAGGACAGCGTTCAGCTGATGACGCTGCATGCGGCCAAGGGGCTGGAGTTTCCGCTGGTGTTTCTGTGCGGTCTGGAGGAGGGACTGTTCCCGCACCGGCGTGCGGCCGAGCATCCCCAGGGTCTGGAGGAAGAGCGCCGCCTGTGCTACGTGGGCATGACCCGCGCCATGCAGCGGCTGTATCTCAGCTACGCCGAACACCGGCGTCTCTACGGTCAGGAACAGCGAGGCGAGCCTTCGCGCTTTCTGCGGGAAATTCCCGAACGCTACCTGCAGGATCTGCGACCCCGTGCCCGCATCTCGCGTCCCGTGCACCACCCCGATGGCGACCAGGATGCCCGCGAGACGCGCGCCGATGGCCTGTGCCTGGGGCTGCGGGTGTGGCACCACAAGTTTGGCGAAGGCGTGGTGTTGCGGCTTGACGGAGAGGGGCCCCGCGGCCGGGTTGAAGTCAGCTTTGACACCGCCGGCAGCAAGTGGCTCATTATCGGCCTTGCCGGACTGCAGCCGGTTTGAATTTGGTCCGGCAGGCCCTAACTGCTGGCCGAAACCCGTACCACCAGGCTGTCGATGTCGTTGCTTTGCAGCAGGCTGAGGATGTGATTCAGTTTGTCGGTGTCCTGGGACGGGCCGATGCGCACCCGGTACCAGGTCTGGCCGTCGCTGATGGTGGCTTTCTGGATCACCGACTGGATGCCCAGCAGCGCCAGCTTTGCCTTCATGGTGTCGGCGTCGGCATAGTCGCGGAACGACGCTACCTGAATCACGTAGCTGCCGGGATTGTCCACGGTGGGGTTGGCTTTCTGCTCGGGTGAGCGGTATTTCGTCTGTGGAATGACGATTTCGTCGTTCGGCAGCATGTTGTAGAAGGAGAAGCGCGGCTGCTCCGCCCTGGGCGGGGCCTGCTCCTGTTTTTGCTTCGGCGCCGGCTCGGGAGTCTGCACCGCCGGCAGCGGCTGGCGGGTCACACGGGCGCGTTCGCCGGCGGGGCGGGTGAAGACGTATGCCGCGATCGCCAGCAGCAGGCCCGCCGTCAGCCCGAACAAAAGCCATACCCAACCCGGCGTCGCCGGCTTCTTCCGTCGCCCTGCGCGGCGGGCTTGTGGCCTGCGGGCACCCCGGCCGTTGCTGCGGGTGCGTTGCGGCTTGCGGGTGTTGCGGCCGTTGCCGCGGGAGCCGGAATAGTCTCGTGCCATTACGTCTGTGCCATTACATCTGCTCTGGGGCCGAGACGCCCAGCAAGTCGAGCCCGTTGCGGATGACCTGCTGTACGGCGCGGATCAGCGACAGGCGCGCGTTGCGCAGGCCATCGTCGTCCACCAGAAAGGTATGCGCGTTGTAATAGCTGTGGAAGTCGTCCGCCAGGTCGCGCAGATAATGCGCGAGCGTATGCGGCGCGCGCTGCATGGCGGCCTGTTCCAGCAATTCGGCGTAGCGCGCCAGCCGCGTCAGCAGTCCCTCTTCGTGAGCTTCGGTGAGGCGCGCGAGATCGGCGCGCGTCGCGTCCCAGGCGCCGCCCTTGTCGGCGAGCTGGCGGAAGACGCTGGCGATACGCGCATGGGCGTACTGGACGTAGTACACCGGGTTGTCGTTGGAGCGCGATTTCGCCAGTTCGAGATCGAAGTCCAGGTGCTGATCGTTCGAGCGCAGCACATAAAAGAATCGGGTGGCGTCGGTACCCACTTCGCTGCGCAGATCCCGCAGGGTGACGTATTGGCCGGCACGGGTCGACATGGAAAGCTTTTCGTGACCGCGATACAGGCTGACGAACTGTACCAGCCGGACCTCGAGCGCTCCGGCGTCGCCGGTCAGTGCCTGCAGCGCCGCCAGCATGCGCTTGATGTAGCCGTGATGGTCGGCGCCCCACACGTCGACCAGCTGCCCGAAGCCGCGCTCGAGCTTGTCCAGATGGTAGGCGATGTCGGTGGCAAAGTAGGTGAACGCGCCGTTTTCGCGTACCAGGACCCGGTCCTTCTCGTCTCCGTAGTCGCTGGAGCGAAGCCAGACCGCGCCATCCTTGCGATAGGTGTGGCCGCTGGCTTCGAGCTTCTCCAGCGCCGCCGTCACCGCGCCCCGCGCGACCAGGTCGCGCTCCGAGAACCAGCGGTCGATACGCACGCCGAAGGCTTCGAGGTCGGCGCGGATGTCCGCCAGCTGGCCGTCCAGAATCAGCTTGTGCACCCTGGCGTAGTCGTCCGCGCCCAGCAGCGTCTTGGCGCGCGCGATCAGGCCGTCCAGGTGGCGTTCGCGATCGCCACCGGCGCTCTCGGCCGCCGGCACGCCGTCGAGCACGGCCGGCGCCGGGTGCGCCAGGCGCGCGCCCTCGCGCTCTTGCAGGGTTTGCGCGGCAGCACGGATATATTCGCCCTGATAGCCGTTGGGCGGAAACGGGACTTGCGTGCCGCACAGCTCCAGATAGCGCAGCCACACGCTGGTGGCGAGAATGTCCATCTGCCGGCCGGCGTCGTTGACGTAGTATTCGCGCTGCACGCGAAATCCGACCGCGTCCAGCAGATTGGCGACGCTGTCGCCATAGGCGGCGCCGCGCCCGTGGCCGACGTGCAGCGGGCCCGTGGGATTGGCGGAGACGAATTCCACCATCAGCGGCTGGCCCGCGCCGACGCTGCCCCGCCCAAAGCGCTCGCCGGCGGCCAGGATCTCGGGCACGATGGCCTGAAACGCGGCCGGCGCCATGAAGAAGTTGATGAATCCCGGCCCGGCGATCTCCACGCGCTCGATCTGCCCGGAGGGTGGCAAGCGGTCGATGATCGCCTGCGCCAGCTCGCGTGGCCTGCGCCGCGCCGGTTTCGCCAGCGACATCGCCAGATTGCTTGCGAAGTCACCGTGCGCGCGGTCGCGCGTGCGCTCGACGTGGATGCTCGCCGGCAGCGTCAGCTCGGGCATCTCTTCGCGAATCAGCGTATCCAGGGCAGAGCGCAGCAGCGCCCTCAGCAGGTCTTTCATCGAAGTCTCTGAATGGAGTCCACAACCGGATGGAATGACGGACGACGCGTAAGTTTACCGGTTGTCACTGTTTCCCGGCCAGCGCCGGAGGCCGAGCGGCACGTTGCTAATCGCGGCTGAAGCTGCGATGACGGCGTGTCGACGAGGGCGGTGGCAAACAGCGGCTCGCGCCAGCCACACTCTTTGTTGATCCCTGACATCCGATCTCCGCTCACAAAAGATCCTGCGGATCGACATCGATCGACCAGCGCACCCGTTGCGCCGCTGGCAGCTCCCGCAGCGAGCGCGCCAGTGGGCGCAGCAGTGCATGCAGGGGCGCGCGGGTTTTGGCCTGTATCAGCAGTTGGGCGCGTACACGGCCTGCGCGGCGCTCCATGGGTGCCGGTACCGGTCCCCACATCTCAAGCCCCTCGCCGCGCAGGCGCGCCGCCGCCGCGGCGGCCTCGTGCAGAAAGCGCAGGGGTTCGTCGGCGCGGGTGGATTCGGCGCGCAGCAGGGCGAGAAAACTGAACGGCGGCAGGCCCGCCATCTCGCGTTCGGCCAGCGCGGCTTCGGCGAAGCCGGCATAGCCGTCGCGGATCAGCCGCACCAGCAGCGGGTGTTCCGGATGGTGGGTCTGGATGAACACCTCGCCCGGCTGCTCGGCCCGTCCCGCACGCCCCGCCACCTGAACGACGATCTGCGCCATGCGCTCGGTGGCGCGAAAGTCGGTGCTGAACAGCCCCTGGTCCACGTTGACCATGCCGACCAGCGTGATGCCGGGAAAGTGGTGTCCCTTGGCGAGCATCTGGGTGCCGATGAGAATGCGGGTGTCCCCGCTCTCGACCGCCGCCAGCAGGGACTCGAAGCTGCCCTTGCGCGTGGTGCTGTCGCGGTCGATGCGCGCGATCCCCACCTCGGGAAAATGCTCTCGCACCACTTGCTCGATCCGCTGCGTGCCCTCGCCCAGCGCCAGCAGATCAGGGGCCTCGCAGGCCGGGCAGCGATCGGGCACGCGTTGCTCGCCGCCGCAATGGTGGCAACGCAGGCGCGCCGCGCGCCGATGCAGGGTGACATGCGAATCGCAGCGGCGACACTCGGCGACCCAGCCGCAGTGGTGGCACATCAGGGTCGGAGCGAACCCGCGCCGGTTGAGGAAAAGCAGCACTTGCCCTCCGCCGTCCAGGTGGCGTTGCATGTGGCCCAGCAGCGGTGCCGAGAGCCCCTGATGCATGGGCCGGCCGCGTACATCGAGCACCTGTATGTGCGGCATGCTTGCCTCGGCCGCGCGGCGGCGCAGATGCAAATGGCGATAGCGGCCGGCCCGGGCATTGCCAAGGCTTTCGAGCGACGGTGTGGCGGAACCCAGCACGACCGGCACGTGCGCATTTGCGGCACGGCGCACGGCGAGATCGCGGGCGGAATAGCGGAATCCGTCCTGCTGCTTGAACGAAAGGTCGTGTTCTTCGTCGACGATGAAAATTCCCGGTCGCGCCAGTGGCGTAAACACGGCGGAGCGGGTGCCGATGACGACGCCGGCATCGCCGTCGCGCGCGGCCAGCCACGCATCGAGGCGTTCCCGATCGCTGAGCGCCGAGTGCAGTACGACGACGGGCGCCGCCACCCGGCGCCGGAAGCGTGCGATGAGTTGCGGCGTGAGGCCGATTTCCGGCACCAGCACCAACGCCTGCTTTCCCGCTGCGAGGATGTCGGCGATCAGGCGCAGGTAGACCTCGGTCTTGCCGCTGCCGGTGATGCCATCCAGCAGCACCGGCTCGAAGCCGGTGCGGGCAATGGCGGCCAGGGCTGCGGCTTGCTCGGGATTGGGTTGCGGCCCCGCTTCGGGCGGTTTTTCCGGCGATACCGAAGCGGGCTCGCAGCGCTCCACGAACCCTCTGGAGAGCAGGGCTTCGATGGCCGGACGCAGCGGCGCGTGATGTTCATGAAGCACGTTTTCCGCCAGCCCTCGAGGGCTGGCGCTGAGGGTCGCCAGGATCCGTGCCTGCTTGGGAGCACGCCGCAAGGCGGCAGGGTCGGCCTCGCGGCCCGCTGCGGTTGCGCGCCACCAGCGCGGCTGCCTGCGCTCGGCCGCGGCGCCCTGGCGCAGGCTTTTGGGCAGCGCGGCGGCGAACACCTCCCCCAGCGGGTGGTGATAATAAGTGGCGGCCCATCGACACAGATCGTAGATTGGCCTCCCACACGGCGGCGCGTTGTCGAGTACGGCTTCGGCGCGGCGCAGTGCTGCGGGTGCCACCGCGCTCGATGCCGCAACTTCTGTCAGTACACCCACCAGACGGCGGGGCCCGAACGGCACGCGCACGCGCACCCCGGCGGCGAGTGCGCCAGGATCGACACCGGCCGGCGGCAGATAATCGAATACGCGGTACAGGGGTGCGGGCACGGCGATGCGCAGGACGGCTGTCTTGTGCATGATCAGGACTGCGGCGCTCGCGGCATGGTGTATGCTCGAAGGTCACAACGGGGCTGTGCCAGTCTACCGCAGAAGGGTTCGCCTTCCTGTGGATAAGTATGGGGATAGTTCTTGTCCCGCGGTACGGCGTGACGCCGGGCAATGACCGCTCGTCGATTTGTGAAAAATTTTAATCTTTTGAAAACAACCGATTACCGGATTGTGGCCGAACCCGACATTGCCTGGTATTGACAGGGCGAGCTGTTTCCCGGATGAACGAGAATGTGCATAACCGCATTGAAAAAGTGGCTTAAGACAGCGACCGGACAGCCGTTTTCGATTCGAAGGAAGGATCGACCTCCACCCCCGTCGAGCGCCTGATTCGCGCGCCGGGCCGACATGCCATCCGCCAACCGCAACTTCGAGCGCATCTGGAGTACCGTCGCCGATATCCCCGCCGGTTGCGTCGCCACCTATGGCCAGGTTGCGCGGCTGGCCGGTCTGCCCCGGCACGCGCGCCTGGTAGGTTACGCGCTGCACGCCACCCCGGATGGCCTGGAGATCCCCTGGCATCGGGTCATCAATGCGCGCGGTGAAATTTCCTTTCCGCCCGGCAGCGCGCAGCATGCCGAGCAGCGCGCCCGCCTGGAAGCCGAGGGCGTGGTGTTCATCGGCGGCCGTGTCGATCTCGACCGCTACGGCTGGCAGGCATCGCTGGACGAGTTGCTGTGGAAGCCGCCGGATCAGGTATAATTGTTGAAATCATCAACAACAGAGGCAGCCATGGCAACTGTCAACTATTCCGTTCCTGATGACGTGAAACAGGCGTTTAACCGCACCTTCGCAGGCAAAAACAAAAGCGCCATCATTGCCGAGTTGATGCGCCAGGCGGTGGCGGATGCCGAGCGACGGGCGCACGCGGCGGAAGCCTTCCGTCAGCTCACGGAAGGGCGCAAGGAACGACCGGCGATCACGGATGAGCAATTCCGGAATATCCGCGAGGAATCGCGTACTTGAACGTCGTGCTCGACGCGAGCGTCATTGTCAGGTGGCTGTTCAACGATCCGGACCAGGAGCCTCTGACGGAGGAAGCCACTGCGCTCGTGGCGGCGTCGGTTGCCGATGGCTCGGTAGTGCAGCCTGTACATTGGTTGGCGGAAGTCGGCGCAGTACTCGCCCGCAAGACACCGCAATCGGTGGAATACAGCCTGCATCTGTTGAACGCACTGAATTGGCGCGTGGCGGCAGACATACAGGTGATGCAACGTGCCGGGCGACTCGCGGTCGATTTGAACCACCCCCTTTTCGACACGCTCTACCACGCTGTTGCGTTGGAGAACGATGCCATGCTGATCACCGCGGATCGACAGTATTTAACGAAAGCACAATCGTTGGGACGAATCGCCGGGCTCGAACACTGGCGCGGCGTCGTATGAAACGTCAACAGGCCCTGAGACAACGGCAGCAATTTACAAGACCTGCCGCCGCATGCCGGCCGAGTTGAGGGCGCCGGGTCCGTTCAGCAGTTCCGCCGCTGCCTCCGGCACGAAGTCTTCGAAGGCGGCCGCGGCCGGATGCAGCTGACGCGATTTCACATGCACCACGTACCACTCGCGCATGACCGGCAGGCCGCGCACCGCGAGTTCGACCAGGTTGCCGGTTTGCAGCTCCAGGCCGATGGTGTGGCGCGAGATGAAGCTCAGGCCCATGCCGGCCATGACCGCCTGCTTGATGGTTTCGTTGCTGGCGATTTCCATGCCGATGCGGGGAGATATGCCCTGCTCGCGAAAGTACTGCTCCATCGCCATGCGCGTGCCCGAGCCCGATTCCCGCACCAGGAAGGTTTCAGCGTCGAGCGCGTCGGGTGAAATGCGCTTGCGTTGCGCCAGGCGGTGCGCCGGGCTGGCGATGATCACCTGGGGATGGGGGGCAAAGGCCGTGGCCACCGTGTCGAGTTCCTGCGGAGGGCGGCCCATGATGGCGATGTCCGCCTCGCCCTGGGCCAGGCTCTGGATCACCGTTTCACGATTGTTGATGGTGAGCACGATCTCCACATCCGGGTAGCGCTTCTGGAACAGGGTCAGCAGGCCGGGCGCGAAGTACTTGGTCGTGCTCAGCACGGCGATGCGCAGGCGCCCGCCGCGCAGGCCCTTGATCGCCGCCAGCGATTCTTCCGCGTCGTCCAGCGTTCGCAACACCTGCTGTGCGTGCCGCAGAAACACTTCTCCTGCCTGCGTGAGATACAGCCGCCTGCCCCGGCGCTCGAAAAGCGGCAACCCGGTTTCGTCCTCGATCTGCTTGATCTGCAGCGACACCGCCGCCGGCGTCAGGTGCAGGCTCTCCGAGGTGCGTGCAAAGCTGAGGCGTTTTGCCGCTTCGACAAAGACTTGCAATTGCCTGATAGTGACACGGTACATGATTTGTCTGCCCTTGTTCGTGACGTCATCGCGGAAGCGCGCAGCGATGTCCGGGGCCGGGCACCTCTGCTGATGAATATGACTGGACTGGACCGATCCGTCATTCCCGCGAAGGCGGGAACCCAGTGACTTTCGAAGCCTGTGCCTGCAAAGGCGCTAGATTCCCGCGTTCGCGGGGATGACGGGGAAATCTCACAACACATAAACATTAACTAACGAACACAGTAAAAAACTTTAACTTTTACTTGTCAAATAAATCCCCTAGAGTGTCGGTCACGGTTGATTGCGATGGACAACACAGGAGAGATCGATGACCGAGCAAGCGACGGAAGCTACCGAAAAGCCGCGGGGCCGCTACGCTCCCGGTGTGATTCCCTACAAGAAGATGGGTTACTGGGACGCGGACTACGAGCCCAAGGATACCGACATCATTGCCCTGTTCCGCATCACGCCCCAGGAAGGCGTGGATCCGGAAGAGGCCGCCGCGGCGGTTGCCGGCGAGTCCTCCTGCGCGACGTGGACGGTGGTGTGGACCGACCGTCTGACCGCCTGTGACATGTACCGCGCCAAGGCGTACCGGATCGACCCGGTGCCGGGGTCGCCGGACCAGTATTTCGCCTACATTGCCTATGATCTCGATCTGTTCGAGGCTGGCTCGATCGCCAATCTGACCGCATCGATCATCGGCAACGTGTTCGGCTTCAAGGCCGTGAAGGGCCTGCGCCTGGAAGACATGCGCATTCCGGTTGCCTACGTCAAGACCTTCGATGGTCCGCCGACGGGCATCGTGGTCGAGCGCGAGCGCCTGGACAAGTATGGCCGGCCGCTGCTCGGTGCCACCACCAAGCCGAAACTGGGGCTTTCCGGCCGCAACTACGGTCGCGTCATCTACGAGGCGCTCAAGGGCGGCCTGGACTTCGTCAAGGACGACGAGAACATCAACTCGCAGCCGTTCATGCACTGGCGCGACCGCTTCCTGTACGCGATGGAAGCCGTCAACCGCGCCAGCGCCGCCACCGGCGAGGTCAAGGGGCACTACCTCAACGTGACCGCCGCGACCATGGAGGACATGTACGAGCGCGCGAATTTCGCCAGGGAACTGGGCTCGAACATCGTCATGATCGACCTGGTGATTGGCTACACCGCGATCCAGAGCATGTCCAAATGGGCACGCAGGAACGACATGCTGCTGCATTTGCACCGCGCCGGCCACAGCACCTATACGCGGCAGAAGAACCACGGCGTCTCGTTCCGTGTCATCGCCAAGTGGATGCGCCTGGCGGGTGTCGACCACATCCATTCCGGCACCGTGGTGGGCAAGCTGGAAGGCGATCCGCGCGTCGTCGCCGGCATCTACGACACCCTGCGCGAGCCGGTCACCCGCAAGAACCTGGAGCACGGCATCTTCTTCGACCAGGACTGGGCGAGCACCAAGAAGGTGATGCCGGTGGCCTCCGGTGGTATCCACGCCGGGCAGATGCACCAGTTGCTGACCTATCTGGGCGAGGATGTGGTGCTGCAGTTCGGTGGCGGCACCATCGGCCACCCGGACGGCATCCAGGCTGGAGCAACCGCCAACCGTGTCGCGCTGGAGACGATGGTCAAGGCGCGCAACGAGGGTCGCGACATCTGGAACGAGGGGCCGGACATCCTGAAAAAGGCCGCGCGTCACTGCGGACCGCTGCAGGTTGCGCTGGACACGTGGAAGGACGTCACCTTCAACTACGCCAGCACCGACACGGTGGACTACGTGCCGACGCCGGAAGTGGTGTCCTGATCGGCACCCGTCCATGAACAGGGCACCGGGTCGCGCATGGCCGCGACCCGGCGCATCGAAACGAGGATTCAAGACATGAAGATCACTCAGGGAACCTTCTCATTCCTGCCGGACCTGGACGACAAGGAAATCAAGGCACAGATCCAGTATGCGCTGGACCAGGGCTGGGCGCTGTCGGTGGAGTACACGGACGATCCGCATCCGCGCAATACCTACTGGGAGATGTGGGGCCTGCCGATGTTCGACATTCGCGACGCGGCGGGTGTGCTGTACGAAGTCAACGCCTGCCGCAAGGCGTTTCCCAATCACTACGTGAAGGTCAATGCCTTCGACTCGACCCGCGGCTTCGAAACCATGCGCTTGTCGTTCATCGTCAACCGCCCGGCGGAGGAACCCGGCTTCGGGGTTGTGCGTCAGGAACAGGCGGGCCGTAGTATTCGTTATACGATCCACAGCTATGCGACCGATCGGCCGGCGGGTGAGCGGTACGCGCCGGGCGCGTGAGCGCAGGGATGGATGAAGCCATGCAGACGGAAGCGGTTGCAGCCGGGAAGGAGAATGCCGCAGCGGAACGGGAGACGGTCGATCTGGCGGAAATCTACCGCCAGACCGACATCGAGTCCCTGCTCGACCAGCTCGAACGCGAGCTGGTGGGGCTGACTCCGGTCAAGACCCGTATCCGCGAAACCGCCGCCTTCCTGCTGGTGGAAAAGGCGCGGGCGGAGGTCGGCCTGTCGGCCGGCTCGCCTTCGCTGCACATGAGCTTTACCGGCAATCCGGGCACCGGCAAGACCACCGTGGCCATGCGCATGGCCGAGATCCTTCACCGCCTGGGCTACGTGCGCAAGGGGCATCTGGTCGCCGTCACCCGCGACGATCTGGTCGGGCAGTACATCGGCCATACCGCGCCCAAGACCAAGGAGGTCTTGAAGCGCGCTATGGGCGGTGTGCTCTTCATCGACGAGGCCTACTACCTCTACCGGCCGGAAAACGAGCGCGACTACGGCCAGGAGGCGATCGAGATCCTGCTTCAGGTGATGGAAGGCAACCGCGAGGATCTGGTGGTGATCCTGGCCGGCTACAAGGACCGCATGGAGACGTTTTTTCGCAGCAATCCGGGCATGTCCTCGCGCATCGCCCACCATATCGATTTTCCGGATTACAGCGAGGACGAGCTGTTCAGCATCGCGCAATTGATGTTGCAGAACATGCAGTACTGCCTCAGCAAGGACGCAGAGGCCACCCTGCGCAAATATATAAAGCTGCGCATGCAGCAGCCGCATTTCGCCAATGCGCGCTCGATCCGCAATGCGCTCGACCGCGCCCGCCTGCGCTTGGCCAACCGGCTGTTCAGCGGCCGCGGCAACGCGCTCGATCGGGCCGCGCTGATGACACTGGAGGCGGACGACATCCGCAAGAGCCGGGTTTTCGACCAGGCCACGCCAGCGGCCGAAGCATCGACCTCCGGCAACCGTGGGAGCGGCGCAAGCCGCGATAGCTGAGGCGGACCCGGTTGCTTTTGGTCGCGGCTCATGCCGCTCCCACGAACACTACAACCTGACCATACATAAAGGATACGGTCATGCATGATGGAAGATTGACGCTGAACCAGTACCTCGCCATGGAGCGTCGCCGCAACCCGAGCGGCAGTGGCGAGTGCGAGCCGCTTCTCAATGACGTGGCGGCGGCCTGCAAAAGCATTGCCCGGGTGGTGGCGCAGGGCGCCCTCGCCGATGCCCTCGGCAGTGCCGGTCAGACCAACGTGCAGGGCGAAGTACAGACTCGGCTGGATGTGATCGCCAACGAGGTTTTTCTGCGTCAGTGCGAGTGGGGCGGCTACCTGGCGGGCATGGCCTCCGAGGAGATGGAGGACGTTTACCCGATTCCGGACATGTATCCGCGTGGCCGCCATCTGCTGGTATTCGATCCGCTGGACGGTTCCTCCAACGTCGATGCCAACATCACCATCGGCAGCATCTTTTCCGTATTGCGTTGCCCGGAGGACGCGGAGCTACCGGGCGCGAAGCACTTCCTGCAGCCGGGCGTGCGGCAGGTCTGCGCCGGCTATGCCCTGTATGGGCCGACGACGATGCTGGTGATCACCCTCGGCCGCGGTGTGCAGGGTTTTACCCTGGATCGCGGTGTCGGCGAGTTCGTGCTCACGCACCCGGACATGACCATCGTGCCGAGCACGCGGGAGTTTGCCATCAACGCGTCCAACGAGCGCTTCTGGGAGCCGCCGGTCAAGCGCTACATCGAGGAATGTCTGGCCGGGCGCGGCGGCTTGCGCGGCGTGGATTTCAACATGCGCTGGGTGGCCTCGATGGTGGCCGAGGTGCACCGTATCCTGGTGCGCGGCGGTGTGTACATGTACCCGCGGGGCCTGAAGGATCCGACGCAGCTGGGGCGTTTGCGCCTGCTCTACGAGGCGGGCCCGATGGCGATGATCGTGGAGCAGGCCGGCGGAGCGGCGTCGACCGGCGAGGAGCGGCTGCTTGACGTGGTTCCGACCTCGCTGCACCAGCGCGTGCCGGTGATTCTGGGTTCGCGAGATGAAGTCGAGCGAATCGTCCGCTATCACATGGAGTATGCGGAAGGTCACGACCAGCCCTATACCTCGCCGTTGTTCGGCAACCGTTCGCTGTTCATGGCCGGGTCGACCTGACGATCACACTACAAGAACTCGCCGCGGGAGACGAGTCATGTCCAGAAAACACCCCATTATCGCTATCACCGGCTCCTCTGGAGCCGGTACCTCGTCGGTGACGAGGACTTTCCAGCAGATCTTTCGCCGTGAGGGCGTCAACGCGGCCGTGGTCGAGGGCGACGCCTTCCACCGCTACGACCGCAAGGACATGAAAGCCGCCATGGCCGAGGCGGAAGCGAGCGGAAACCGCCACTTCAGCCACTTCGGCCCCGAAGCCAATCTGCTCGCCGAGCTGGAGGGGCTGTTTCGGGATTACGGCGAGACGGGCACGGGCAAGGTGCGCACTTATCTGCACAGCGAGGAGGAGGCCGCGCCCCATGGGCAGCCGCCGGGCACGTTCACGCCCTGGCGCGACCTGGAAGCAGGCACGGACCTGCTGTACTACGAAGGGCTGCACGGCGCGGTGACGACCGAATCGGTCGACATCGCACAGCATGTGGATCTGCGCGTGGGCGTGGTGCCGACCATCAACCTGGAATGGACCCAGAAGCTGCACCGGGACAAGCTGGCGCGCGGCTATTCGCACGAAGCGGTGGTCGACACCATTCTGCGGCGCATGCCGGACTACGTGAACTACATCTGCCCCCAGTTCTCGCGCACCCACATCAACTTTCAGCGGGTGCCGGTGGTGGATACCTCGAACCCGTTCATCGCCCGCTACATCCCGGCGGTGGACGAGAGCTTCCTGGTGATCCGCTTCGCCGATCCGCACGGTATCGACTTTCCGTATCTGATTTCCATGCTGCACGACTCGTTCATGTCGCGGGCCAACACCATCGTCGCGCCCGGCGGCAAGATGGAACTGGCGATGCAGCTCATTTTCACCCCGATGATTCTGCAACTCATGGACAAGAGGCGCCGTGCCGTTTAGCGCGTCCATCACGATTTTGGAGGAAAAGCCATGGCTTTGATTTCCCTGCGTCAGTTGCTCGACCATGCGGCAGAGAACGCCTACGGCGTGCCTGCGTTCAACGTCAACAATCTGGAGCAGATCCAGGCCATCATGCAGGCCGCCGACGAGTGCGCCAGCCCGGTCATCATGCAGGCTTCGGCCGGCGCGCGTAAGTACGCCGGCGCCGTTTTCCTGAGCCACCTGTTTCAGGCGGCGGTGGAGGCCTATCCGCACATTCCGGTGGTCATGCACCAGGACCACGGCGCCAGCCCGTCGGTGTGCCAGACCTCGATTCGTGCCGGCTTCACCTCGGTGATGATGGACGGCTCGCTCAGGGAGGACATGAAAACGCCGTCCACCTACGAGTACAACGTGGACGTCACCCGCCGCGTGGCGGAGATGGCGCACGCGGTCGGCGTGTCCGTCGAGGGCGAACTGGGCTGCCTCGGCTCGCTCGAGACCGGCGAAGCCGGCGAAGAGGACGGCGTCGGCGCCGAGGGCAAGCTCGATCGCGACAGCCTGCTCACCGACCCGGAACAGGCCGCCGACTTCGTCGCGCAGACCGGCGTCGACGCGCTGGCCATCGCCATTGGCACCTCCCACGGCGCGTACAAGTTCAGCCGCCAGCCGACCGGCGACATTCTCGACATCGACCGTATCGAGGCGATCCACCAGCGTATCCCCAACACGCACCTGGTCATGCACGGCTCCAGCTCCGTGCCGCAGGAGTGGCTGGAAGTGATCCGCGAGTTCGGCGGCGACATCCCGGAAACCTACGGGGTGCCGGTGGAGGAAATCCGGCAGGGCATCCGCCACGGCGTGCGCAAGGTCAACATCGATACCGACATCCGCCTGGCCATGACCGGCGCCGTGCGCCGCTGGCTGGCCCAGAGCCGCAGCAACTTCGACCCGCGCAAGTTCCTGAGCGAAGCCACCAACGCCGCCCAGGCCCTGTGCAAGGCCCGCTTCGAAGCCTTCGGCAGCGCCGGCCAGGCCCCCCGCATCCAGCCGATCCCCCTGGAACGCATGGCCGAGCGCTACCGCGACCAGCCGGAACTCGCCAAGGTCGGCTGAGCGCCTTTCGTAACAGTTGACTATGGAACCCCCTCTCCCGCGTGCGGGAGAGGGCTGGGTGTGTGCAAACCGGCATGATAGGTAACAGATCAAACCGGGAGGATAGGTTACACAAGTTACGGTATTGGCAAGGAGGACTTGGGGGTGAGATGGGGTCGGACCAGCATAACAAATTGATTAATAATAAAATCGGCTGGTA
>CAZYIP010000065.1:0-18154 GCA_964646895.1 uncultured Salinisphaerales bacterium | reverse complement strand
TTCGCGGGAATAACGGGCAAGGCGGCAACGAACGACGCAATTCGGCTGACAACATGTCTGAACCCTCTCTCTACATCGGCGGCCGCTGGGTTGACGGTCAGGGCACCGACTTCGAAGCCCGCAACCCCGCCAGCGGCGAAATCGGCTGGCACGGCGCCGGGGCAGATGCGCGGCAGGTAGAAGCGGCGGTCGTGGCCGCCCGGCATGCGTTCCCGGCCTGGGCCGCGCGTCCGCTGGACGAGCGGATCGCCCGGCTGCAGGCGTTCGCCGCCAGGCTGGAAGGTCATCGCGAGGATCTCGCCAGCCTCATCGCCGCGGAAACCGGCAAGCCGCTGTGGGAATCGCGCGGCGAAGTCACCGCCATGATCGGCAAGATCGACATCTCGATCCGCGCCTATCACGAGCGCACCGGGACCACGGAAACTCCGGCACCGGGCGGACGCAGGCGCCTGACCCACAAGCCGCACGGCGTGCTCGCCGTTTTCGGGCCCTACAACTTCCCCGGCCATCTGCCGAACGGCCACATCGTGCCAGCCCTGCTCGCCGGCAACACGGTCGTGTTCAAACCGAGTGAATACACGCCGCGAACCGCGGCCCTGACCGTGCGCCTGTGGACGGAGTCCGGCCTCGACCGGGGCGAGGTGAACCTGCTTCAGGGTGGTGCCGACACTGGCCAGGCGCTGGCGGCTCACGGTGCCATCGACGGGATTCTGTTCACCGGCAGCGCACGTACCGGGCAGGCGCTGCACCGGGCGCTCGGCGGTCAACCGCAGAAAATCCTGGCCCTGGAGATGGGCGGCAACAATCCGCTGGTCGTGGCGCCGGTCAAGCATATCGACGCCGCCATCTACGTCATTCTGCTTTCCGCCTATCTCTCCGCCGGGCAACGCTGCACCTGCGCCCGCCGCCTGCTCCTTCCGCACGGCGATTTCGGCGACAAGCTGCTGCAACGGCTGGCGCGCGCCGTGCGCCGCATCAATGTCGGGCGCCCGGACGACCCGGACCCGCCGTTCATGGGCCCGGTCATTTCCGCGACCGCCGCCGAGCGCGTACTCGCGGCCCAGGACGATCTTGTTGCGCGTGGCGGCCATGCGCTGGTGGAAGCCGCCCATTTGCAGGCCGGCACGGGCCTGTTGAGCCCCGGGCTGATCGACATCAGCGCGGCCACTGACGTGCCCGACGAGGAAATCTTCGGTCCCTTGCTGCAGGTCGCCCGCTACCGCGGCCTGAACGACGCCATCGAACGCGCCAATGCCACCCGCTACGGCCTTGCCGCCGGCCTGCTCAGCGATGATCGGAATGACTTCGAGGCATTCCAGCACCGCATTCGTGCCGGCATCGTGAACTGGAACCGCCCGCTCACGGGCGCCAGCAGCGCCGCACCGTTCGGCGGCATCGGCATCAGCGGCAATCATCGCGCCAGTGCGTATTACGCCGCCGATTACTGCGCGTACCCGGTCGCCTCCATGCTGGCGGATGCACCGACGCTGCCCGACCCGCTCAGCCCGGGCATCACCCTGTGAGCGCGTCCGCGGGCGCCGTCGAGGCGAACTTCGATGGCCTGGTCGGCCCGACCCACAACTATGCCGGCCTGGCGATCGGCAACCTGGCGTCGGCGCAGAATGCGCAGGCGGTTTCCAATCCGCGCGAGGCGGCCCTGCAAGGGCTGGACAAGATGAAAGTCCTGCACGACCTGGGCCTGCTCCAGGGCGTGCTGCCGCCACAGGAGCGGCCGCACCTGCCGACCCTGCGCCACCTCGGTTTTCGGGGCGACGATCGGACGGTGCTCGCCCGCGCCGCCCGCGAGGCGCCCGACCTGCTCGCCGCCTGCGCCTCGGCTTCGAGCATGTGGGCCGCCAACGCGGCCACGGTTTCGCCCGGCGCGGACTGCGACGACGGGCGCGTGCACTTCACCGTCGCCAATCTCTGCAGCCAGTTTCACCGCGCCATCGAGGCGCCGGCCACCGCCTCCGCGCTGCGTACGATCTTCGCCGATCCCGAGCATTTTCGGCATCATCCCCCGCTGCCGGCAACACCGGCATTCGGCGACGAGGGAGCGGCCAATCACAGCCGCCTGTGTGTCCGTCACGGCGAACCGGGGCTGGAGCTGTTCGTCTACGGTCACGGCGACCGCGACAGAACTCGGCCGGCACGCTTTCCCGCGCGCCAGGCACAGGCGGCCTCCGAGGCGATTGCACGGCTTCACCGGCTCGATCCGGCACGGGTCGCGTTCGCCCGGCAGAACCCGGCGGCAATCGACGCCGGCGTTTTCCATAACGATGTGATCGCGGTGGCCAACGAGAACGTCCTGCTGTGCCACGAGCAGGCCTTCGCGGAGCGCGATGCGGTTCGGGCCCGCGTCACCGGGCATTTCCGCGACGCGCCGTTCCACTGGCTGGAAATCCCGGCGCGGGAGCTGAGCCTGCGTCAGGCGGTGGCCTCGTATCTGTTCAACAGCCAGCTCGTGACGCTCGGCGACGGCGGCATGGCGCTGATCGTTCCCGCGGAATGTCGCGAGACGCCGGCGGTATGGAACTGCCTGGAGCGCCTGCGTGCCGGCGAAAACCCGATTCGCAGCATTCATGTCCTCGACGTGCGCCAGAGCATGCGCAACGGCGGCGGCCCGGCATGCCTGCGCCTGCGCGTGGCCCTCACCGCCGCACAGCGCGCCGCGATGCACGGGCCGGTCATCCTCGACGATGCCCTTTATCTCGCACTTCGCGACTGGATCGCGCGATACTATCGGGATCGTCTGGCGGTGGCGGATCTCGCCGATCCACAACTGCTGGACGAGTCACGCACCGCGCTGGACCGGCTCACCGGCATCCTGCAACTGGGTTCGCTTTATACTTTTCAAAGGGAAGGACAATAACGATGACCGACGTGCAACCGCTTGGCCGCTCGCTGTTCGACGAGGTGATGGTCCCCAGCTACTCGCCACCGGCCGTCATCCCGGTACGCGGCTCGGGTTCGCGCGTGTGGGACCAGAGCGGTCGCGAGTACATCGACTTCGCCGCCGGCATCGCGGTGTCCGCGCTGGGTCACGCGCACCCGCACCTGGTCGCCGCGCTCGAGGCCCAGGGCGAGCGCCTGTGGCACCTGAGCAACGTCATGACCAACGAGCCGGCCTTGCGGCTGGCGCGCAGGCTGTGCGACGCCACCTTCGCGGAAAAGGTTTTTTTCGCCAATTCCGGCGGCGAGGCCAACGAGGCCGCACTCAAGCTGGCGCGCAAATACGCGGCTGACCACTTCCCGCCGAGCAAGCGCGAAATCATCGCGTTCGACATGGCATTTCACGGCCGCACCCTGTTTACCGTCAGCGTCGGCGGGCAGCCCAAAAAGACCGAGGGATTCGGACCGCTGCCGGGCGCCATCACGCATGTGCCCTTTAACGATCTCGCGGCCCTGGAGGCGGCGATCTCGGACGACACCTGTGCGGTCATCATGGAACCGATCCAGGGCGAAAGCGGCATTCGTCCGGCGGAACCCGAATTCGCCCGCGGCGTGCGCGAGCTGTGCGATCGCCACCAGGCACTGCTGATCTACGACGAAGTCCAGACCGGCATGGGCCGCACCGGCGACCTGTATGCCTACATGGGGCTGGGCGTCACCCCGGACATCCTGACCAGCGCGAAGGGCATCGGCGGCGGCTTCCCCCTTGCGGCAATGCTGACCACGACCGCCATCGCCCAGAGCCTCAGCGTCGGCACCCACGGCAGCACCTACGGTGGCAACGCGCTGGCCTGCGCGGTGGGCAATGCCGTGCTGGACCTCATCAACGACCCCGAACTGCTGGCGGGTGTGCGCGACAAACACGGACGCATGCGCGCTGGGCTCGAAGCCATCAATCGGCGGCATGACGTTTTCAGCGAGATTCGCGGGCGCGGCCTGCTGATCGGCGCCGAGCTGCGCAGCCCCTGGCACGGCCGCGCCCGGGATTTCCTCAACGCCGCGCTGGAGCAGGGACTGCTGACACTGACCGCCGGCGCCGACGTCATCCGCCTGGCGCCCTCGCTGATCATCCCGGACGATCTGATCGACGCCGGCATGGAGCGCCTGGAGCGCACGGTGGCCGGTGTGGTGGGTGGTGACTGAAACGAATTTCCCCCATTATCGCGGTTTGCGCCGCTAGCGCGGTGGCGGTGGAGTCCGTGGGAGCGGCGCGAGCCGCGATTAATGCGCGGGAATCGCGGCTGAAGCCGCTCCCACAATAAATACCAAAATCGATAAGGAATTTCCGAGGAGCCGCCCATGCCCTTCTCCATCCCGTTCAGCCTGACCGACATCGCTCGGGCCATGCCCTATTTGCTCGACGGCCTGAGACTCACGGTCGAGATCACCGTCATCGGCCTGATCATCGGCTTCATCATCGGGCTGGTGGCCGGGCTGGCGACGCTCAGTTCCCTGCGCATCGTGCGCTGGCCGGCAATCGCCTACCTGGAGCTGTTCCGCGGCACGCCAATACTGGTGCAGGCCCTGTTCATCTTCTACGGCCTGCCGGACATCATCGGCCGGCCCATCCCGGCATTTGGCGCCGGCGTCGCCGCGGTCGCCCTGAATTCCGGGGCCTATATTTCCGAAATCGTGCGCGGCGGCGTGAAATCGATCGAGAAGGACCAGAGAGAAGCCGGGCTGGCGGTCGGCCTGTCCCGGCTGCAGACCTTCCGCTACATCATCTGGCCGCAGGCGCTGCGCCGTATCATCCCGCCGCTGGGCAACCAGGGCATCATCAGCCTCAAGGATACCTCGGTGTTCTCGGTCATCGGCGTCGGAGAGCTGGTGCGCCAGGGCCAGGTCTACATCGCGATCACCTTCAACGCGTTCGAGATCTACTTCGTGGTAGCGATGCTGTACCTGGTGATTACCCTGAGTTTTTCCATCGTGCTGCGCAGCATCGAGCGCCGTCAGAGCCGTGGCTACATGAGTTGACGGCCAAATCGCAGTCTACCCGCTACCGCCGCCGTTCAAGGGCACGACGTACCAGCGCGGCCCGAACCAGCAGCATCAGGGTGACCGGCGTGGTCAGCGTGACGAAAGCGGCTATCAGCAGCTCGTGCACCACCGGGCGCGCACCCGCCACGGAAAAGAACAGCATGGACGCAATCAGCACGCAACCGGCGCCGAGGGTCGTGCCCAGCGTGGGCGCATGGGCGCGCTCGTAGAAGCTTCCCAATCGCAGCAGGCCCAGCGAACCGATGAAGGTCAGGCCCGCGCCGAACAGCAGCAACAGCGACGTCAAAACCGACGCCCAGAGCGGCAATGCCGTCAAATCATTCATTCGATCACCTCGCCACGCATCAGAAACCGGGCCAGCGCGGCCGTGGACACGAAGCCGAGCAGCGCGATGACCAGCGCCACCTCGAAATAAAGCGCACTGCCCGAACGGATCCCGAAGACCACCAGCAACAGCATGCCGTCGACGTAAAGCGCATCCAGGGCGAGGATGCGATCCTGGGCCCGCGGACCCCGAAGCATGCGCAGCAACGCGCAGATCATGGCCAGCGCCAGCAACACCATGGCAATCGCGACAGCCAGGCTCAGCATTCGAAAATCTCCCGCAGTCGCCGCTCATAGCGGCTCTTGATGGCAGCGATCCAGGCCTGCTCATTACCGAGCAGGTCGAGCACGTGGATGGTCAGCACTCCGGTGTCGTTGTCGAAGACCACCCAGATGGTGCCGGGCGTTGCGGTGATGATGCAGGCCAGCACCGTCAGTCCGTATCGGTTGCGCAGCTCCAGCGGAATGTGCACGAATCCGGCATGATTGTGCCGCGGCGCGGGGTTGAGAATCGCCCTGGCAACGGCAAAGTTGGAGCGGATGATGTCCAGCAGAACCACGCCCGCGAGCGCGAGCATCACCACCGGACGCCGCATGCGTGTCCGCTCCGGCAACAATGCCGCCAGCGCCCGCATGCCGCCCGCGGCGATTATCGCGCCGAGCAGGATCTGGCCGACCGCCACGCTCTGGTTGAGCAGCAGCCACATCGCCACGAGGCTGGCGAACAACAGCGGAAAGGAGAACCGGCGCGTCACGTGCCCACCCCGCGGACAGGTGCCAGAACACTGCGCACGTAGGCCTGTGGCGCATGAACATCGTGAGCGGTCGAGTTCAGATATTCCATGGCCGGTCCGGCCAGCACCGTGAGCGAGCCGCACGCCAGCAGCAATGCCACCACCGGCAGCATCTCGATCACCCGTACTCGTGGCACCGGACGTTCCGCGGATGCCCAGAATACCCGGATACCGGCGCGCACCATGGCGATCAGGGTGGTAAAACCGGATCCGACGAGCAGGGCGAAAAGCACCCATGACACTGCCCCGATCCCGACAGCGGCATTGGTGGCGGGAGCGCCCAGCAACGCCGACAACAGCGCAAACTTGGCCACGAAACCGGACAGTGGCGGCAAACCCGCGAGCACCAGCGCGCAACCGAGAAAGCCGAGGCCGAGAAGCACCATGGTCGCCGGAATGGCGATACCCACTTCCTGCGGCTCGTCCAGATCCGGCTCGCCCTCCTCGGCGACGAACACCTCCGTGGTAACGGCAAGCACATCCGCACCC
Organism: uncultured Salinisphaerales bacterium; assembly: GCA_964646895.1. Classification (GTDB taxonomy): domain Bacteria; phylum Pseudomonadota; class Gammaproteobacteria; order Nevskiales; family CAZYIP01; genus CAZYIP01. The sequence continues at coordinate 11,594 of CAZYIP010000065.1, read as the reverse complement.
GGTTCGCGGTCGCGCTCCACCAGTTCGATCAGCATGAAGAAGGCACTGATGGCCACGGTCGAACTGAGCAGATAGAACAGGGCCGACGCGGTGACGTCGGCGCGCCCGGTGCCGATGGCGGCAAGCATCGTGCCCGACGAAATGAGCACGGCAAAGCCCGCCATCCGTCCCAGATTCTGCGCCGCGAGCATCCCGATGGCGCCGAACGCAATGGTGGCCATGCCACCCCATGACAGCCACGCGCCGCCGAAATGTGCCAGAACGCTTCCGCTTTCGCTGCCCAGCAGCAACCACAGTCGCAGCACGATATAGACGCCTACCTTGGTCATGATCGCGAACATCGCCGCCACCGGCGGTGCGGCCGCGGCATAGGTGCGCGGCAGCCAGAAGCTCAGCGGCCACATGCCGGCCTTGATCAGGAAGGCGACACCGAGAACGCCCGCGCCAGCCTGCAGCAGGGTCCGGTCGCTCCCTGTAACGTGCGCCACACGGGTGGCCAGATCGGCCATGTTCAAGGTGCCGGTCACGCCGTAGATCAGGGCCACCCCGATCAGGAACAGCATTGACGCGGTCAGATTCACGGCGATGTAGTGCAGCCCCGCCTTGACCCGCGCCACGCCGGAGCCGTGCAGCGCCAGGCCGTAGGAGGCAGCCAGCAGCACCTCCACAAACACGAACAGATTGAACAGGTCGCCGGTGAGAAAGGCACCGTTCAGCCCGACCAGCAGAAACTGGAACAGCGAGTGGAAATGCGTACCCACCCGGTGCCAGCGCGCCAGCGAAAAGATCATCGCCGCAAACGCCAGCACACTGCCCAGAACGAGCATGAGGGCCGACAGCCGGTCCACCACCAGTACGATGCCGAATGGCGCGGGCCAGCCACCGAGACGATAGACGCCGACCTGGACACCCGCGGCCCCGCCATCGGCCCGCAACAGCAGGACGACCGCCACTACCAGCAGCGCGAAAATGGAGAGCAGGCTGATGGTCCCTTTCAGCGCGCGGCGGCGGTCGTCCAGCAACAGCATCGCGGCACCGGCGACCAGCGGCAGCAGGATCGGCACGATCATCAGGTGCGCGGCCAGCGGTATCATCGTTCGTGCTCCGCGCCATCCACATGGTCGGTACCGGTCAACCCGCGGGAAACCAGCAGAACCACCAGAAACAGTGCCGTGGTGGCAAAGCCGATCACGATCGCGGTCAATACCAGCGCCTGCGGCAACGGGTCTGCATATTGCGAGGGATCGCCCACCAGGTCGCCGGTCAGCACCGGAGGCGCCCCCACCCGCACGCGCCCCATCGCCACGATAAACAGGTTGACCGCATTGGAGAGCAGCGACAGGCCCACTATCACCTGAAAGGTCCGTGGCCTCAGCAACAGCCAGATACCCGATCCCGCGAGCGCGCCAATGGCAATGGAAAGCACGATTTCCATGGTCACGCCTCCTGATCCTTGCGCGGATCCGGCGGCGCGTCGGCCTGCGGCATGCGCTCGCTGCGGAGGGACTGATGGGCGAGCGCCACCAGAACCAGACTCATCGCGCCCACCACCAGCACGAACACACCCAGATCGAACAGGATCGCGCTCGCAACCGGCACGGTGCCGATAACCGGCACGTCCACGTGCATCGCATGGGACGACAGGAACGGATACCTGACCACCCATGCCCCGACCCCGGTCGCGACCGCACACAAAAGCCCGGCGGCAATCCAGCGCAGCGGATGAAGCCGCAGCCGCGCCTCCATCCAGCGCACACCGCCGGTCATGTACAGCAGAATGAAGGCAATCGTCATCGTGATTCCGGCGACGAAACCGCCTCCCGGCAAATCGTGGCCGCGCAGGAACAGAAACGGCGCCATCAGTGCGATGAATGGAAACAGCCACTGCATGAGGGTGCCGGGAACGACCGGATAACGGTCATTGCCGGCATCGGCGCCATCCCTCACGCGCTGCTGCTTCGGCCGGGCGACGCTTTCGGGCGCCGGGCGAAAGCGCCGCAGCAGGGCGAAAACCGCCAGACCCACCACCCCCAGCACGGTAATCTCGCCCAGCGTGTCAAAGCCACGGAAGTCCACCAGAATGACGTTGACGATGTTGTGGCCGCCGCCATCGGGCAGCGCATGCTGCACAAAATACCGCGAGATACTGTCAGGCGCGGGGCGCGTGACGACGGCATAGGTGAACGCCGCCAGCCCGGTGCCCGCGACCAGCGCCAGGACCGCGTCGCGAAGGCGGCGTGCGCGTGCGCCCGGACCGTCGCTCGCGTCCGTTTCCGGGTTGCGGTGGCGCGGCGGCAGCCAGCGCAAGCCGAGCAGCAGCAGAATCGTGGTGACGATCTCGACCAGAAGCTGCGTCAGGGCAAGATCGGGCGCCGACAGCCAGACGAAGGTGATGCAGGTGGACAGGCCCACGCCACCCAGCAGGATCAGCGCGATCAGACGGTGAAACTTGGCCAGCGACGCGGCACCGATGGCGCAGCCGATCCCGACCACCCAGAGCACGCCGAAGGCCGGATCCAGATCCGCGGGCGACAACCTGCCCGGGGCCAATCCGTACTCGTAGACAGGCCACGCGGCCGCAATCAGCGCCACACCGACCAGCAGGCGCAACTGTGGCTGCAGGTAGCGCGTGCCCAGAAGGTCCTCCAGCGTGCTCGCCCCCCGCCACGACACCGTGCGCAGCACCCAGTCGAAGATCTGCAGGGTCCTGAGACGGTACCACAGGGGCGCGCCCTCGCCATCCAGACGGAAATACCGGTACAGCATCGTGTAAAGCACGGCGCCGACCGTCAGCGCAATCATGCTCATCAGCAGCGGCGGATTCAGGCCGTGCCAAACCATCAGGCTGTAGGTCGGAGTGGCAGGGCCGAGAACGGCGCGTACGGCCGTGTTCAGAAACGGACCCACGGTAAGCGCCGGAATGATTCCGACCACCAGGCAGGCCAGCACCAGCAGCTCGACCGGAAAGCGCATCCAGCGGGGCGGCTCCCGCGGCGTGCCCGGCAGGTCGGTCGCGGGCGGACCGAAAAACACGCTGTGAATGAAGCGCAGCGAATAGGCCACGCTGAATGCGCCGGCAAGCGTCGCGATGTACGGCAGCAATGTGTCCATGAGCGAGCCGCTGTGATGCTCGATCGTTTCGGCGAAAAACATCTCCTTGGAGAGAAACCCGTTCAGCAGGGGCACACCGGCCATGGCAGCGGCCGCGACCATGGCCAGGGTCGCGGTCATGGGCATGAAATGGCGCAGACCGCTCAAACGGCGGATATCGCGCGTGCCGCTCTCATGCTCGATGATACCCGCGCCCATGAACAGGGACGCCTTGAACGTGGCATGGTTGATGATGTGAAAGATGCCGGCCACCAGTGCCAGCGGGTTGTCCAGCCCCAGCAGCAGCGTGATCAGGCCGATATGGCTGATGGTGGAATAGGCCAGCAGCCCCTTCAGATCCTGCTCGAACGTCGCCAGATACGCGCCGAGCACGAACGTCACCAGCCCGGCCGTACCCACGATCCACAACCACTCGTCGGTCCCGCCGAGAACCGGCCACAGCCGCACCAGCAGAAAGACGCCGGCCTTGACCAGGGCCGCCGAATGCAGATAAGCGGACACCGGGGTTGGCGCCACCATCGCCTGCGGCAGCCAGAAATGAAACGGAAACTGCGCACTCTTGGTCAGCGCCCCGCACAGCACCAGCAGGAGTATGGGCAGATAGAGCGGGCTGGAGCGGATTGCATCGCCCGAGGCGAGCACCACGTCCAGATCGTAGCTGCCGACGACGTGTCCCAGAATCAGCACGCCGGCGAACAGGCACAGGCCGCCGCCGCCGGTGAGAATCAGCGCCATGCGCGCACCGTCGCGGGCGGCGCCGCTGTGATACCAGTAGCTGATCAGCAGAAAGGAAAACAGGCTGGTCAATTCCCAGAAAAACACCAGCTGGATAAGGTTGCCGGACAGCACGATCCCCAGCATGGCGCCCATGAACGCCAGCAAAAACGCAAAAAAGCGCGGCACCGGGTCCTCCGGCGACATGTAGTAGCGCGCATACAGCACCACCAGCAGGCCGATGCCGAGGACCAGCATCGCGAACAGCCAGGAAAACCCGTCCAGCCGCAACACGAAATCCAGCCCCAGGGACGGCATCCACGCCCATTGCAGGCGAATGACGGCACCGTCGTCGACCGCCGGATAAAGCATCGCCACGATGACGAACGCAGCCAGCGCGACCGCGGCGGCGAACCAGGCTTCCACATTGCGCGCATTCGAACGAAACAGCGCGGCCACGCAACTGCCCGCGAAGGGGAGCAGAAGCACGACGACGAGCATGGTCTGCTGCGATATCACCCGCCGCCCCTCACGTCGCCCGGCGCAGACGCCAAAGCGCCAGCGCACCCACGATCACGGTGGGCGTCCATGCGGTGAGCCAGGGCAGCACGCCGAACACCTGCCCGGTATTGGCGACGATCTCGTTGAGCATGAAAAAGCCAAGACCGGCAAGCACCCCGACGAACAGCCGCTGTCCGGCGCCGGCACTGCGCAGTGGTCCGAGCACGAACGGCACCGCCAGCAGAATCATCGCCAGCACCGTGACCGGCGTGGCCAGCTTGCGCCACAGGGCCAGCCGGTAGCGACTGGCGTCGATGCCGTTGGCCTGCATGTACTGCGCATAGCGATAGAGTCCCGCGAGCGGCAGATTCTCCGGCTGGACCACGAACAGCCGCAGCATGCCCGGATCCACGATCGCCGGCAGCGTCAGTGACGCACGCCTGCTCACCTGCACGCGCTGGTCCGGAAAGCGCGTGATGCTGACCTGGTCGAGGGTCCAGGAGCCATCCGTGTACCGCCCCTTTGCCGCCGTGATCACGCGGCTGATCGACTGATCCGGTTCGACCTGGTACACCACCACATCGAGGACGTGATCCGCCGACAGCAGACGGCCGATATGAATGTAGTTGCCGGCCTGGCGCACCCACAGGCTCTGGCCGGTGAACACGCCCGCCTTGCCGGTGCGGGCCTGGGCGCGAAGTTGCTGTCCGACCTGCTGCCCGAACGGCGCCACCCAGTTGCCGATGACGAAGCAGGCCAGCGCCAGGATCACGCCCGCGTACAGCGCCGAGCCGGCCAGTCGCAGGACGGAAACGCCGGATGCGCGCAGCACGATCAGTTCGCTGCCCGACGCCAGGGTGCCCAGCCCCATGAGAGTGCCGATCAGAACGATGATGGGAAAGACCTGATACAGCCCCTGCGGCACGCCCAGCAATACGTATTCGGCTGCCTGCAGCGCGCCGTAGTCGCCCACGCCGGTGTCGTTCAGTTCGGAAAGAAAGCTGATGAAGGTATACAGTCCCACGATCACCAGCGCCACGACCAGAAACGTGCCGATGATCGTGACCGTGATATAGCGATCGAAGATCCTCATGCCGACCGCCCGCCCGGCAGCAACCGGCGCAGCGACCCCCTGCCCTGGCGGCGCAGCAGCAGCCAGCCGCCGATCACCACGAACAGCACGTGCACCCACCACAGGCCCACGAACAGGGGAACGAGGCCGTGCTCCGTCCAGGTTTGCGCCAGCCCCAGCAGGTTGGAGTAGATCACATACAACAGCACGCCGACGATCAGTTTCGCATAGCGTCCCTGGCGCGGATTCACATGCGAGAGCGGCACGGCGATCAGCGTCAGAATCAGCACCGACAGCGGTGCCGACAAGCGCCATTGCAACTCCGCACGATCGCGCGGATCGGACGACCCCAGCAGCCTGGCGGTCGGCCGCTCGGCACGGTCGCTGTCCTGGTAGTGCAGGCCCGGCAGCGCCACCCGCACCCCGTGCTCGCGGAACTTCATCACCCGGTAACCGGCCTGTCCGGGATGGCCCTCCACCCGGTAGCCATCCAGCAGCACGAAGGTGCGTTCTCCGGTACGGCTGTCGGTGCGTTGCACGCCCTTGGCCGCGGTGACGACCGTCGGGCGTTCGGGATCGTTGAAGTGGACGAAAATCCCGTGCAGCGCCTCGCCGCTGCTGCCCTCGGCGTAGAACACGCCGCGATCGTCCGGCAGCGCGCGAAACCCGCCGGGCGCGAGCATGGACAGTTTCATTTCCTGCTTTGCGCGTTCGTAAAGCTGCCCCGCCGTGCGCGCCGCCCACGGTCCGGAAACCAGACTCAGCACCGCGGTGACCAGCGCCAGCACCACACCCAGGGCCAGGAATGGCCGATACAGGCGCCGCAGGCCGACCCCGCAGGCGGAAATCGCGGTCATCTCGCTGTCGCGATAAAGCCGCCCCAGGGCCAGCATGATCGCCAGCAGAAAAGACACCGGAAACAGATAGACCAGGTAGCGGATGGTGCTCAGGCCCACGAGGCTGCCAAGGACGTGCGCGGGCAGCTCGCCGGAGGCGGCATAGCGCAAGTAATGGGCAAAGCGGTTGCTGAGCATCACGAACAGCAGCACCACGGTCACCGCGAGCCAGGAGAGCAGCGTCTCGCGTGCCAGGTAGCGGTCCAGGATGAGCACTCGCATGGTCTAGTTCGGATACATCATGAATTCGCGCAATGATTACGCAGGCCGTTGATTATAATATTGTTCCCTTGTGCGTACACCATACCGTCAATGGGGGCCGGTCGAGGGGGATTCGCTGCGGAATCAGCAGACAAGGGTGAACGTGTGCAATTCATGAAATATCCTGGCTGTACGTCGATCTCGCAAAAGTGGATGATTTTTGAAAAAAACAGCGTAAAATAATTGTAAATTTCGTCGCTAAGGGATCTCCGATAAGCGTCCCGGCCATCATTTCGGGCTACGCTCGCATCCACAGCGATCATCTGGACGAATACCGGCCTTCGCCGGTGTGGCGAATCGTCCGGAGCTTTCCCGGCGACCATCGCGTCTAAAGAGTTTGCCGGAATCCCCAAAAAAAACACGCAGGAGTTGCTGATGGACTTTTTCGTCAAGAGCGGTCATCCCGAAAAACAGCGGGTCGGCTGTGTGGTGGTCGGTATCTTCGAACGTCGCAAGCTTTCCGCACCGGCGCGCGCGCTGGACACCGCCAGCCATGGCGCGATCGCCAGCATCATGCGCCGCGGCGACATGGACGGCAAACCCGGGCAGACCCTGCTCCTGCACAAGCTCCCGAACATGTTTTGCGACCGCGTGCTGCTGGTCGGCTGTGGCCGCGAGCGTGACTTCGACGATGCCGCATTCCGCAAGGCCTGCGTCACCGCCGCCCGCGGCGTGCGCGATATCGGTGCCCGCGACGTCACCAGTTACCTGACCGAACTCAACGTGCGCGGCCGCAGCCATCACTGGAAAGTGAAACAGGCGCTGCTCGCGGTCCACTCCGAATTCTACCGGTTCGATCAGTGCAAGAGCGAACCCGAAGAAGCGGCGGGCAAACTGGAACGTTTCATCATCAACGTGCCGCGCCGCAGCGACCTGGTGGAGGGCGAGGCAGCGATCCGCGAGGCGCAGGCCATCGCCAACGGCCTCGACCTGACCAAAAATCTCGCGAATCTGCCGGCGAACCAGTGCACGCCGAGTTATCTGGCGGAACAGGCCGAGGCGCTCGGGAAACGCTTTCCAAAGCTGAAGACGCGCATTCTGGACGAAGAGGAAATGGAAAAGCTCGGCATGGGCGCGCTGCTGTCCGTGTCACGCGGCAGCCGCGAGCCCGCCCGGCTGATCATCATGGAGCACCGCGGCGCCGGCAACAACCAGAAGCCCCATGTGCTGGTGGGCAAGGGCATCACTTTCGACGCCGGCGGCATCAGCCTCAAGCCCGCGGCGAAAATGGATGAAATGAAATACGACATGTGCGGCGCCGCTTCGGTGTTCGGGGCGGTACACATGGCTGCCGAGCTGGAGCTGCCGATCAACCTGGTCGGCGTCGTGGCCAGTTCCGAAAATCTGCCCGGCGGACGGGCCAGCAAACCGGGCGACATCGTCAAGACGCTGTCCGGACAGACGGTGGAAATCCTCAACACCGACGCGGAAGGGCGGCTGGTCCTGTGCGACGCGCTCTCCTATGTGGAGCGCAACTACGACCCCGCCGCGGTGATCGACATCGCCACCCTGACCGGCGCCTGCGTGGTGGCGCTCGGCCACGTCGCCTCCGGCCTGTTCAGCAATCAGCCGCAGCTGGCGCGCGAGATCCGCAACGCCGCCGAGGACAGCGGCGACCGGGTCTGGGAGCTGCCCCTGTGGGAGGACTATCAGGACCAGCTCAAGAGCAACTTCGCCGATTTTGCAAACATCGGCACCCAGGGCGCGGGCGCGATTACCGCTGCCAGCTTCCTGCACCGCTTCACCCGCAAGCTGCGCTGGGCGCACCTGGACGTGGCCGGCACCGCCTGGAACAGCGGCGACCGGAAGGGCGCCACCGGCCGGCCGCTGCCGCTGCTCTGCCAGTACCTGCTGGACCGCGTCGCGAATCCGTGACGCGGGTCAGCTTCTACGTGCTTGGCCAGGCCGGCGCCAGCGCACGCCTGCTGCTGGCGTGCCGCCTCACCGAGAAAATCTATCGCCAGGGCCAGCGCGTGCATCTGCATTGCGCCAGTGAAGCCGACTGCACGCACCTGGACGAATTGCTCTGGACATTTCGCCAGGGCAGCTTCGTGCCGCACGCGTCTGTCGGTGAAACCGATGATCCCGCGCCGGTCACCCTGGGCGCGGACAATCCGCCCGAAGCCGCCGATTGCGACGTCCTCGTCAATCTCGGCGCCGAGGTGCCGCTTTTTTTCAGCCGCTTCGAGCGCGTTGCGGAAATCGTCGACGGGAGTCCGGAGGAGCGCGCCAACGCCCGGCGGCGCTACCAGTTTTACCGCGACCGGGGCTATCCGCTGGAAACGCACAAGATCGAATCCTGATAAGCTTGACGCCTTTGCATCGCAGTCAACGGCGCGAACTGCGCCCTTCCCGGAGATTCCGTTTCCCGGCCAAGGATGCTGAATGATGCTGAGCCGCCTTCTGCCCCCTCTCCCGCTGGCGGGAGAGGGTCGGGGAGAGGGTGGAACGCCGCGCCCCCTCTCCCCGAGGGGAGAGGGAACAGGCTTGGGTGTAGCGACAATCTGTCAACACGCTTTGTTTCGGATCAATCAAGAGTAATGGACAAGACCTTCGACCCCCAGGCGATTGAAAAGCGCTGGTACGAGCGCTGGGAATCCCGGTGCTATTTCGCCCCCGCCGGCACCGGCGACAACGCCTACTGCATCATGATCCCGCCGCCCAACGTCACCGGCAGCCTGCACATGGGACACGCGTTTCAGGACACCATCATGGATATCCTGATCCGCTATCACCGCATGCGCGGTGACAACACCCTGTGGCAGGTGGGCGCCGATCATGCCGGCATCGCCACGCAGATGGTGGTCGAGCGGCAGCTCGCGGCCGAAGGCAAGAGCCGCCAGGACCTGGGTCGCGAAGCCTTCGTCGAGCGCATCTGGCAATGGCGCCGCGAATCGGGTGGGCACATCACGCGCCAGCTGCGGCGCCTGGGCGCGTCGGTGGACTGGTCCCGCGAAGCCTTCACCATGGACGACGAGCGCTCGCGCGCGGTCATCGAAGTCTTCGTGCGCCTGTACGACGACGGCCTCATCTACCGCGGCAAGCGCCTGGTCAACTGGGATCCCGTACTGCACACGGCCGTCTCCGACCTGGAGGTGGTCTCGGAGGAGGAACAGGGCAAGCTGTGGCACCTGCGCTACCCGATCAAGGACTCCGACGAGTACGTGGTGGTGGCCACGACCCGGCCCGAAACCATGCTCGGCGACACCGCAGTGGCCGTGCATCCGGAGGACGAACGCTACCGGCACCTGGTCGGCCAGACCGTGGTGCTGCCGCTGGTCGGGCGCGAAATTCCGGTGATCGCCGATGATTACGTGGACCGGGAGTTCGGCACTGGCTGCCTGAAAATCACGCCGGCGCACGATTTCAACGACCATGTCGTCGGCGAGCGTCACGGTCTGCCCGCTATCAACGTGCTGACCGAGGATGCACGCATCAATGACGACGCGCCGGCAGCTTATCGCGGCCTGGACCGGTTCGAGGCGCGCACCCGCGTCGTTGCCGATCTCGACGCACAGGGGCTGCTCGCGAGCGTGCAGGATCACCGTCTGATGGTGCCGCGCGGCGACCGTACCGGGGCGGTGATCGAACCCTACCTGACCGACCAGTGGTTCGTGCGCGCCGGGCCGCTGGCCGAGCCGGCCATTGCCGCGGTCGAGGACGGGCGCATTCGTTTCGTGCCGGAAAACTGGAGCAAGACCTACTTCGAGTGGATGCGCAACATCCAGGACTGGTGCATCAGCCGCCAGATCTGGTGGGGCCACCGCATTCCCGCCTGGTACGACGAAGCCGGCAACATCTATGTCGGCCGCGACGAAGCGGAAGTGCGCAAAAAGTACGCCTCACGCCTGACACCTCACGCCTCACTGAAACAGGATCCGGACGTGCTCGACACCTGGTTCTCGTCCGCGTTGTGGCCTTTCGCCACCCTCGGCTGGCCGGAGCGCACGCCGGAACTCGAAACCTTCTATCCCACCAGTGTGCTGGTCACTGGTTTCGACATCATCTTCTTCTGGGTCGCACGCATGATCATGATGGGCCTGAAGTTCACCGATGCCGTGCCCTTCCACGAGGTCTACGTGCACGGTCTGGTGCGCGACGCGGAAGGCCAGAAGATGTCCAAGTCCAAGGGCAACGTGCTCGATCCCATCGACCTCATCGACGGCATCGGCGGCGAGGCACTGGTGACCAAGCGCACTCGCGGCCTGATGCAGCCCCAGAAGGCCAGGGCCATCGAAAAGGCCACGCGCAAGGAATTTCCCGACGGCATCCCGGCCTTCGGGGCCGATGCGCTGCGCTTCACGTTTGCAGCGCTGGCGTCCAATGGACGTGACATCCGCTTCGATCTGGGTCGGGTCGGCGGGTATCGCAACTTCTGCAACAAATTGTGGAACGCCGCCCGCTACGTGCTGATGAACACCGAAGGCCACGACACCGGCCTGGATGCGGCCGCACCGGTCGTGCTGTCGCTTGCCGATCGCTGGATCGTCTCGCGCCTGCAGCGGGTGGAGGCCGCGGTGACGCGGCACGTGGAGGCCTATCGCTTCGATCTCGCCGCGCAGGCGCTGTACGATTTCGTCTGGCACGAGTACTGCGACTGGTACCTGGAGCTGTCCAAACCGGTGCTGCATACCGAGGCAGGCGAGGCGGCCCACCGCGGCACCCGGCGCACGCTGGTGCGCGTGCTGGACGCGATTCTGCGGCTGGCGCACCCGTTCATGCCCTTCATTACCGAAGAAATATGGCAGCGGGTCGCTCCGCTTGCGGGGCGCAAGGGTGAAACCCTCATGCTTCAACCCCTGCCGCGCGCGGACGAAACCCGCATCGATACCGAGGCCGAGGCCGAAGCGGCATGGATCCAGGCATTCATCCTCGGCCTGCGCCAGATTCGCGGAGAAATGGACATCGCGCCGGGCAAACTACTGCCGGTATTGCTGGAAAATGCCTCGGACAGTGACCGGGCGCGCTTGCACGCTCACGATGCGTGGCTGCGCTTTCTCGCCCGTGTGGAGCGCTTTGAAGTGCTCGAACCCGGCACC
>CAZYIP010000064.1:0-18432 GCA_964646895.1 uncultured Salinisphaerales bacterium | reverse complement strand
CTATTGAATCTCGATGGGTGTGCGGGGGACGTGGTTCACACGCTCCGGGCCATTCTCACCGACAATCGCGGTTTCGCCGATGCACATGCCCGTTCCGCTATCGCGGTCAAACAGAATCATGTGCAGAAAGAATACCATCCCTGGCTCGATGATCTGGGGATTTCCGGTCCAGAACATCGGCCAATCCATCCAGGTCGGCGGATACATGGCACCCATGGTATAACCACAGGCGCTCATCGCCGCCTTTTCATGGCCGGCCTTCGCCATCATCCGTGTGTGCAGGTCGAAAATCTCCCCCACGGTCCTCCCGGGGCGTAACGCCTCCTGGCACGTATCGAGGGCTTCGGCACACGCTTTGAACATGTCTCGCTGCCTGGCGTTGGCCTCGCCGATGATCACGTTGTACATCGCGCATGCGTGGTAGTGACGGTAAGCGGCGCCCGGCTCCAGGAACACCTGATCCCGCTCACCGATGAAGTTGTCGCCCGTGTAGTAACGGGCGAACATCGCGGCCTCGCCCGCGCCGATGGGCCAGCGGCTGGCGGGCGGATCACCGCCGCGTGCCGTCAGGACGCGTATCATCTCCCCATAGATGGCCTTGACCGAAGCACCGGGCTTGCAACGCCGTATGCTCTCGTCAATCATCTCATCGCAAAGCACGCCGGCCTTGCGCACGTACTCCAGCTCCGCGGGGCTTTTGACAAGACGAAGCAATCGAACGAGATCCGAGCCGTCCGTGAGTTTGCAGAATCCCTCCAGCGCGCGATCCACCATCTTCGCCCGCTGACCGGTCAACCCGTAGGCATGATATTCGACGCCTATCGTTTTGCCTCTGGCGCCATAATCGTCCAGCAATGCGCGCAAGTCGGCTCCCGGGTCAGCCGTTTCACCGTCATACCAGATGCGAACATCTTTTATGGTCGATGTCGCATACGCCTGAATGCGGTCTACAGGACGGGTCAGAAGGCCGTAACGACCATCCGACCGAAGGAACATGGCCTGAAACATGTTATATCCGCTGGTATCGTAACCAGTCAGGTAATACATGCTCTCCTGCCGGAACAGCAAGAGTCCATCCAGTTGCTGTTCTGCCATGGACCGGCATGCAGCATTTCTGCGATTCTCGAATTCGCCGGAATCAAAATGATGTTCAATCATGTCTCATGCCCGCCCGGTGTTACCTATATTGCGATCAGCCAAAAAATGGTCGAGTCGATCAGGTGTTCCTGCGAAACCGCCTGCCTTACGGCATCCGCACCACCGATGGGCTCCAACGCTCGTTTTCAACCAGCATCCGGACATGATCACAAATCTGATCAAGCCGCGCGAACCACACGCCCCCTTGTGAACGCATATACTCAATGAACTCGACAATTGCATGAATTCGCGCCAAGCGCCCGGAAAGAAATGGATGCCATACGGTTATCAGCATCGAACCGTACTCCCTCGCGGCATCAAACTCGGAGCGAAAGACCTCCATCGCCCTTTCGGGGGCCAGGATCGGCATCATGAAATTGAAGTCTCTGTTATGCATGTAATGCGGCCAATCATCGAACGCCCAATCAATCGGCAATTCAACGAGTTGCCCTTTTTCACCCTGCAACAGATACGGTATGTCGTTACCCATCAGGGATGAGTCGTAGTTGAAGCCGGCGTCGATCAGGAGCTCAGTCGAGTTTCTCGAGAATGCGAATCCGGGCGCGCGCCAGCCCCTGGGTTCCGTTCCTACCCGCTTGATGTACGCCTCGATGGACTTGTCGAGCAGGCGCGCCTCCTCTCCAGGAGACAGATCATTGGATCGTTCGTGCATGTAGCCATGCAGCGCAATTTCGTGCCCATGCTCGACAAGAAGCTCCACAGCTGCCGGGTATTGCTCGATTACCCATCCCGGCACGAAAAAAGTCTGGCTGATATCCAGCTTTTGAAGCAAATGAACCAATCTCGGCACCGCGATCGACGGGCCATAATGGAGCAACGACCGGGTTGCAACCAGGTCATCGCTTCGGTCGCCATGCTTGTATCTGAGGCCACTCTCGGCATCGACATCCCACGTGATCGCTACGGCGCATCGAGCCCCTTGAGGCCACGGGACGGGATTCATCAGCATACCGGGCATTCCCATATTCAATTCCTCGGCATATCAGCCTGTGAGAAACGCATCAGAAATTAATACCAATACAAATAAACGATAAGGAATCAGGTGTATCTTTATGCAACTCCGCAAGACGATCGCCAGTATCGAACATCGCCAGGAACCGCAATCGATGCCGGATTCCGTTCTGAAGTCCTTCTAGGGTTTAGCCCGAATCCGCACGTGTTCCTGGTGGCGAGAATCTTCTTCTTGAAACAAGCACGCGAAAGACGTCGGGAGAATCAACCGCTGTCCATTCGTTTACAAAAGCAGGCCTGAGAAACGGCGCCCTGATTCCGAACCGGTCCGCAGCAGTTCACTCTCACCTGCTGTCCTGCTCGGCAACCGGTACGAATTGCCCGCCGGCTCGCTTTCGCCACGCTCCGCGGGCAACATCCGCCCGACGCGGTCGGAGCGCCAGCCGCACCGCGAATTGAATATCGTGAGGATTTGCGCCCGGCGTTCCCGCAACCGGGCGCCATCTCTCAATCTACTGGCTCATATCCGGCTGCAGCCTCCGCGCTCGCTCGACGAGCGTTTCGGCCACTATTCCGGGGGACAGCGGCTGATCCGCTGCACTCAAGCTCACCTCACGTCCGGTTATGTGCGACAGGTAAACTTCGGCGGCGCCATCAATATGCGACGCTACGGCGCGGATCAGCGACGCCTCGTCACGATTCTTCAAAGCATCGACTATCCGCGTGCAGTCCAGAAACCATCGTTCGGCAGACTCTTTTGCAACCTGGCCCAGGAAAAAATCGATCCTCGCCCAATGAGCCTCGAGTCCTTCCAAAATAGCGCGCAGCGTCTTGTTCGAGCAGTGATCGAGCATGAAAGAATGCATTTTGCGATCGAAACCGAGAAACTCTTGCCAGGAATTTTTTGCATTGGCTTTCACCTCGTCAGCAAGCTCAGCCAGTCGATTCACTTCGCTGTCGCGCGCGGCAACCATGGCATCCAGCGCGCACAGGCACTCCAATGGAGATCGCACCCGATAAATATCACCTATGTATCTGGCGTCGATTGAAGCCACTCGAATACTACGTCGCGCGGAGTCATAGGTAACGAACCTTTCGCCGCGCAGTCGTGCGAGCGCGGAACGAAGAGGTGACCGACTGACATCCAACGCCTTCGCAAGGGCAGTCTCCGTAACAACCTCGCCCGGAGGCAGACGACAGGTAATGATCAGCTTTTTCACTTCTTCATAAGTTACTTCGGCCAGTTGCTTGGACTCCGCTCTCAATGATCTCATTGGTATCTCTTCTGTTTGCCTATCCTGATTGCATCGAATGGGTACGAACACTCTCCGAAAGCCGCCATGATACAGAACCGGAAAGTTCGAAGTAACCCGAAGCCCAATTGCTCACGCGATGGCAAACCAACAGTCCCTCCCTATAACATGCTGCTTAAAAACCTTTTTGTAGCGGGATTCTCCGGATTCTCGAACAACCGGTCTGGCGGTGCCTGCTCGACGACGACGCCATCTTCCATATACGCGGCCCTGTCGCACACTCTTCGCGCGAATGTCATCTCGTGACTCACGACCAGCATCGTCATGCCGCGCTCCGCCAGGTTGATCATGACATCGAGCACTTCGCCGACAAGCTCGGGATCCAGCGCTGATGTCGGCTCGTCGAAGAGCATCAATGTCGGCTCCATGCACAGTGCCCGGGCAATGGCAACCCGCTGTTGCTGACCGCCGGAAAGCTCGCTCGGATAGGCATCTCCCTTGTGCACCAGCCCTACCTGGTCAAGAATGTGCCTGCCTCGCTCAATCGCCTGGCGACGCGGCTCGCGTTTAACGTAAATAGGTCCTTCAATCACGTTGCCCAGAACCGTCTGATGTGTAAACAGATTGAAATCCTGAAAAACCATTCCTATTCGCGACCTTTGCCGGGCGACATCGCGCTCGCCGAGTTCTCTCAGAACACCATTCTGGCGCTGATATCCGAGCAGTTCGCCTTCCACCAGAATTTCGCCGCCGTCAATCCTTTCAAGATGGTTGATGCATCTGAGAAAGGTGGACTTTCCTGATCCGGATCGTCCCAAAAGACAGACGACTTCGCCGCGGGCAATACTGAGATCAACTCCTTTCAGAATTTCGTCATCATTGTATCGCTTGTAAACCTGTCTCGCCTCGACAACGGGAACCTTACTCATCGCGCACCCTCCCCGCGTTGACGTTCGGCACTGTCAGGATTCCGGGCATGGCATCCGAACGAGGCGCCCGGTCTTTTTCCGATGCCCGTCTGGTTTGCCTGCGATAACCGTATCCCTTGTTGAAGTGCGTTTCGATCCGCCATTGCGCAAGTGACATGATCGCAGTAATTGCGAGATACCAGATGGCAGCCACGATAAGAAGCGGTATCGTCTGAAATGTACGTGAATAGATGATTGAAACCGAAGTCAGCAGTTCCTGATATCCAATAACGATACACATCGCGGTAAACTTGAGCATCGCAATGGATTCGTTGCCCGCCGGCGGAATGATCACTCGCATGGCCTGCGGAAGGATAATCCTTCGCATCGCCTGTGCCCGTGTCATTCCTATGCTTTGCGCGGCCAGCATCTGCCCTCTGGGGAGCGAGATAATTCCCGACCGGATTATCTCGCTCATATACGCGCCTTCATTCAGCCCCAACCCCAGGCACGCAGCGGTGAATGGAGTTATCAGCATATTCATGTCGATGGCGATATGTGGCCCAATGCCCGGAATGCCTATATACAGCTGCGGGTACAACGCGGATATGAAGTACCAGAACAGCAGTTGCACCAGCAATGGCGTGCCCCGAAAGAACCATATGTAGGCAAGGGCGAAATTCGACAGAATGGGGTTTGACGACAGCCGGAAGACTGCCAGCGGCACCCCCAGCACGATACCGCTGACCATCGCGATGGCCGTCAGCATGAGGGTTTTTCCGACTCCAGCCAACACCGGTGGTGCGAACAGATACGACACCACCGTGCCCCACTCGAACCGGGGATTCGTGAAGACGGAATACATCAGAAGGACGACGAGTACGCCGACAAGGACACTACACACGCGTAGCCACAACCGGGTCGGCCCCACCACCCTGAGCGGCGCGGAAGTGCTGGGTTGTCGGCGAATTCCGATCTTCATCACGAATTAGCCCCCGGTGATGCTGAAGCGATCGATCGCTCCGTCTTCCATTTCCCACTTGTGCAGGATTTTCTGGTAGGTGCCGTCCTTGCGAAGCTCCTCCAGCGCGGCAGCAAATGCCTGCATCAGCTCGGGTTGACCCTTCGGAAAGCCGAAACCGAAGTTATAGGTAGTATACGGCGGCAACACATGAAAAATGCTGCCCTGCTGCTGGTTGGCGTACACGCCGGGACCAAAGTCCTGCAGAACCGCATCGATTCTTCCGGTCTTCAGCGCGAGAAGCAACACGTTCGTGTCGGGGAAAACAGTAATGATGAGTTCCTTCTTGCCCTCGCTGACACACTTCTTCGACTGTGTCTCCGCGTGATCCTGCTCTATGCTGCCTTTGAGATAGCCCACACGATGCCCGCAGAGGTCTGATAATTCATGTATATTGTGTTTGTTATCCTTCGGAAGCGTAATGGAAGCCCCCGCCAATACATAGTTGACAAACCCTATTACCTGTTGTCTCTCCGGGGTGTCGGCGATCGCAGTCGTCAGATCGAACCGACCCGATTGGAGACCAGGTATATATGTCGAAAATACACTGTTTAAAAGCCTGAACTTCAGATTCAGTTTTTCGCTGATCGCGTTCAACATGTCGATATCCAGACCTATTTCGGTCTTTCCATCTTCCGCGTAAAACTCATAGGGCGGATAATCGATTTCGCTGCCTACATTGAGTACTCCTTTTTCCCGGACATGCTCGGGCACAAGCGCAGCCGCATCTTTGGCAGCATTGCTGTGTTCATTCGCGGCAAGTGCGACACCTCCCATGAACAAGGCAAATATTGCGGCCACGAATGCTGCCGTACGGCGGAAGTCAAGGACTCGCATCTCGTGCAAAAGATTGATTATACGTGACATTTTCCACTCTCCTCTTGACGCATTGACGAATATTCGTTCTGGATGAATCCTGCGGGTTGTCCGTTCGCGCACCATTAGCGTGCGCCGGATACGGCGGCGCCAGGCTCTGCCTTCAGTCGTCCCATACCGCACAGGTCTTCACTGGCGCTACCGACCTGAAATTCGTTTGCCCACTTCAGGTATTTCCGCGACGAATAGACGAGTGGCAATCCATCACTCGTGGAACCGCCGCAAATATCGCCGATGACTATCACATGATCTCCAGAGGGGATCATCGTGGCCAACTTGCATTCAACGTGCGTTAACGAGCCATCGATAAGTGGCGCACCAACCGTTCTGCCCGTTTTCCACTCGATATTCTCGAATTTGTCTCTCTTGGCGCTGGCGAAGGCGACAGCTATTTCCCGCTGAGCATTTGACAAGATATTTACTGAAAATATGCCTGATTGCCGTATGGCCTGAACCGTAAACTTTTCGCGCTCCAGGCATACGAGCAGCCTGGGTGGCGATAGTGACAGGGAGGTTATGGAGCTCACCGTGAGCCCTATCGGGCAACGATCGGAGGTCCGGGTCGCGACCACGACCACGCTGCTTGCCAGCGTGCTCATCAGCTCACGGAATTTTGTCGGAGTCACCGTATGTAACATGTTCTCGCTACCCTCGTTTACCCCATTCATGATTTACACGCCTCACGATGCACTGACGCGGCTTTTGAGGTTTTCTGCAAAATCTGCGTGATTCATTCGACATGAAGCTGGACGATCAGTAGTTTTTCCGTTATCCATCATCGGGCCAGCTCGTTTCTGTCGAATCCGAGATCCTTCCAGGTTTTTCGGGTGCCAAGGCGTGGCCCGTGCTTTTCCTTGGCAAACCGGTTTCCGCTTATCTCCCCTTTCGCCAACAATTTCATGAACGTGGACTCCCTGGTGTGGAGCGTCACGGTCCTCACATCCCGCCATGCCCGGTCCAGGGGGTTTTCCCGCAGGAGGCCTCGCACACCGGTGATGTCGAACGCGGACTTGGTGACTTCGAGGGAGGTCTTCTTTGCGACATGCAGTGCACGAAGGGTCGCGTGGTGCGCGTCGTCCCACCGCTCCTGCTCCCAGAGGTGTTGCGCATACCACCAGGAGGTACGTGTCGCCTGGAGCGCACTGCTCATTTCACCGATGGTGTACATGACGGTGTCGTCATTCTGCAGATAAGGACGATCACGGAGGAAACCCAGCAAAAAGGAGTAGGCACCCTGGGTAATGCCCAGGAGCTGTACCGCGTAGGTGAGATCGAAGGTGTAGGGGTATTTCTGGACGTAGTCGCCAGGCTCGCCCAGCACGTTTTTCCAGGGAATGAAGACGTTTTCCAACTTGACCGGCCCGCTCACGGACCCTCGCAAGCCGATCATCTCCTCCCAACCGGGCAGGAACCTGATTCCGGGAGAATCGGATGTGATCACCGATATCGTGAGACCGTCCGCAACGCCTTCGGTGCCCGGGGCGATGGCCCAGTAATACATATATTTCGATACCGGCGCACCGGAACAGAAGCCCTTCCTCGCGGTTGCAGTGAATCCGCCCGGCACAGGCTGCATGCTGGCATTGAATACTACCAGGCCCTTTGAATCGAGCGACTCCGCCTTTTGCTGCTGCGCATTGACCTCGACGCCCAGGGAGCCCATCAGTGCCCCGTTCTTTATGACGTCTCCGAAGATGCGAGTGCGCTGTTCATCGTCGCCCAAACCCGCCAGAAGCCCGCAGTGGTGGTAGTGCGTCAGCAACGCCCAGCCGGTATTTCCGCATCCGGCGGCAACCTGCTCCAGCACCAGGTGAGGAAGAGCGGCGTAACACGCTGCCCCGTTGCCGGCTCCACCGAATTCACGGGGCACGGCCAGGGCCAGGAAACCTTCTTCCTGCAGCGTGGCCATGTTCTCGTGCGGATACTCACCACTCTCGTCGAAGTGCCTTGCTCGTGCCTTGAACGTATCGGCAAGCCGCTCCGCCTTGCTCACCCACATTTGCTGCTCGGTATCCAGATCGAAGTGCATGATTCCTGGTTTCTCCCGTATGTTGTATACTGGACACGGTATACAATTACATGCTGTCAGAGAACCTGTCAAGCCTCTACCCCCTGCTCGCAGGCGGCCGTAAAAAGACGCCTCGACGCGACCCCTGTAATCCCGCCCTTTCAACGCACCGGATTCCCGACTCGCGGCTTCGGCCAGCATCGACACGGTTTGGGGCAACACCGTGCAAGTCACGGGTCGCGATCAGGTACTGGCGCAACATCCGTCAGGCAGACGGCTGCTCGCTGCCGCCGGACCGGCAAGATGAACCGCCGATACACGGCAAACGGGCCAATCAGCTGCGGGCCAGTCGTTGTGGGACATCGAGCGGCACTATCGAGCCGCATGGAGGTGAGATTCCCGCACCGTCGGCTCTCGCGTGAGGCGACGGAAGGCTGGGATACCCCACTCCCGGAGGTGAGGAAAAAGGGCTGGGGCGAATTAATCCGGAATCAATTCGATTTTCGCGACATCGTGCCGTGTGTTCTGAAATATGAAATAAGCTCTGTGGCAGACCAGGCTGGATCCCGCTTATCAGGCGGTACAATTGCATACACGCGGGACAGGCGCTTCCCAAACTCAAGCCAGGCCGCTTCCGTTGCAGCGCAACTTCAAAACTTCAATGTCACGGCATGTGACAGTCAAGCCGGCGATCTTGTCAAGTCTTTGTTTTTACGACTCAGACGCCGAAGCATCTCTATTCTCAACGAAGAACCAATTTTAACCGCGGAACGCGGGAATCCTCCGTCCGGTTGACACCGGTCTGAGAGTGTATTATCAGTACCCGGGCGCGAGAGGGAACAAGAATAGTGGATTTGGTTATAAGCTACATTACCCTCTGGATAGCGCAGCCATCAGCCGTACCAGACCACCAGTAGCCATATTGTCGCCAGACAGGCTACATTCAATCTGCAACCTCGCATCTGGAGATCAAGGAAAATGAAAAACACCTTCCTGGCGTGGGCCCTGGCGCTCATGATGACCTTCGCTGCTGGTGCCAGTTACGCTGCGGAGACTGGCGGTACGCTGGTCGTGGGGCAGCTAAACGTGCCCAAGATTCTCTATGGAGGCGTGCAGTCGGGCATTGCCGTGGCGGTGCCCAGTACGCAATTGTTCGCCAGCCCGGTACGCTATACCGACAGTTACAAACCGATACCGTATCTGGCCAAAAGCTGGAACATGTCCAAGGATGGCCTGACCCTCACTTTAAACCTTGTCCATAACGCCACCTTCACGGATGGCAAACCGGTGACGTCGGCCGACGTCAAATTCTCGATTCAGGTTGTGAAGCAATACCATCCCTTCGGCAAGCAGATCTGGGGCAGCCTCGAATCCATCGACACCCCGGACCAATACACGGTGGTGATCCACTTCTCGGCGCCGAGTCCCGCGGTGATGATCGGGCTTGCCCCCGGACTGCTGCCCATTCTGCCCAAGCACGTCTACGGGCAGACGGAAAACCTTCGCACCGACCCGCGCCTTGCACGGGATGTGGTCGGGTCCGGCCCTTACCAGCTGGTTTCGTACCAGGTCGGCCAGACGCTGATCATGAAGCGCCGGGATGATTTCTTTCTCAAGGGCGAACCGAAGCTGGATCGCATCATCATCAAGTACTTCAATGACGCGACGACGGCTGAGCTTGCCCTGGAGCGCGGTGCCATCAACTTCCTGACCGCGGCCGAGCCCACCAACCTCCTGCGGGCCAAGAAGGACGAGGATCTGGTCGTCGCAAAAAAGGGCTATGAGGCGCTGGGTGCCCTGATCTGGCTGGAGTTCAACACAAAGAACAAGTATCTGAAGGACGTCAAGGTTCGTCAGGCGCTTGCCTACGCGACCGATGTGAATTTTCTGATCAACAAGCTGCAGGGAGGCTTCTCGAAGCGTTCCCCAAGCCCGATCGCGACGGGAAGCCCCTTTTTCGACCCGAACGTGCCCGCTTACGACTACAACCCGAAAAAGGCCGAGGAACTGCTGGATCAGGCCGGGCTTCCGGCATCCGCGAATGGCACGCGGTTCGCCCTGCACCTCACCTACGACCCCGGCGCCTCGGCATTTGGCAGTGACATCGCCAATGCCCTGAAGTCGCAGTGGGAGAAGATCGGCGTGCGGGTGACCATCGACAGTTCACCGGACGAGCCCACCTGGGGGTCCCGGGTTGCCAACTACAACTACGATGTCACCGTCAACAACGTCTGGAACTGGGCCGATCCGGCAATCGGGGTTGCGCGAACCTATATCTGTTCCAACATCCACAAGGGCGTGGTCTGGGCGAACATGTCTCAGTACTGCAACAAGAAGGTCGACGCATTGTTTGCGAAGGCCGCAACGGAACCGGACGAGGCCAGGCGCAAGAAGGAATACTTCGAGGTACAGGAAATCCTGACCCGCGACCTTCCCGTATACGTGATGATGAACTGGCCACTGACCAACGTATATTCCAAAAACGTTTCGGATCCTCCGAACGGCATCTGGGGACTTATGGCGCCTCTTCTGAACACCTCGGTCTCCCAGTAGCCGGCGCCTCGGCTGCCGTCGCCGAGTCAGGAGCGGCGGCAGCGGGACGCTACTGCGATGGTTTATGCCATTAAACTGATCGTCAAGGCCGCAATTGTCGTCTTTGGCGTGACGACCGTGAGCTTCACACTGCTGCATCTGGCACCCGGCGGGCCGGCGGAGGCACTGGCCGGCGCCGCCGGTGGCGCGACGCAGGAGATGCTGGAGCAGATTCGTGCGCAATACGGGCTCGATAATCCCGTGCTGGTGCAATTCTGGGATTACGTGGCGAGGACGGCGCGCGGAGACCTCGGCCAGTCGTTTTACTATAACCAGTCCGTGCTGTCCCTGATCGGCGAGCGCGTCTGGAACACGGTTCTGCTGGCCATCGCGGCGTTTGTGGTGGCCGTGGTGGGCGGTTTGATCGCCGGGGTCGTCTCATCGCGCCGCAAGCACGGAGCGCTGGGCAGGACCATTACCGTGCTGGCGCTGGCCGGTTACTCGGCGCCGGTTTTCTGGGTCGGTCTGGTCGCTATCGTGCTGTTCGCCTCGGTCCTGCCGTGGTTTCCCACGCAGGGGATGCACTCGATCATCCCGGTCACGGGATTCTGGCCGAACGTCGTGGACGTGCTTTATCACCTCGTCCTGCCGTCGCTGACACTGGGCCTCGCCTATCTGGCCCAGTACAGCAGGACGTCCCGCACCAGCATGATCGATGCCCTCGGCTCCGATTACGTGCGCACCGCCCGCGCCAAGGGCGTCAGCGAGTGGTCTGTCACCATCAAACACGCGTTGCGCAACGCCCTGCTGCCGGTGATCACCCTCGCGGGTGTACAGGCCGGGCGCATGGTCTCCGGGGCCATCCTGGTCGAGACCGTTTTCAACTGGCCTGGCATCGGAAACCTTGCCGTAAAGTCGGTCCAGCATCGCGATACCCCGGTACTCATGGGCATATTCATCATTTCCGCGGTACTGATTGTGGTGGTGAACATCCTTACTGACTTGTCATACCGGTGGGTCGACCCACGGATCCGCGTCTCCGGGAGCGCCGAATGACGGTTGAGGTAACGCCAGACAGCGACGAAATCACGCCGCCGACCAGAGCGCCGCAAAGTGGCAAATGGGCGCGGTTTCAAAAGGACCGCGGGGCAATGTTCGGCCTGATTCTCCTGACGGTGATCATCGCCATCACCGTCTTTGGGCCATTCTTTTACCCCACGGACCCGTTCGCGGTTGTCGCATCGCCCCTGACCCCGCCTGGCGGCGACGGCCCGCTCCTCGGCACCGACAAGATTGGCCGGGATATCATCGCGGGACTCATCCACGGCGGCCGCGCCACGCTGCTCGTCGGCTGTGCGGCGGCGATCGTGGCCGTGTTCATCGGTGTCACCATCGGCGCCTGCGCAGG
This sequence comes from uncultured Salinisphaerales bacterium, assembly GCA_964646895.1. Lineage (GTDB taxonomy): Bacteria > Pseudomonadota > Gammaproteobacteria > Nevskiales > CAZYIP01 > CAZYIP01. The sequence continues at coordinate 6,317 of CAZYIP010000064.1, read as the reverse complement.
CTACTTCGGCCGCACGGTGGACAGCGCCCTGATGAGGGTCACCGAGGTCGTGATGGCCATTCCGGTCGTCCTTTTCGCCATCGTGTTGCTGACCCTGTTCTCCCCCTCCGTCTTTCACGTCGTCCTGTCCATCGGCCTCGTGGTATGGCCGCCGACGGCGCGTGTCGCCCGTGCGGAGTTCCTGCGGCTGCGGGAAGCGGAATACGTCAGGATTGCACGCACATGCGGGTGCGGGCACCTGCGGATCATGTTTCGCCAGATACTCCCCAACGCCCTTCCCCCGCTGATCGTCATGTCGAGCCTGGTGGTCGGCGTTGCCATGCTGTTTCAGGCCGGGATCAGCTTTCTCGGCCTTGCAGACCCGAATGTATTCTCCTGGGGCCTGATGCTCGGCGAGAACCGGGACAAGATCCTGCAGGCGTGGTGGCCCACCACCTTTCCGGGAATCGCCATCTTCCTCACGGTGCTGAGCGTCAACCTTATCGGCGACGGGCTCAACGAGGCGCTCAACCCAAGGGAGCAGGGACAATGATGCCGACGAAGTCGCCGGTCCTGGATGTGGAAGGCCTTACGGTCGAATTCAGCGGCTTCCGCGCTGTGGACGGCATGTCTCTCCGGGTCCACGAGGGGGAAACCGTAGCGCTGGTGGGCGAGTCCGGGTCGGGCAAGTCGGTTACCGGCCTCTCCATCATGCGCCTGCTCGACTACGACGATGCGGCGAGGATTACCGCCGGCGCGGTAACCCTGCACCGGTCGGACAGGGACCCCGTCGATCTTCTGCGGCTTCCGCTCCGGGACATGCGTGAGTTTCGCGGCAAGGAAGTGACCATGATCTTCCAGGAACCGCTGACATGCCTGAACCCCGCCTATTCGGTCGGCGAACAGATTGCGGAAAGCGTACGCATACATCTCGGGCTGGGCCGCAGGGCGGCATGGCAGAGAGCGATCGAGATAATGGATACGGTGCGCATTCCCGACGCGGCGCGACGGGCAAATGAATACCCCCACCAGATGTCCGGCGGGATGCGCCAGCGAGTGATGATCGGCATGGCCGTGGCTTGTGAGCCGCGGGTGCTGATTGCCGACGAGCCCACAACCGCGCTGGACGTGACCGTGCAGGCCCAGGTGCTGACCCTGCTCGCGGAACTCCAGGACGAGTTCGGAATGGGAATAATCTTCATCACTCACGACATGGCGATCGTGGGTGACATCGCCGACCAGGTCGTGGTCATGCGACGCTCGAAGGTCGTCGAGCGGGGATCGACGGCAGAGATCTTCTCGCGTCCGCAACATCCGTACACTCGCGCGCTGCTTGCCGCGGTCCCCAGGCTGGGATCCATGAAGGGTACGACCGGCCCCGAAAGGTTCGTGCTGACACCCGAGGCGGCGGTGTGACTGCCGTACTCAGGATCGACAACGTCAGCAAGCGGTTCGGCTTGCGCGGCGGGTACCGGGTGCATGCCGTCGAGCATGTTTCGCTGTCGATCGAGGCCGGCGAGACGCTCGCTCTGGTAGGTGAGTCCGGCTGCGGGAAAACGACCCTGGCGAATCTTGCGCTACGGCTGTCGAAGCCGGACGACGGGCGAATCATGCTGGACGGCACGGACGTCACCTCGTTGCCCGAGAAGGCCCTGCGCCCCCATCGCCGGCATATTCAGCTCATCTCCCAGGATCCGTTTGCCAGCCTCAATCCGAGAATGCGTGTTCTGGAGTCCGTTTCGCTGGCGCTGCGCGTCAACAAAATAGCGGTCCCGCACGGGCTACCGGACTATGTAGGCGAGCTGCTCGAGGACGTCGGCCTGCAGCGCGACGACATGTACAAGTTCCCGCACCAGTTTTCCGGCGGACAGCGCCAGCGGGTATGCATTGCTCGCGCGATTGCTCCGCGACCCAGGATCGTGGTGGCGGACGAACCCACCTCCGCGCTGGATGTATCGCTTCAGGCCCGGATCGTGAACCTCATGCTCGACCTGCAGGAAAAGCGGAACCTGTCGTACTTTTTCATCAGCCACGACCTCGCCGTGGTGGAGCGCATCGCCCACCGGGTCGCCGTCATGTGTCTCGGCCAGATCGTGGAGTACGGGCCGCGCGCTGCCGTTTTCGAAGATCCCCGGCACCCCTACACCAAAAGGCTCATGGCTTCGGTACCCGTTCTCGATGGAACCGGCAAGCGCCGGCGGGAGAAGATCACCGGGGAGGTTCCAAGCCCCGTCTGGGCCCACGGCAGCGCACCGCAACCGGTATCCTTCGAGGAGGTGGGCAACGGTCACTTTGTCGCCCAGCAAGATCCGTTCACCGAACGGGCGAGCGGAACCCTCGCCTGACGAAAGACATCCCGAGAGCCAACATGACAGATCAAGAAACCATCGTCTATCCGGCAAAACTGGTTCGCACCATGGACCCCGCGCGGCCGACGGCGGAGGCAGTAGCCGTTCGGGGAGACCGCGTGAGAGCCGTGGGATCCCTGGACGAACTGAGCGCCTGCGGCCACGTTCGGATAGACAAGACCTTTTCCGACTCAGTGCTGTTTCCCGGCTTCGTCGAAGCACATACCCACCTGAACTCCGGAGGGCTGTGGGCGTATCCGTACGTCGGGTTCTACCCGCGCATGAGCCCCGACGGCAGAACCTGGTCCGGCTGCCGAACGACAGAAGCCGTGATCGAAGTACTCAAATCCGCCGAAGCGCAGCTTGCCAGTCCCTCGGAGCCGCTGACTGCCTGGGGACTGGATCCCATCTACTTTACCGGCGAAAGGCTCGACCGCCGCCACCTCGACCAGGTATCCGCACGGCGCTCCATCGTCGTCGCCCATCAAAGCGGCCACCTCATGACGGTGAACTCCGCCGCCCTGAAGGCAAACGGCGTTACCCGCGACACCCGCGTGGATGGGGTGGTCAAGGACGCCAACGGAGAGCCCACGGGCGAACTGCGCGAACCGGTCGCCATGAGTCTGATACGGGATGGCGGAGACACCGACCCCTTCGGCTTCACCGAGGAAGCCGCCTGGAACTTCGCGCTGGATGCCCGGAACCATGGCGTCACGACGCTCGCCGACCTGGGCAGCCGTTTGCTGATGGACGACGATGCCGTCGCCACGATGCGCAGCATCATCAACGACCCGGACTACCCTGCCCGCGTCTCCATCTTTCACATGGGCGCGGGCGTCGGCCCGGCGGCAGCGCCGGAGGCCGCGGCAAGGCGCCTCATCGAACTGCGCAACCGCAATACGGACAAGCTCCGGTTTGGGCATGTAAAACTCATTCTCGACGGCTCGATACAGGGTTTTACCGCCCGCCTGCTGCCGCCCGGCTACCTGCCGGACGACCGCAAGGGTATCTGGCTGATACCGCCCGAGACTTTTGCGAAAACCTTCCAGGCCTTTCACGAAGCCGGCCTTCTGGTTCACGTTCACTGCAACGGCGACGAGGCGACGGAGCTCTACCTCGAATCCGTCGAGCATGCGCTGGAGCATCATCCGAGGTGGGATCATCGCCACACCGTGACCCATTCGCAGCTCACGACCGCCGCGCAATACCGGCGAATGGCCGCACTGGGCATGTGCGCCAACATTTTCAGCAATCACATCTGGTATTGGGGCGATCAGCACCGCGATATCATCCTGGGACCCGACCGCGCCAGCCGGATGGATGCCGCCGCCACCGCCCTGAGATGCGGGGTACCCATCGCTCTGCACTGCGACACACCGGTGACCCCGCTCGATCCGCTCGCGACGGCGTCCTACGCTGCCTCCCGGTCGACGGCAAGCGGTCAGGTGCTTGGTGAACATGAACGCATCACCGTGCCTCAGGCGCTGCACGCCGTCACCCTGGGGGCCGCATACATGCTCAAGATGGATCATGAGGTGGGCTCGATCGAATCCGGAAAATATGCCGATTTCGCGGTGCTCGATCGGGACCCGTTCAGTGCCGCCGAGGGCAGCGACCTCCGGGACATTCAGGTTCGCGGATCGGTGGTCGGCGGGCGGCACTTTCCCATGGCGTCGCGGAGCGCCTGAGGCTATTGTCGTGGCCGTGCCGGGAGACTCCATTCCCGTAACCGTTCTCGGAGGCTACCTGGGCTCGGGGAAAACAACCCGTCTGAATCGCCTGCTGCACGATATCCACGACCTCCGGGTTGCCGTCGTGGTCAACGACTTCGGCACCATCAATATCGATGCGTCGCTGGTACGGCTGCAGTCGGGGCAAATGATCGAGCTGTCCAATGGATGCATATGCTGTTCCCTCAGCGACGGCATGACATCGGTGATGCGGCAGGTCGCCGACCTGGAACCGAGGCCACAGCGCCTTCTGATCGAAGTAAGCGGCGTCGGCAATCCGGCCGCGGTCATGGCCTGGGCGCAGCTACCCGGATTCGAAGCGAGCGGAACGGTCGTTTGCGTCGACGCGACGTCCGTCCAGGAACAGGCAGCCAGCCGCTGGGTCGCAGACACGGTAATCCAGCAAATTCGTTCCGCGGACCTGCTGCTCCTCACCAAGACGGACCTGGTAGCGGATGATGAGTCCACTCGGGTGCGGGACTGGCTGGCTACCATCGCGCCGCATGCACCGGTGTGTACCGACCCCGCCGTTTTGCGCGCGATGGTTGAAAGCCCCGCGGTCTTCGCAACAAAGGCCGGAAGCGACGAAACCGCGCTCTCGACGCATGCGCATGCCTCGTATACGAGCTGGTCCGGCGAGACACCATCCCTGGTCGATTTACAGGCAGTACTGCAATTCCTGGAGCGCCTCGGCGATGAGGTGATTCGGGCCAAGGGAATTCTCCGTACCATCGATAATCCGCAGCGGCGCACGGTGATACAGCGGGTTGGACGGCGGCTCGACGTGGCAGACGAAGGGGCATGGGGCGATGATGAGGACATCTCGCGCCTTGTGCTCATTGCCCTTGGTGAGGCGGAAAGCCTGCGGAAGTTGCCCCAGGACATCGAGCAGGCGGTAGAACACCGCCTGGGATGACCAACTGGGACACCGCGCCTGCTATTGATCCGGAACAAATTGAGTATAAAAAGGCCCTGCTTGCCTCCGGCCTGTCGTTGCCCTTATAAGGGCCGCCGACTCGATAGGGCCCGGTTACCCGACCAGGCGACGGCAGTAGCTCAGCACGCTATCGCACAGAACCTGGCATCCCGCGGCCAGATCGTCGGGTTCCGCGCTTTCCCGCTCATTGTGACTGATACCACCCGCGCACGGCACGAAAATCATGCCGGTCGGAACGATCCGCGACATGGGCACGGCGTCGTGCGCCGCGCCGCTGATGATATCCCTATGCGCATAGCCCCGTTGCCGCGCGCTCTCGCGTATTTCGTGCATGCACTCCGGTGAAAACGGCGCAGCGGGCTGCTCCAGTACCTTTTCCAATTCGAGCTGTACGCCATGCTCCTGCGCGGCCGCGCTTGCCGCCAGCCGGAACTGCTGTTCCATTTCGGCGCGGGCCTTGTCATCCGGGTGGCGCATCTCCGCCGTCATGAATACGCTCTCGGGAATCACGTTGGGACTGTTCGGATTCACGATCATGCGCCCGGCCGTGGCGCAGCCCGGGGCATGCTGCCGGCCAAGCCGGTCAAGCGCGGTCACGGCCTGCGCGGCCGCGACCAGGGCGTCGGCCCGCATGTGCATGGGCGTCGTGCCGGCATGGGACGCACGGCCGCGAAATTCCAGCTGGAACCAGCATTGGCCCTGCGCGCCGGTCACCACTCCTATGGTCCGGCGTTCGGCCTCAAGTATCGGGCCCTGCTCGATATGCGCTTCGAAGTAGGCCGCGGGCAGGCCACGATCCTCGCCGTGCTGACGGACAGCCGCTTGCTCCAGAGCCTCGCCGACGCTGATGCCGTCGACATCGCGTACCGCCAGTGCCTCGTCCAGAGGCAGGAAACCGGCGTAAACGGACGAACCCATCATGGACGGCGCGAAACGGGCGCCCTCTTCGTTCGTCCATGCCACCAGCTCCAGCGCGCGCTCCGGACGTGCGCCGGATTCCTGCACCGTGCGCAACACCTCCAGCCCGGCCATCACACCATAGGCACCGTCGAATTTGCCCCCCGTCGGCTGAGAGTCGATGTGACTGCCCATCATGACGGCTGGCAACTGGTCCTTGCGCCCTGGTAATCGTGCGATCAGATTACCGATCCTGTCCGTGCGCACGTGACAACCGATCGCCTCGCACCACCGGGTGAACTGCTCGCGGGCCCGGGCGTCCTCCGCGGTCAGTGCCTGGCGATTCACTCCTCCGGCCGCCGTCGCGCCGATGCCGGCCAGCTCCATCAGACTGCGCCACAAGCGCTCCTGGCTTATCTGCAAACG
>CAZYIP010000063.1:0-18493 GCA_964646895.1 uncultured Salinisphaerales bacterium | reverse complement strand
TCGCGTAGCTCGAGTTGATCCTGGCGTTCGCGAAGTTTTTCGAATCGCTGGGCCAATGTGTCGAGGTGCTGGCGGTATTCGTCCAGCGATTCCCGGGCTGCAGACAACTCGGCCCGCACAGCGACAAGTTCATCTTCCGCGCTTGTCACCGCCTGGGCCTGGCGTCGCAGCCGGCTGGCGCGGGCGATGAGCTCCACCCACGCGAATGCGGTGGCTACGAGCGTAATCAGCACGATGACGTGGAACGCGTTCACGGACGGCCCTGCTGCTGGCACACGGGTTGAATGTCACGCAATTTCAAGCTGCTCCCATTCTTCTTCGTCCAGCAAGCGGTTCAGGTCGACCAGTATGACCAGATCATCTTCGCGGCTGACGACGCCCTGGATGTAGCGGTGACTTTCCTCGTTACCCACCGCTGGCGCGGGCTCCACGTCGGCCACCGGAATCTCGATGACCTCGGCCACGCTGTCCACCTGAATGCCCACGACCTGATCCTTCGATTCGATGATCAGGATCCGCCGCGAATCGCCCACATCCCGGGGCTCCAGCCCGAAACGCATGCGCGCGTCCATCACCGTGACCACATGGCCGCGCAGGTTGATGATGCCGAGTACGAAGGGCGGCGCTCCCGGCACCGGCACGACTTCGCCACTGCGCAGCACCTCGCGGACCTGCATCACGTCGATGGCGTAGGTCTCGGCGTCGAGGCGGAACGTGACGCATTGGCGCAGTTCGGACGACTGGGTTTTCGTTGCCTCACTCATGACTATTTCTCCTTTTCCAGCATTGCCAGCAAACCCTGCGGATCAATCAGCGCGCAACGCGGCTGCGCCAGCGTCCCGGCGAGCCACGGGCGCGTGGTGCCTGCGCCGCTCCAGCACACCTGTTGCTCATCGATGGCGCGCTCGCTGTCTATCACTGCCTCGCAGCCAAGCCCCAGCGCCGTGTCCGCCAGCCACAGCACCTGGCGTATGACGGCAGTACCGGACGGCTGAATACCCGGCAACAGGTGAGCTGCCGTGTCAGCGACTTCGATCGTCTGACCATCGCACGAGAGTTGCCCGAGCCAGCCATCGGCGGATGGAGCCGGTTGCGATTGCGCGGACGGCCACGGCAACACCGCTCGCACGCGCGCCGCCGGCAGCGCAAAATCGAGCCTGGCGACGCGAAACACGATATAGCCCGGCTTCGGTTCAGCGGCTACCGCTTGCGCGGGCGCGGCCAGAAGTCCGCTGAGATATGCTTCCAGCGCTTGCGATGGCGGCAGCAGCGAACTCACGCCTCGACCTCCACCGCACAGCGCTCGTCGAGATAATCCAGCAACTGGCGATACGCCTGGACGCCCCGCGCGCGTGGCCGCATCTCCGGCAACGGGCGACCGGCGCGACTGGCGTCGCGAAACTGGGTATCCACCGGGATCACGCCCGGCCACAGGTTTGTCGCATGCGCCGAGCGCAGCGTCTCCAGGGCATCCAGACTGGCCCGCGTGCGCCGGTCGAACAAAGTGGGAACGACGGTGTACGAGACCCGGTCACCCCGCGAACGCTGGATCATCTCCAGCGTGCGCAGCATGCGCTCCAGGCCCTTCAGGGCCAGAAACTCCGTCTGCACCGGAATCACCAGATGGTCACATGCGGCAAGCGCGTTCACCATCAGCACGCCGAGCATGGGCGGACAATCCACCAGCACCTGCTCGTAATCCGCGGCCACCGCATCCAGTGCCCGCGCGAGCACCAGCCCGAGCCCGTCGCGCATGCCGAGCTGGCGATCCAGCGTGGCCAGGGCGGGGGATGCCGGCAGCAGCGCCAGCCTTTCCACGCCGGTGCGCGCGATCAGATCACGTATCGGGCGTACGGGGCTCGGGCGGAACAGCTCATACGCACCCGCAGTCGCAGCATCCGGATCGATACGAAAATACGCGGTGAGGGATGCATGCGGATCGAGGTCGACCAGAAGCGTGCGGCGACCGTCGGCAGCGCCGAGAGCGGCCAGCGTCACCGCGGTCGTAGTCTTGCCGACACCGCCCTTCTGGTTAGCGACGGCCCAGACGTTCATGGCACGCTTGCCACCGCCTGCGAGGTCGCGGGCGGGCCGGCAGGGGTCGGCTTGTCGTAGGGCGGTGGCTCATTGCCTTCGGAGTATGCGGCGAGAATCACCAGGGCAACCCGCCGGTTCTGACGCCGCCCCTCGTCCGTGGCATTGTCCGCCACCGGGTGATATTCACCGTAGCCGGTAGCCGCGACGCGCGCGGGGTCCACGCCCTCGGCGATCATCTGCCGCGCCACCCGCGTGGCGCGTGCCGCCGACAGCTCCCAGTTGGTCGGATACACCGCCGTGTGAATGGGCACATCGTCGGTAAAACCCTGCACATTGATGCGATTGGGAAACGGAGCCAGTATCCCGGCAACCCGGTCGATGATGGCCGCGGCCGCCGGCGCCATGTCGGCGCTGCCACTGGCGAAGAGCACGCTGGTGTTGATCTGCACTTCGAGCCAGAGCGGATTGCGCCGGATCACCACCAGTTTTTTATCGATCAGCTCGCTCAGTGCCCTCTCGATGCGCGCCGCCATGAGCTGGATCGGTTGCGCAGACGAATCCACTACCGCCAGCGGCCTCGGCGGACGCTTCCCGAAGGTGTTCTCATTCGCGTGCAGATGTCTCAGGGGAACGGGATAGCCGGGAATGCGTGCCTTGATCGGCGTATCCGGCAACTTGACCTGGTTTTCGCCGACTGCGGTGCCACGGCTCGGGTTGCCGATCTGAATCGGTTGCATGGACCGGGGGCTGGACCGGAAGGCCGCGACCAGCGATGCCGAAAGCACCCGGTACTTGCCTTCGTTGATCGAGGACACCGCGTACATCACCACGAAGAAGGCGAACAGCAGCGTGAGGAAGTCGGCGTACGACACCAGCCAGCGCTCCAGGTTTTCGTGTTCCTCGTGTTTTTTTTTGCGTCGTCTCGCCACGATCCGCCTCAGTGCAGATAACCCTGCAATCGGGTTTCGATGTTTCGGGGGTTTTCCCCTTCGGCAATCGCGATCACGCCCTCGATAAGAATTTCCTTCATGCGCACCTGCCGCTCCACCACGGTGCGCAGCTTCCCGGCGACCGGCAGGAAAAACAGGTTGGCGAGACCGACGCCGTAAATCGTGGCCACGAATGCCACCGCGATCCCCTCCCCCAGCTTGCTCGGGTCGGTCAGGTTCTCCATTACGTGGATCAGGCCGAGAATGGCGCCAATGATGCCGATCGTCGGCGAGTAGCCCCCCGCAGCCTCGAATATCTTCGCCGCCTGCAGATCGCGATGCTCGATTGCCTCCAGTTCCACCTCCAGGGTGGTGCGGATGACTTCCGGCTCGCTGCCGTCTACCAGCAGCTGCAGGCCCTTGCGGGCGAACGGATCCGGCTCCACCTCCGATACGCTTTCCAGCCCGAGCAGTCCTTCGCGGCGCGCGAGCTGACTCCAGTCGACGATGCGCGTAATGGCCAGGGCGCCGTCGATGGGTGGCGGCAGCACGATCCAGCGCGTCATGCGCATGGCGCGGAGAAACGTCGACGCCGGGCTTTGCAGCAGAATGGCGCCGGCGGTACCGCCAACCACGATGAGAAAGGCCGTCGCTTGCAGCAGCGACCGCAGATGCCCGCCCTCAAGCATGTTGCCGCCAAGAATGGCGATAAAGGCGAGAGCGATGCCAATCAGGCTGAGAACATCCAGTCTTACCCGCATCGCGCCAGATCCGGTCCGATGTGATCCAGGGGCACGACACGCCCCGCGAGGCCGGCGTTCACCAATGCCGCCGGCATGCCGTAAACAACGCAGCTCGCTTCATCCTGAGCCCAGAGCTCGGCGCCGCCGGCGTGCATGCGGCGCGCGCCCTCGCGGCCGTCGGCGCCCATGCCGGTCAGCACGATGCCGAGCGCGCGCCGCGGGACCACCTCCGCCACGGAGGAAAAGGTCACGTCGACGCTGGGCCGATAATGTTGCTCCGCCGGGCCATCGGCAATCCGCACGCGAAGTCCCGCGGCGGCCGCCTGCAGGATCATCTGGCGCCCGCCCGGCGCCAGCAGCGCCACACCCGGGCGCAGCGGGTCGCCATCGGCCGCCTCCTTCACCCCGATGGCACACAACCGGTCGAGACGCTGCGCGAAAGCCGGAGTGAAGCTCGCGGGCATGTGCTGAACCACCACCAGCGGCAAACGGAACTCCGCCGGCAGCGCGCTGAGAATACGTTGCAGCGCGACGGGGCCGCCGGTGGAGCAGCCGATCGCCACCAGATCCAGCGCGCGGGCCCGCACTGCCGAAGACGGCGGTCGCGGCGGCGCGGACGGCGTGCCCGCGCGCATCGCACCGCGCCGGGCCAGCGCCCGCACGCGCTCGCGCAGCAGACGCTGGCCTGCCTCGCGCCCGGCTGCCATGTCCTCGAAATGCTTGGGCAGAAAGTCCATGGCCCCCGCGTCCAGCGCATCCAGGGTCGCCTGCGCGCCATCGTGGGTCAGGGACGAAAACATCAGCACCGGCGTCGGGCGCAGAGCCATCAGGCGGCGCACCGCGGTGATGCCGTCCATCACCGGCATCTCGATATCCATCGTCACCACATCCGGCTGCAGCTGCATGAGCTGGACCAGAGCCTGGCGGCCGTTGGTTGCGGACCCGGCGACGGTGATGTCGGGGTCCTGTTCGAGGATGTCCGCGATACGGCGGCGGAAAAAGCCGGAATCGTCGACGATCAGCACACGCACCGGCTTCATGCCGCCCTCCGCGGGTGCGCGTTCAGCAGACCACCGACATCGAGGATCAGGGCGATGCCACCGTCACCGGTGATGGTCGCCCCGGCAAAGCCGGGCAGGCCGTGCAAACCGGCGCCGAGAGGCTTGATCACGACTTCTTCCTGACCGAACACCGCATCGACCACAAAGGCGACGCGCTGATTGGCCGCCCGCAGCAGCACCACCGCGCTGTCCGGCGGCGCGGCATCGTCGCTCCCGCCCCGGATCAGCCAGCGGCGCAGATAGAACACCGGCACGGCGACCTCGCGCACCAGAATCACCTCGCGTCCTTCCAGGTGCCGCACCCGCGATGTATCGAGGTTGAAGATTTCGCCGACGCAACCCAGCGGCAACGCAAAACGCTGATCGCCGACCCCCACCATCAGGGTGGGCAGAATCGCCAGCGTCAATGGCACCCGGATGCGGATGCACGAACCCCGGCCGCGCTCGGAGCGCACCTCGATGCTGCCGTTGAGGCGCGCGATGCTGGTCTTGACCACATCCATGCCGACTCCGCGTCCGGATACGTCGGATACCTCGGAGCGGGTGGAAAAACCGGGCGCGAAGATCAGATCGAATGCTTCGCGGTCGGACATGCGTTCCGCCATCTCGGGGCTGATCACGCCTTTCTCGATCGCGCGCTGCCTGAGCAGCGTCGAATCCATGCCGCCGCCATCGTCTTCGATGGTGAGCAGGATATGATCGCCCTCCTGCGCCGCCGACAGCACGATGCGGCCCTGCCGCGGCTTGCCCGCCGCCTCGCGCTCGGCGGGCGACTCGATGCCGTGATCGACGGCGTTGCGCACCAGATGCACCAGCGGATCGGCGAGCGCTTCGACCAGATTCTTGTCCAGGTCGGTTTCCTCGCCCCGCAGCTCCAGCGCAATCTCCTTTTGCAGACTGCGGGCCAGGTCGCGAACCACGCGCGGAAAACGGCCGAAGACCTTTTTCACCGGCTGCATGCGCGTTTGCATCGCCGCGTCCTGCAGGCTCGTGGTGACCGTTTCCAGATCGAAGACCGCCTTGGCCACGCGGGTGTCGCCGATCTGATCCTTGAGCGTCGCCAGCCGGTTGCGCACCAGCACCAGCTCGCCCACCAGGTTCATGATGTCGTCGAGACGACTGGTCTCGACGCGAATGCTGGATTCCGTCGGCTTGACCGCGACCGGCGGTGATGGCTCCGCCGGCGGCGCGGCGGGCGCGGGGACACTGTCGCGCGACTGGCCCGGCGGAGCCCCCGGCCCGTGCAGGCTGTCGAGCAGGGCCTCGAACTCGTCCTCGCTCATGTCGTCCAGTTGCTCGCCGGAAGCGGAGGTATCCGCCGGCGCATCGGCGGCCCCGGTCGCCTGGCCGGCGGGACCGTGAATCGCGTCCAGCAACTGCTCGAACTCGGCGTCCGTGATCTCGTCGCTGTCGGCTGCGGGTGTTGCCGTCTGTGCCGTGGCATCCGCCAGCATCGCGTCGAAGGCGGCGTCGGCCGCATCGCGTGCCGGCACGGCCTCCGGGCTCGCCGGTTCCTGCAACAGCCGCTCCAGCGTGTGCAGCAGGTCGGGGGCGGCCGCACCCGGCTCGGCGCCGGCACGCACCTGCTCGAACATGGCATTGACCGCATCCAGCGCCTGCAACACCGCGTCCATCAGCGCGCCGTCGACGCTGCGCTCACCCTGGCGCAGGGCGTTGAACACGTCCTCGGCGCGATGACAGACTTCCACCATCGGCGTCAGGCCGAGGAATCCCGCACCGCCCTTGACGGTATGGAACGCGCGGAAGATGGCGTTGAGCAACTCCCGATCATCGCCGTGCTGCTCCAGGTCCACGAGCTGGGCGCCGAGCTGATCCAGAATTTCGCCCGCTTCGACGAGAAAGTCCTGGAGTATTTCTTCGTCCTGGATCATGGCGGCGCAGAGCCCCTAGAAGCCGAGGCTCGACAGCAGGTCGTCCACGTCGTCCTGCCCGTTGACCACCTCGCCGTGCTCCACGCCGGGCACCACCGGCCCGGCGCCGCCGTGCGTTTCCGTCTCCCGGGGCGCGGAACCCGTCTCGGTGAGGCGCCCGCCGGAGACACGCAACAGCCCGATGAGGCTTTCTTCCACGTCGTGCACCAGATCGATGACGCGGCGGATGACCTGGCCGGTCAGATCCTGGAAGTCCTGCGCCATCAGGATCTCGGAAAGCTGCGATCGCAATGCTTCGGTATCGGTGTCGACGCGGCCGAGAAACTCGTCGACGCCGCGCGCCAGGCCGCGAAACTCGTCGGCCGCCATGGCCCGCGCGCGAAAGCGCTGCCATTGATCCCGCAGGCGGCGTGCTTCGGTGCCCAGCGCCTCGGCCTGGGGCAGGCCCGTTTCGACCGCTGTCAGCGTCCGGTTCGCGGCCCGTTCGGTGAGCACGATGACGTGGTTGAGGCGCTCCTTGGCGTCGGGAATTTCGCGGCTGGCCAGCTCGCTCAGACGACCATCCAGGCGAAAGGCGTTCAGCGCTTCGTGCAGATCGCGCGTCAGCTTGCCGATCTCGCGAAAAAGCTCCATCTCGCGCACGTGCGCGAGTTCGTCCACCAGGCTGCGGGCGGCGGCTTCGTCATTCAGTTCGATCCGCGCCACCACTTCCCGCGCGCGCTCCAGCCACGGGATTTCGTCCTGTTGCACGGCTTTCTCCATGGCCGCATCCGCCCCGGCGTTCATGCCGTGCTACCGATACGCTCGAAGATGCGTTCGACCTTTTCCTTCAGCGTTTCCGCGGTGAAGGGCTTGACGATGTAGCCGTTGACGCCCGCCTGGGCCGCCTCCACGATCTGATCGCGCTTGGCCTCGGCGGTGACCATCAGCACCGGCAGCGCACTCAGGGATTCGTGCGCGCGCACTGCCTTGAGCAGATCGATCCCCGGCATCTCCGGCATGTTCCAGTCGGTGATGAGGAAATCGAAATTGCCCGATTCGAGCATCGGCAACGCGGTGTGCCCGTCGTCGGCTTCGGCCACGTTGTTGAATCCGAGATCGCGAAGCAGATTCTTGATGATGCGACGCATCGTCGAGAAATCGTCCACGATCAGGATCTTCATGTTCTTGTCCATTTCTGCCCCTGCTGCAGGCGTCTTGCCGCACACTCAGGCGGTGCGGGCACCGCGCCCGCCCCCTATCCACTCGCCCATGTGGGCGCGCAACCGTACCAGCGCCTGACTGTTGATCTGCGAAACGCGCGATTCGCTTACCCCCAGCACTTCTCCGATTTCGCGCAGATTGAGTTCCTCGTCGTAATACAGTGACAAAACCAGCTTCTCCCGTTCCGGCAGTTTTCCGATCGCCTCCGCCAGCGCGCGCTTGAAGTCTTCCTCCTCCACCGCCTCTCCCGGTGCCACCGCGCCCGGATCGGCGAACAGCTCCTCGGCGTTGCCGTCCGGGGGCAGCAGGTCTTCCATGTTGAAGATGCGCTGCCCCGCCACATCCGCCAGCCAGTCGTGGTATTCGTCCACACCGACGCCAAGCTGCTCCGCAATCTCCGCCGCCGCCGCCGGGCGGCCTTCGCGGTTCTCGACTTCGGTGACCGCATCCGCCATCTGTCGCGCCTTGCGATGCACCGAGCGCGGCGCCCAGTCCATGCGCCGCAACTCATCGAGCATCGCGCCGCGTATGCGGATACCCGCGTAGGTTTCGAAGCTCGCCCCCTGCGACACGTCGTATTGGCGCGACGCCTCCAGCAGGCCGATGACGCCGGCCTGGGTCAGGTCTTCCATCTGCACGCTCGCCGGCAGGCGCCCAAGCAGGTGGTACGCGATCCGGTTGACCAGGCCAATGTGCTCACGCACCAGCCGCTCCCGATCCATCAGGTCCGCCTGCGGGTAACTCATGGCCCGGCCACCGTCAGATCGCCGGGCGCGCGCACCGCGGCCACCATGCGCTCCACGAAGAACTCCAGGTGCCCTTGCGGACCCGCATGCATGCTCCAGCTATCGGCAGCCCGGGCCAGTTTCTTGAATCCGCGTGAAGCCGGGCAGGCAGGCGTGGCCTCGACCACGGCACGCTGGCGCTGGATGGCGGCGCGCAGCGCCTGATCGTAGGGAATCGCACCGGCGTAGCGCACCACCACGTCGAGAAAGCGGTCGCATACCAGGGAAAGCTTGCGGTACAGCCGTTGCCCGGCCTCCTCGCCGGGCACCATGTTGGCGAGCATGCGGAAGCGGGTGACGCCATGATCGCGGCTGAGTACCTTGATGAGGGCGTAGGCATCGGTGATCGAGGCCGGCTCGTCGCACACCACCACCAGGATCTCCTGGGCCGCGCGGGTAAATCGCGCAACCGCATCGGAGACGCCCGCCGCCGTATCCACGATGAGCACGTCGAGCGGCATGGTCAGCGTGCTGAAGGCGCGGATCAGGCCGCCATGCTCCGCCGGCGACAGATCCGCCATGCGCGCGATCCCGGACGAGGCCGGCACGATGCGCACTCCCCCCGGACCATCGACAAGAACCTCTTCCAGCGTGCGGCTGCCGTCGAGTACATGCGACAGGTTGGCCCGCGGCTGCAAGCCGAGCATGACATCCACGTTGGCGAGGCCCAGGTCCGCGTCCAGCAGCATCACCCGGCGTCCGAGCTGGCTCAGCCCCACCGCCAGGTTGACCGATACGCTGGTCTTGCCGACACCGCCCTTGCCGCTGGCCACGGCGATGACCCGCACCGGCCGGGCATCGGTCAGGTGGCGCAGACCGGCCGCCTGATCCGGAGGAGAATCAGCCATGTCTTTTCACCCCCGGTTGCACCAGCCTGATGATTTCGGCGTCGTCGGTGTCGTAGCGCCGCGCCAGCGCCACCGCCCGGCTGACGAGATGATGTGCCCGCGCCGGGTGCAGATCCTCCGGTACCTGCTGGCCATCGGCGACGTAGGCCAGCGGCAGGTCGTGGCGAACGGCGACGGACAGCGCCGCGCCCAGCGAAACGGCTTCATCGATCTTGGTGACGATGCAGCCCGCCAGGCGCGAGCGATCGAACGCGCGCACCACGTCTTCGAGCACGGCGTGCTGGGTGTTGGCCGAAGCCACCAGATAGCTGCGGACCTCGGCCACCGCCGACAGGCGCGCGAACTGCTCCGACAGACGCAGGTCGCGTTGACTCATGCCGGCAGTGTCGATCAGTACCAGCCCGCGATCGGCGAGCGCTCGCACCGCATCCGCCAGATCGCGATCGCCGGCCACCACATGGACCGGCGCATCGAGAATGCGCCCGTAGGTCAGAAGCTGCTTTTGCGCCCCGACGCGATAGGCATCGGTGGTAATCAGCGCCACCTGCTGCGGGCCGTGGCGCAGCGCGTAGCGCGCCGCGAGCTTGGCGACGGTGGTGGTCTTGCCGACGCCGGTCGGGCCGACCAGCGCCACCACGCCGCCATGATTGAGCACCGCGTCGCCACTGACCGGCAGGCGCTCGATCAGCGTCAGCAGCGCTTCGCGCCAGGCGCCGTCAGGATCGCTGAACTGATTGATGGAGGCGGCGATTTCGCGGGCCAGCGGCGGCGCCAGTCCCAGCTTCAGCAACCGGCCCAGAAGCTGGGCGCGCAGCGGCTCGCGGCGCGAGAAGTCGTTCCAGGCAAGCTGGGACAGCTGATCCTGGAGCAGATCCTTCATTTGCTTGAGCTCGCGTTGCAGCTCGCTGATCGCGGGATCCTGCGCCCAGACGACCTCCGGGCGCGGCGGTGGCTCCGGCGCCGGGTCCGCCGGGAATGGCTCGGGCGCCTCGTCGCGCTCCCCTTCGCCAGCGACCAGCCCGGTCGGCATTCGTGGTGTACGTTCGCTCACCAGGTCGGCCGGCTGCGCAGCCATCTCCGCAACCAGATCCTGGTCGAAGTCGATGGCGGAGATGATCTCGATACCGCCATCCACCGAACGGCTCGACAGGATCACCGCATCCGGCCCCTGCGCCTCACGCACCTGGCGAATCGCCTGGCGCATGTCCACCGCAAAAAAACGTTTGATCTTCATGGTTTGTTATCCGTCTGCCGCCGTTTTCACGCCACCGCCCTGTCCTGCGCCCCCAGGGTGGCAATCACCCGAATCTGCTTGTTTGCCGGGATCTCGTTGTAGGCCAGTACGTGCAGCCCCCGAACCGATTGCCGCAACCACCGGGCCAGCCACGGCCGGATGCTCTGCGATACCGCCAGCACCACCGGTTCACCGGCCGTCTCCTGGCGTTGCGCCGCCGCGCTCACCGCCTTGAGCAGGCGCTCCGCGAGCGCGGGTTCCAGCCCCGGACCTTCGTCGCTGCCATTGACCTTCTGCAAGATACGTTCCAATGCGGGGTCGAGCGTCATCAGCGGCAACTCCCGGGCCATGCCGTTGATGTGCTGGATGATCGAGCGCGACAGCGCCAGCCGCACGGCGGCGGTCAGGGCGTCGGGGTCTTGACTCTTGGCGCCGTGCTCCGCCAAAGATTCGGCGATCGTACGCAGGTCGCGGATGGGGATGTTTTCCGCCAGCAGGTTCTGCAGAACCTTGAGCACCGTGCCCAGGGGCAGCAGCTTCGGCACCAGGTTCTCCACCAGCTTGGGCGAGTGCTCCGCCAGGCGATCGAGCAACTGCTGCACTTCCTCGTGGCCCAGCAGTTCGTGCGCGTGGTTCTGCAGCACCTGGCTCAGATGGGTGGCGATCACCGTACTCGCGTCCACCACCGTGTAGCCCAGCGTTTGTGCACGCTCGCGCAGCCCCGGATCGATCCATACCGCCTTCA
This sequence comes from uncultured Salinisphaerales bacterium, assembly GCA_964646895.1. Lineage (GTDB taxonomy): Bacteria > Pseudomonadota > Gammaproteobacteria > Nevskiales > CAZYIP01 > CAZYIP01. The sequence goes on along the minus strand of CAZYIP010000063.1, from coordinate 7,016 downwards.
GCCCGAAGCTCGGATCGCGGGTCGGGATGCCCTCGATCTCGCCATAGACCTTGCCCGGGTCGATCGCCAGCTCGCGGTCCGGGTGCACTTCGTCCTCGGCAATCGGCACACCCATCAGGGTGATGCGATAGGCACCGGGTGCCAGGTCCAGATTGTCGCGGATGTGCACCGGCTGGATCAGGAATCCCAGCTCCTGCGAGAGGTTGCGGCGCACGCCCTTGATGCGCGCCATGAGCTGGCCGTCCTGTTCCTTGTCGACCAGCGGAATCAGCCGGTAGCCGACCTCCAGACCCACGATGTCGACGGTGGTGACGTCGTCCCAGCCCAGTTCGCGCGTCTCCGCCGGAGCCTCGAACGCCTGTTCGGTTTCGACCGTTTCCGCTTCCACCGCCCGCTGGCGGCGTGCGGTCAGCCAGGCGGCACCGGCAAATATCGCGGCAAATCCCATGAACACCACATTGGGCATGCCCGGCACCAGGCCGAGCGCGCCGATGATCGCCGCCGTGATGGCCAGCGCACGGGGGTTGCTGAGCAACTGCCGCATCACCTGCTGGCCCATGTCCTGGGCGCTGGATACGCGGGTGACGATAATTGCCGCGGCGGTAGACAGCAGCAGCGCCGGGATCTGCGCCACCAGGCCGTCGCCGATGGTCAGCAGCACGTAATTGTGAGTCGCCTGGGACAGACTCATGTCATGCTGCAGCATGCCCACGGCCAGGCCGCCGATGATGTTGATGAACAGGATCAGGATGCCGGCGATGGCATCACCGCGGACAAACTTGCTGGCGCCGTCCATGGAGCCGTAGAAGTCGGCCTCCTGGGAGACTTCCTCGCGCCGGGTGCGCGCCTCCTCCTGGGTGATGATGCCGGCGTTGAGATCGGCGTCGATCGCCATCTGCTTGCCCGGAATGGCATCCAGCGTAAAGCGGGCGCTGACCTCGGAGACCCGCCCCGCACCCTTGGTGACCACCACGAAGTTGATGATGACGAGGATCGCGAACACCACCAGGCCGACCGCATAGTTGCCACCCACCACGAACTGCCCGAACGCCTCGATCACGTGGCCGGCGGCGGCGGTTCCTTCATGGCCGCGCAGCAGCACCACGCGCGTGGACGCCACGTTCAGCGACAGGCGCAGCAAAGTGCCGACCAGCAGCACGGTCGGAAACACCGCGAAATCGAGCGGGCGCAGCGTGTAGACCGTGACCAGCAGCACGATCAGCGACAGCGTGATGTTGAAGGTGAAAAGCAGATCCAGCGCCAGTGCCGGCAACGGCAGCACCATCATCGCCAGAATCGAAGTCACCAGAAGCGGCAGCGCCAGGTTCACCCCGCGCAGCCGGCGCAGCATGGCGTTCTCGGAAGCAGCCATTACTTACTCCCCATCAAATCAGTCCCTTTCAAATCAGCCCCATCAATCGCCCCCTCTCCCCGCAAGCGGGGAGAGGGTTGGGGAGAGGGGTGAAAAACCGGCCATGCACCCTCTCCCTAACCCTCTCCCTCAAGGGAGAGGGAATCGGTCTGGTTACCACTCAGCTCCGCCGGTACGCGCAGCGCCGGCAGCGGCGCCGGGTGCGCGCCGGCGCGGAGCTGGTAGACGTAGGCCAGCACCTGGGCCACCGCCAGATAGAGTGCGCGCGGGATCTCCTGATCCAGTTCCGTGTTGTGGAAAATCGCCCGCGCCAGCGGCGGCGCCGGTACGACGGGCACGGCAGCCGCCTCGGCACGACGGCGGATTTCGGCGGCGATCAGGTCGGCGCCCTTGGCAACCAGCCGCGGCGCACCGGCGCGGGAGTCGTCGTAGCTGAGCGCCACCGCGTAGTGGGTCGGATTGGTAATGACCACGTCGGCGGTGGGAACCGCCTCCATCATTCGCCGTCGCGCCATCTCGCGCTGGACCTGGCGCACGCGGGCGCGCATTTGCGGATTACCTTCGGTTTCCTTGGCCTCGTCGCGCAGCTCCTGGCGCGTCATGCGCAGCTTGCGCGCGTGATCCCAGAGCTGAAACGGCACATCTGCCGCCGCCACCAGGACCAGCGCCGAGGCCAGCCAGACAAATGCATGCACCAGCAGCGTGACGGCATCGGCCAGCGCGGGTTGCAGCGGCTCGCGCCCGAGCATGAGCAGGCGCGGCATCTCGTGGCGCAGTACCAGGACGGCCACCACACCCACCAGCAGACACTTGGCGATCGCCTTCAGGAATTCCGCCAGCGCGCGCCATGAGAACAACCGCTGCAGGCCCTTGACCGGATCCAGTTTCTCCAGCTTCGGCGCCAGTCCCGCCGGACTGAAGGCAACGCCGCCGAGCGCAAACTGCCCGGCCAGCGCCGCCACCACCAGAATCGCCAGCACCGGCGCCAGCACCAGCAACATGCCGGTCAGCGCATGACCGAGCCACTGCGGCAGCAATGCCGGATCCAGCAACACAGCGCGCGGAACCGCCAGACCCTGTCGCATGAGCGACGCCATGCGCTCGACCGCGTAGCGACCGGTCATCAGCAGGCCCAGCGCCGCGGCCAACAGCACTGCCATGGTGGCGAGCTCGCGCGAGCGGGCGATATCACCTTTCTCGCGCGCTTCGCGCAGGCGCTTCGGAGTGGCTTGTTCGGTGCGTTCCTGCCCGCTGTCCTCGGCCACGTCAGCCCCCCGTCATGCGCGCAACGAGCCGGAATGCAGCCAGCAGCAGCTCGCGCACGTGCGGTTCAACCGTCGGCACCGTGGCCAGCACGATCACGAAGCCCACCAGGATGGTCATGGGAAATCCCACCGCGAAAATATTCAGTTGCGGGGCCGCACGGGTGATGACCCCGAACGACAGATTCACCAGCAGCAGTGCCGCAAGCGCCGGTAGCGCCACCAGCACTGCGGCCACATACATGTGCGCGGCCCAGCCGACCAGCCGCCAGAAGCTGTCGCCGCTCAGGCCGTGCAAGCCGACCGGCAGCCCCGAAAAGCTCTTGACCAGCAGCTCGATCAGCACCAGATGGCCGTTGAGGGCGAGAAACAGCAGCATGACCAGGATCGCGTAATACTGGCCGACCACGGGCGCTTGCGTGCCACTCTGGGGATCGGTCAGTTGGGCGAAACCCAGGCCCATGGTCATGGCGATATTCTCGCCGGCGATGGAGAAGGCACTGAACACCAGTTGCAGGATGAAGCCCATGGCCAGCCCGATCAGCACCTGCTGGGCGCTGATCAGCATCGAGGCGAGACTGAGCAGCGGCACCTCCGGCATGGGCGGAATCAGCGGCGCAACGAACCAGGCCAGCAGCAGCGAGAGCCCGAGGCGCACGCGCACGGGGATCAGGATCGCGCCGAGAAACGGCATCGCCGTCAGGGTCGCTCCGATGCGCATGAACGGCCACAGCAATCCGGCCAGCCAGCCGGTGAGCTGGGCATCGGTCACGGTGAGAAAACCGGAGGCCGCCATCGATCATCCGATCAGCGAGGGAATGCTGGCGTACAGACGCTGGGTGAAGTCGATCGCTATCATCAGCATCCAGTGGCCCGCCACCAGCACCGCGATCGCCATCGCGATCAGCTTCGGAATGAAGCTGAGCGTCATCTCCTGCACCTGCGTCGCCGCTTGCAGCAGGCTGATGGCGAGGCCGGCGGCGAGCGCGGTCAGCAACAGCGGTGCCGCCAGCAGCACGGTGACACGCAACGCATCCTGGCCGATCGACATGACGGTATCCGGGGTCACGGCATGATTTCCTCAGGTGTAGAAACTGGACGCCAGCGTGCCCATGACCAGCGTCCAGCCGTCCACCAGCACGAACAGCATGAGCTTGAACGGCAGCGAAATGATCAGCGGCGACAGCATCACCATGCCCATCGACATGAGTACGCTGGCCACCACCAGGTCGATCACCAGAAACGGGATCAGGATCAGAAAGCCGATCTGGAACGCGGTTTTCAGCTCACTGGTGACGAACGCCGGCACCAGCAGCGAAAACGGCACCGCGGCGGGCGAGTCGAGCTTGTCGCGTCCGGACAGGTGCGTGAACAGCGCCAGATCCGACTCCCGCGTCTGGTGCAGCATGAAACCGCGCAGCGGCTCGGCGACCCGTTGCAGCGCAGTCGCGGCATCGATGTCCCCGCCCATGTAAGGGACGACAGCCTGGGTGTAGCCCTGCTGGAACACGGGAAACATGATGAACACGGTCAGAAACAGCGCCAGCCCGGCGAGAATCTGATTGGACGGAGTCTGCGCCGTGCCCAGCCCCTGGCGCAGAATCGCCAGCACGATCAGCACCCGCGTGAACGAGGTCATCATGATGAGCGCCGCCGGCAGAAAGCTCAGCGCGGTCATCAGCGCCAGCACCTGGATGCTGATGCTGTAGGTCTGCCCGCCGTCGGGCGCCGGCGTCACCGTCATCACGCCGAGCCCGGGCGCCGCCAGCGCGGTCGCCGCGGGCGCCAGGACCAGCGCGGCAATCAGCAAAACGCGCCGCGGCGTCATTGCCGGCCCCGCGCACCGTGCAGCGACTGGGCGAGACGCCGGGCGAAGCTGTCGCCTTCGGGTCCCTGGGCGCGCGCTGCCGGCGGCGGCAGCGGTTGCCGGAGCACATGCAGCATGCGTACCTGGCCGGACGCGACGCCGACCAGCAACTGCTCTTCCCCGGCCTGGATCAGCACCACCCGCTCGCGAGCACCCACCGACAGCCCGCCCAGCACACGCAGGCGATCACCCGCGGCCGACTGGAAGCGGGTGACACGGCGCATCAGCCACGCGAGTGCGGCGATTCCCGCCAGCACCACCACCAATCCGATGACCAGCTGCAGCAGATAACCCGCGCCCAGCGCCGGATTCGACAGCAATTCCGGCGCCGCCGCACTGCCGTTGCCACCGGCGCCGGCCGCCGCGAACGCGGTCGCGGGCAGCAGCGCCGCGGCAGGCACGAGGCGTCGCGCGAGCCGCATCATCTCAGCTTCCTGACCCGCTCGGCCGGGCTGATCACGTCGGTGAGACGGATGCCGAACTTTTCGTTCACCACCACCACCTCGCCGTGCGCGATCAAGGTGCCGTTGACCAGCACGTCCATGGGCTCGCCGGCGAGCCGGTCGAGTTCCACCACCGAACCCTGGTTGAGTTGCAGAAGATTGCGAATGGGAATGCGCGTGCGCCCGATCTCCATGGACACGTTGACCGGGATGTCGAGGATGACCTCCATGTTGACGTCATTATCCTCGTCGTCCTCGCCCCCCGGCCCTTCGGTGTCCAGTGGATCGAATTCGGCGCGGGCATAGCCTCCACCTGATTTCGACGCATCGGCCTGCGGCGGTTCGGCCACCGCCTCCGCGGCGCCGCCCGCGGGCGTCTCCGCCCCGGGCTGCTCGGCCGTGGCCTGCTCGGCGGCCGCCTGTTCGGCCATGGCCTCGGCCCACATATCCTCGGCGCTCGCATTGTCGGGGTCGGTATTTTTCTCGTCGCTCATCGCTTTCCTTCCACTTTATTAACAGGCCCTAGTCACTGCGCTCGATCGGCTCGCTGATCTTGATCGCGTTATTGCCCCGGGAAACGCCGAACGTACCCCGCAGCACGGGCACGTTTTCCGCGCGCACGGTGACCATCCTGGGAAGCTCCACCGGAATGATGTCGCCAGCCTTGAGGCGCAATACCTCGCGCAGAGTCAGGGTTGTTCGGGTCAGGGTGCAGTCCAGATCGACCGGGGCTTCGCGCATCTCGCGCCGCAGCGCCCGGATCCAGCGTTCGTCGACCTCGGAACGGTCGCTTTGCACGCCGGCGTCGAGCACATCGCGGATCGGTTCGACCATGGAGTACGGCATGGTGACGTGCAGGCTGCCGCCGCCGCCATCCATCTCGATGCGGAAAGTGGACACCACAACCACTTCCGTCGGGCTCACGATGTTGGCGAATTGCGGATTGACCTCGGAGTTCAGGTATTCGAACTCCACCGGCAGCACCGGCCCCCACGACTCCGTCAAATCGTGAAACGCGTGCTTCAGCAACATCTGGATCACACGCACTTCCGTGGGCGTGAATTCACGCCCCTCGATCTTGGCCGGAAAGCGCCCGTCGCCGCCGAAGAAGTGGTCCACCACCAGAAACACCAGTTTGGGGTCGATCACGAACAACGCGGTGCCATGCAGGGGCCGGATGCGCACCAGGCTGAGGCTGGTGGGTACGAACAGACTGCGTACGTATTCCGCGAACTTGAGCATCTGCACGCCGCTGACGCTGATTTCGGCCGTGCGGCGCAGCATGTTGAACAGGCTGATGCGAAAATGGCGCGCGAAGCGCTCGTTGATCATTTCCAGCGTGGGCATCCGCCCGCGCACGATGCGATCCTGACTGTTGAAGTCATAGCTGGCGACCGTGCCGGGCGGCGGACCTTCCTCCTCGGTCGCGACGTCGCCCTGATCGACACCGTGCAGCAGCGCGTCGATTTCGTCCTGGGAAAGGAGATCGTCGGCAGCCATCACTGCATCACGAAGCTGGTGAAGTAGATCTGCTCGACTCCGGAGGCGTCGCCGCCCGTCGCCCCCGCGACGATGGTGCGTACCGCCTGCAACGCCTCCTGGCGCAGCTTTTCCTTGCCTTCCCGCGAGTTGAGGGTGTCGAACTGCTGATTGCTGAACAACAGGATCAGGTTGTTGCGAACGACCGGCATGCTGTTCTTGACCTGATCCAGCAACGCCTGATCGCGGCTCATCACGTCGATGCCGACCTGCAGATAACTGACCCGGCCCTGATGCTGAAAATTCACCACGAGAGGCGGATCGAGCGAGAGATACAGCGGCGGCTTCTCTTTCGGCTCGGCCGCGTCGGCTGCCGCCCTGGCATCGGCTGTCCCGCCAACCGCGCCGGTGATGAACAGCGCAGCGGTGACGCCGCCGCTCACGGCGACAATCAATACCAGGCTGATGATCAGCAACTTTGCAAAGCCGCCCGACTTTTTTTCCGGCGCGCCCTGCGTCGTCTCGCCCTCTACCCGTGCCATTGCGTCCCCCCTGTGGTGTCGCGAGCCCTGATGCACATCATGTGCCAGCCC